>CAOKIU010000053.1 GCA_948468595.1 uncultured Christensenella sp.
CGCATCACGTTGGCGTGCTCGCGCCCAGCAAGTTTGACTTTAACTTCTCGGTGGAGTTCCTGGTCATGGTCGTTCTGGGCGGCATGGGCAGCATCACTGGCTCCATCATCGCGGCCGTGGTGCTCACCGTCCTGCCCGAAGCGCTGCGCGGGTTTTCCGACTATCGGATGCTGCTCTATTCGGTGCTGCTCATCGTGATGATGCTCTTTAGGCCCACGGGTCTGATGGGCACGGTGGAGTTTTCCCTCACGAGCACGATGCGCCGCATGAAGGGCGGCAAGCGCAAAGAGGGAGGGGATAGGGCATGAGCGAGATCCTGAACGTTCAGAACCTGGGCATCACCTTTGGCGGGCTCAACGCCGTCAAGGACGTCAGCTTCAGCATCGGTCAAGGGGAGATCGTGGGCCTGATCGGCCCCAACGGCGCGGGCAAGACCACGGTTTTTAACATGCTCACCAACGTCTATCAGCCCACCACCGGCTCTATTGAGTTGGAAAAGGTGAGCATCGTGGGAAAAAAGACCTACGAGACCACGGCGCAGGGCATCGCGCGCACGTTCCAGAACATCCGCTTGTTCAAGGATATTTCCGTGATGGATAACGTGAAGATTGCCATGGATGCCTCCATTCGGTGCAGCATGCTGGACTCCATTCTCCGCCTGCCAAGGTATTGGAAGGCGGAAAAAGAGGTGGACCAGCGCGCGCACGAGCTCCTCAAGGTCGTGGGTCTGGACGATTTGGCGGAGCACACCGCGCGCAACCTGCCCTACGGCCAGCAGCGCAAGCTGGAGATCGCCAGGGCCCTGGCGACAAATCCCAAGCTGCTGCTGTTGGACGAGCCGGCGGCGGGCATGAACCCCACCGAAACGCAGGAGCTGATGCACACCATCCGCTCCATCCGGGACAAGTTTTCCATCTCTATTCTGCTCATCGAGCACGACATGAGCTTTGTCATGGGCATCTGCGAGCGGCTCTACGTGTTGGATTACGGCATGATCATCTCCTCCGGCAGCCCGGAAGAGGTGCGCAATGACCCGCGCGTGATCGCGGCGTATTTGGGAGGGGAGTAGCGCATGGGAACGATGCTTTCGGTTGACGACCTTCACGTGTATTACGACGCCATCCACGCCATCAAGGGCATCTCCTTTGAGGTCAACGAGGGGGAGATCGTCACCCTGATCGGCGCCAACGGCGCGGGCAAGACCACGACCCTGCACGCCGTGTCCGGCTTGATCAAGCCCAAGAGCGGCTCCATTCGCTTCCTGGATCACGATCTTTTGAGCACCAAGCCACACCGCATTGTGCGCCTGGGCCTTGCGCAGGTTCCGGAAGGCCGGCGCATTTTCGCGGAATTGACCGTGCAGGAGAACCTGGAGATGGGCGCTTACATTCGCAAGGACCGCGAGGGCGTTCAACAGGATTACGACATGGTGTTCGAGCGCCTGCCGCGGCTGAAGGAGCGGCGCAAGCAGTTGGCCGGGACGCTCTCCGGCGGGGAGCAGCAGATGCTGGCCATTGGCCGCGCGCTGATGTCCAAGCCCAAGATGCTTCTGCTGGACGAGCCCTCCATGGGCCTGTCGCCCATCCTGGTCAAGGAGATCTTCTCCATCATCAAGGATGTCAATGACTCCGGCATGACCATCCTGCTGGTGGAGCAAAACGCCAAGATGGCGCTGAGCATTGCCAACCGCGCTTATGTATTGGAGACGGGTAGCATCGTCATGAGCGGCGACGCCAGTGTGCTGCTCAACGACGATAAGGTAAAAAAAGCCTATTTGGGCGGCTAAAGAACACTGATTGCGGGCACAACGGCCTTGGCCGTTGTGCCCCAATTGACCATTGAGGTAGATATGATAGCAGCGGCAGAACGCATTTCCAAGGCATTTACGCTTAAAAAAGTGCTCGACGAGGCGACGTTGATCGTCGAGGAGGGCGATAAGATCGGGATACTGGGCGTCAACGGCACGGGCAAGAGCACCTTGCTCAAGATCCTGGCGCGCATGGAGCCGCCGGACAGCGGGAGCGTGACCATGAGCAGCCGCGCGCGTGTCGGCTACCTGCCCCAAACGCCGCAATTTCGCAAAGGCGCGACGATATTAGAGGCGGTGTTCGAGGGCGTAACCCCGGACGTGCGGGAGCTGAACGAATACGAGGCCAAGAGCATCTTGACGCGCTTGGGATTTGAGGATGTGAGCGCGCCGGTGGACGCGCTCTCCGGCGGGCAGCAAAAAAAGGTGGCCCTTGCCGCGGCGCTGGTGCGCCCATGTGAACTGCTCTTGCTGGACGAGCCCACGAATCATCTGGACAACGAAATGGTGGAGTGGCTGGAAAAGATGCTCCAGAGCTTTTCGGGGGCGCTGGTGATGGTCACGCATGACCGGTATTTCCTGGAGCGCGTCACGGGCAAGATCGTGGAATTGGACGGCGGCAAGCTCTATACCTACCCTGCAAACTACTCCAAGTATCTGGAACTCAAGGCGGAGCGGCAGGACATGGCGCTGGCCTCCGAGCGCAAGCGGCAAGCGGTTCTCCGCAAGGAACTGGAATGGATGCACCGCGGCGCCCGGGCGCGCAGCACCAAAGCCAAAGGCCGCATCGAGCGCATTGAACAGCTCTCGGAAGTGCAAGCGCCCAGCCAGCAGGAGAATGTGCGCATGGGCTCGCTCTCCACACGCCTGGGGCGCAAGATCGTGGAGATTGAGGGCGTTTCCAAGGCGCTGGGCGGCAAACAGCTCATCAAGGATTTTACCTACACTTTGCTGCGCGACGACCGCGTAGGCATTGTGGGCCACAACGGATGCGGAAAGTCCACGCTGCTCAACCTCATTGCCGGGGCGCTCGCGCCGGACAGCGGCGCCATCATCCGGGGAGAGACGGTGCGCATCGGCTATTTCCGTCAGGACAACGCGCAGATGGACGGGGAGATGCGCGCCGTTGATTGGATCAAGAGCATTGCCCTAAGCGTGGAAACGGACGAGGGGCGCTTTACCGCCACGCAGATGATGGAGAGATTCCTCTTCAATGCGGATCTGCAATACACGCCCATCAAGCGGCTGTCCGGCGGGGAAAAGCGGCGGCTGTACCTGCTTTCGGTGCTCATGGAGGCGCCCAACGTCCTTTTGCTGGATGAGCCCACCAACGATTTGGACATTGCGACCTTGACAGTGCTGGAGGACTACTTGGACCACTTTTCCGGCGCGGTAGTGGCGGCCTCGCACGATCGCTATTTCTTGGACCGGCTGATGGAGCGCATCTTCGCATATGAAGGCGATGGGGTGAGCCGGCAGTATCCGGGCGGCTACAGCGACTACGTCCTGGCGCGGCTCCCCACCCCGCCGCGCGCGCAGGAGCGGGCGGAAAAGCCCGCCGCCCCGGTCCCGGCGCGCGCTAAGAAGGTCAAGTTCACCTTCAAGGAACAGCGGGAGTTTGAGACCATCGACGCGGTGATCGCCGCGTGCGAAGCGGAAATCGCGGATCTGGACGCGCGCATGGAGCAGGCGCAGGCGGATTACGTGGCCTTGCAGGAACTGACGCAAAAGCGGGAGGCTGCGGAGGCGGAGTTGGAGCGCCTGACCGAGAGATGGGTGTATTTAAACGATTTGTATGAGCGAATGAAGGAAGAGGAAAATGGATAAGCTGGAGGCGCTTTCCCAGTACTTTGGCTACAGCGCGTTTCGACCGGGGCAGGAAGAGATCATCTCCGCGCTGCTCTCGGGCCGGGACGCGGCCTGCGTCATGCCCACAGGCGCGGGCAAGTCTCTGTGCTATCAGATCCCGGCGGTGCTGCTGGAGGGAGTCGCGCTCGTGATCTCGCCGCTCATCTCGCTGATGAAGGATCAGGTCGCCGCGCTCAACCAGGCGGGCATCCGGGCCGCGTACCTCAACAGCTCGCTGACGGCGCGCCAATACCGCTTGGCCATCGAAAACGCACGCGCCATGGCGTATAAGATCATCTATGTCGCGCCGGAGCGGTTGGAGACGCCGGAGTTTCAAAGCCTCTGCCAAACCGTGCCCGTGCCGTTGGTCGCCGTGGATGAGGCGCATTGCGTCTCCCAGTGGGGGCAGGACTTCCGGCCCAGTTACCTTCGCATTCGAGAGTTTTTGGACGCGCTGCCGCGCCGGCCGGTGGTGGGCGCTTTTACCGCCACCGCCACCAGCGAGGTCAAGCGCGACATAGAGGCACTGCTGGGGCTTGAGAACCCGTTCCGCCTCACCACCGGTTTTGACCGGCCCAACCTGCGCTTTGAGGTGCGCGCGCCGCAGCGCAAGCAGGATGAGCTGCTGCGCGTGCTGGAGAGGATGCGGGAGCGAAGCGGCATTGTCTACTGCGCCACGCGCAAGGGCGTGGAGGAGGTGTGCGCCCTGCTCGCCGCCAACGGCTGGTCGGCCACCCGCTACCACGCGGGACTCACCGACGAGGAGCGGCGGAACAACCAGGATGATTTCCTCTATGACCGCTGCAACGTCATGGTTGCGACCAACGCCTTTGGCATGGGCATTGACAAATCCAACGTGGGGTTTGTCGTTCACTACAACATGCCCAAGAATTTGGAGTCCTACTATCAGGAGGCGGGCCGTGCGGGCCGCGACGGGTCCAAGGCGGACTGCATCCTGCTCTACAGCGGGCAGGACGTGCACACAAACTCCTTTTTGATTGAGCGGAGCGGGGCCGGCGCGGAGCTTACGCAGGAACAGGCGGAAGCGGTCAAGGAGAAGATGCGCGAGGGACTCAGGCGCATGACCTTTTACTGCACTACCACAGACTGCCTGCGCGGCTACATGCTCAAGTACTTCGGCGAGCCGGCGGAGGATTACTGCGGGAACTGCTCCAACTGCACCTCCGGGTTTGCCACGGTGGATGTGACGGACACGGCCCGCGGCATCCTAGCCTGCGTATCCGAGACGCGCCAGCGCTACGGGAAGAAGATGATCGTGGACGTGCTGCGCGGCAGCGAGCAGGCGCGCGTCAAGCAGCTTCGGCTCGACCGGTGCGGCAGCTTTGGCAAGCTGCGCGGCATGGCGGAAAAGGAAGTGCGCGCGGTTATGGACTATCTGCTCTACAAGGGCATCCTCACGACCGATGACAGCGAGTATCCCGTGCTGCGCCTGGGCGACGGTGCGGAGGAGATCCTCTACGAGGATGCGGTGTTGACGATGCAGGTGCATACCGAGGTAGAGCGGCCCACCCGCCGGCCCGCGCGCACCGGTAAGGGCGGACCGTCAACGGCGGAGGTATCCGACAGCGACCCGCTCCTGCGCGCGCTCAAGGCTCTGCGCCGGGAGCTGGCGGATGAGGCGCATCTGCCCGCCTACCTCATCTTCACCGACGCCACCCTCAAGGACATGTGCTTAAAGCGCCCCGCCACTCGCCACGAGTTCCTGGAGGTCTCAGGGGTGGGCGCGCAGAAGCTGGCGCGATACGGCGACGCCTTCCTCAAGGCCATTGCGGAGGCGGGAGAATGACAAAACGCCCAGCACCTGCCGGATTATCAAGGCAGGACGCTGGGCGTTTCATTGGGGTTGTTCAGCGATAGAACGCGGGGAGGAACAGCGGCTCTGTGCCCTCCGCCATCGCGCGGATGTGCGGCGCGATGCCAAACGGGCGCAGGGGCAGGCTCACGATAGCCTCCGCAGAGACCTAGAAGCAGCTCGTCGTCTGGTGCTCGTCGGGCTCTATGGCTTGCCTGGGGGAAGCGCTGCGCGGGGACGCAAGAAGATGTGCAGCACGCGATGGGTGTAGTCCGGATGCCGTGCGCGCAGAACCGCTCCACACGCTCGGTTTCTCCCGTCTCTTCCGCAGCCTCGCGCGCCATCCTCACCACGATAACGATGATTGAGCGGCACGCGGCCCTGAGGCAATGCGACCGCCTAGCAGGCGTTGCGAATGGCCATACGTGAAATCCTCATTTAGAAAGTCAATCGGTGACGAAGGCCACCAGCAGCTTTAAGGTGTTGTCCACGCCCGAGACGTGCGTGCGCTCGTAGCCGTGGGAGGCAAAGACGCCCGGCCCGATGAGCGCGTGGCGGAAGTTGTGGCCGGACATCAGGGCGGCGTCCGCGTCGGAGCCGTACATGGGATAGATGTCCACCGCGTACTTGAGGTCGTTTTCCTTGGCCAGCTCGATCAGCTTGCTGGTCATCTCGTAGTTGTAGGGGCCGCGGCTGTCCTTGGGGCAGATGGAGACCATGGTTTCGTCGCAGGCAAGGTCGTCGCCCACGCAGCCCATGTCCACCGAGAGAATGTCCTCCGCATCCTCCGGCAGCCCTGCGCAGCATCCATGGCCCACCTCTTCATGGACGGTAAAGACGAGGTAAACCTTGCGCGAGAGCGTCAGATCCGCGCCCGAGACCATCTTGGCCAGCGCCAACAGCACGCTGGTGGACGCTTTGTCGTCCAAATGGCGGCTCTTGATGTAGCCCGAGGGCGTGTTCACCGCGCGGGGGTCCAGCGTGATAAAGTCACCCACATCGATGCCCAGCGCGCGCACGTCCTCTTTGCTGGATACATTTTCGTCCAGCACCACTTCGAGGGTCAAATCGTCCCGCTTGACCTCGGTGATGCCCTTGTAAACATGGGAGGCGGGCGTGGTCAGGTAAAAGGTGCCCGTATAGGAACGGCCGTCGCGGGTGTGCACCACGCACGTCTCGTTCTCGATGTTGTTGTCAGGATAGCCGCCAATCTGCGTGTAGCGCAGCCGACCGTTGGGCTTGATGGAGCGCACCATCGCCCCGATGGTATCCACGTGCGCGGCCACGACCAGCGGGTGTCCCTCCCCGCCGATGGGGCAGACCACGTTGCCCTTGTGCGTGAGATACGGCGCAAAGCCATAACCCTCCAGCGTGTCCATGAGATACGCCGCCGCAATATGCGTAAAGCCCGTTGGGCTTGGGATGTTGACCAACTTCATCAGGTGTTCGACGGCCACGGTGGTGTAGGGATGCATGTTCATATCGCCAGTCCTCCAAAGTCATAAAATGGGCAGAATTCATGGAAGCTACCCTATAGTCTACCATGTGGAAAAACAAAGTGCAAGGCGAATGAACATGCGCTCATTTAGAGAATATAGCGGAAAATCAGCACGTAAAAGCAGGCCGATCCCAGCAGGATGAAGATGTGGAACAGCTCGTGAAAGCCAAAATGCTTGGCCCTGATGCGCGGAATCTTCAGCGCGTAAAACACGCCGCCCACGGTATAGACCAGGCCGCCGCCAAACAGCCAGCACAACGCCTGCGCGCTCAGCCGGTGCGTCAGCGGCCAGATGGCAATCAGCGCCGCCCAACCCATGGCGATGTAAAAAAACGTGGACAGCCAGCGCGGCGCATCCATCCAAAAGATCTTGATCAGAAGGCCCGCCAGCGCGCAGCCCCACACAATGCCAAAGAGCACCCAGCCCCACGGGCCTCTGAGCGTTACCAGGCAGATGGGCGTATAGGTGCCCGCAATGAGCATGAAGATCATGATGTGGTCGATGCGCCGGAGGGTGTTGTGCACCCTTTCGGAGATATATAGCAGGTGATAGGTGGAGCTGGCCGCATACAGCGCGATGAGCGTGGCGCCGAAAATGGAATAGCTCACCACGTGCCAGGGAGAGAGCGGCGCGCCCTTGACGATGAGCACCACCGTCCCTGCGACCGAAAGGAGCAGCCCGAAGATGTGCAAATAGGCGCTGACCAAATCTCTGTCTTTATTAAAAGTCATTTTAATACCTCCTAAATCTAGTTTTTAATATTATATAACGCTGAAAAGAAATTTGCAATCCATATTTCTTTCAAATTGCCGAATGTAAAAACGATGTTAAATTAAAATGCGCAACCCACGTTGCCTTGCGGCGGTTTTTATTGTATACTTAAAAAGGTTAACGATGAATGTTTTCGATTTGGGAGGAAGCATGAAAAGAGTATGGATCATCCTGCTGGCGGCGCTGATGCTGCTGGGCGCGGGCTGTGCGCGCCAGGAGCCGGACCCTGCCTCTTCGGTTCCGGGTTACTATGGCCAAGGGCAGTCGCTGGATGGGGGAAGCAAGTCGCAAAAGAATTTTAACCTCGCACAGATCGCCGTCCAGCGCAGGCAGGAGGACGTTGTGCTGACCCTCTCCTTTTACGAGGGAGCCACTGCGGATAACCCCGGCGCTGCGCTTTGCAAGGCGCTTCCGGCCTATCGCATCGAGGCGCTCACCGCGCCCTCCCGCATCGTCGTGCACCTGCCGGAGGGACTGTTCGAGTTCTTGGGCCAGGACCTGGAGCGCATGGGGGAATTCCAGGGGCTGGTGACGGAGCGGGAGGATAAGGGCATGGCGCTCTACTTCCAGTTCTCCGGGGCGGTGGCCTATAAGGTGGATCAGGAGGAGGGAAAGCTCAAGCTCAGCGTGCGCGCGGACGATGCGGCGAGCGTCGAGCAGTATCATGTCAAGCTCCCCTATAAGGAAGAGAACGCCGGAATCGCGGGTAAGAATGCGATGCGCCCCACCCTTTGCGATGATTTTGCCAGCGCTTACTACCTTACGGAGGGCATGGCGGCGCTGGATGAAGCCGACGCCCGGTGCCAGGCGATCAACGAGGAGTTGGAGGCTGCCGGCAGCGACGACACGGCGGAGGTGATTCAGCTTTCCTCCGGCGAAGCGCCTGCCTTTGCCGAGCCGATTTCGCGTTCCTTGCTGACGATGATGGGCGCCCTGAAGACGGAGGATGACGTCATCGACGGCCGCTTGGTGGCGGTGGACGCGCGCTTTCTGTGCCGCAACGACGATGGCGGCATGATTATGGCGCGGCCGCAGGTCGAATTGACGGGCGACGGCGCCACGGAGACCTTTGAAGAGGTATGGGTGTATCATCAGGACGGTAAGCGCGAGCGGCTGATGGATACGGCGTTTTCCTCGGTGCAAAAGGCGGTCTGTTCCAGGGACGGCCGGTACATCGCCCTATTGGAGCAATCGGACGGCGCTCGCCTGCTCTACCTTTACGACCGCAGGGATGGCGGCCTGCTCTTCCTGTCGGCGGAGGGCATGGGCGATTACACCGCGGATCTATCCTGGGGTGGCGACGGCGTGCTCTACGCCATGTGCGGCGACGATTCCATGCAGCTAATGGCCTACGAACCGCGCCTGGCTGAGATGGGGGAGGAGCCGCTTAGAGCTGTGGAGGAGCGAGAGGGCGGCTATGGCAACGTGGGCGCCGCTGGCGGCGTCGTCTATTTCAACGATGAATACGGAAACATTTACGCGGTCGATGCACAGAGCGGGAGCCGCGAGCTCTTCGATGTGGGGGATGGATTCCTGCTCTCGCCGGATGGCAGCAAGATGGTGCTCATCGTCTACGAGGACGGGGAAAATACCTCCCGGGCGACGCTGGTGCTTTGCGATCTAAAATCCGGCGAGCGCGTGCAGATAGCGGCGGATACCTCCCTTTCCGACTATGTGTGGTCCGGCGACAGCAAGGCGCTGTTCTACTTGACGGCGAATGAAGACGCAACGGACGCCAAGGATTACCCCGTCTGCCTCATGCGCTACAGCCTGGCGGACGGCAAGACCACGCAGCTGGGCGCGTTGGCGAGCAATTCCATCTTTCAGGGGAATACGCAGGAGAGCGTGATCCTCATGTTTTACCAGAATCGCAACGGCGTATTCTATCCCATCACCTATGAATTGAACCTATCGGAACTCACCAGCCACCAAAATGATGAGTTGATCATTACTGTGGAGGACGAGTAGACGGAGGATGGTCAAAGCGCGCCCCAACACGAAAAGTGTGGGGGGGGCTGTGTTATGACAGTAAAAGACGTTCGAATCGTTTGAGGTGGGCGGTGGCGTATACATGGGATAGATGTTGGAGCCGCTGCCATCGCCGGTTGGATCGTAGGAGGGGATGGTATAATCGGTGTGCATAGAGCAGTATAAGCTGTCAGGCAGGCTGTCCTTGACCGCGAGCAATGCGGACGCGGAGGAATAGCCGCGGATGCCGTGGGGGAAGAGGGTATAGAACTTGCTGTCATCCATCCCATCGCAGCCCCATTCCGGAGGTACGATTTGATAGACCGTTTCTTTGACGTCGGTACAGCCCCGGCGCGCGAGTTTACCGGTTAAGGCATCCGTCGTAAGGGAGATGTGCAGGTCGCATGATTCCCTGGGCACGCTGTCCGCATGGCACCAGTCGGTTGTGGGCGGGAAGTCAGCGTCCTGCGCGCAGGTTTCGGTTGCGAGCTTGCCCGTCAGGGAGCAGAGCGTGACCTTGGTAAGGCCAAGGCTGGCCGGATCATCCGCAATGATGGGCTTATCCTCCAAGGCATACTCCTCATGGATGCGCTGCATGATCTCCTTCCAGATGGGCGCGGCCTCCTTGCCGCCCGTGGCGCCGCGATAGAGGGACTTAAACTCATCGTGCCCAACCCACACCGCGCCGGAATAATACGGGGTGATGCCGGAGAAGAACACGCTCTTGTAATCGGAATGCGTGCCGGTCTTGCCGGCGATGGTCAGCCCTTTGATGCGCGCCGCCGTACCGGTGCCGCGGTTTACGGCGTCTGTGAGCATATCGACGAGCATATAGGCCGTGCCCTCGCGGAAGACCTGATGCTTGCTCTGCGCCTGCTTGGCCTTCATATCCAGAATGACGTTGCCGGTCGCATCGGTGATCTTGGTAAAGGTCAGGGGTTTTTGGTAGGTGCCCTTGTTGGCGATGGTGCCGAAGGCCTCCGCCATTTCCATCACCGTGATGCCGGAGGAGCCCAGCGCCAGGCCGGAACCATCGGCGTTGATGTGGTCGGGGTCGATGCCCATGGAGATCAGGTACTCCACGCTGTCCTCAATGGTCACCTTATCGACCAAGGTGTTGGCCGCCACGATGTTGAGCGAGGCGCGCATGCCCTGGCGAAGCGTGACCATCCCCTTGTACTGCGTGCTGGAGGAGTTGGCAGGATAACCCTTGGAGGAAACCCAGCCCTCGATGGGAACAGGCAGATTGGAGGAGACGGAGGCAGGGGAGTAGCCCTTGTCCAGCGCGGGCCCATAAACCGCAAGGGGCTTGATGGAGGAGCCGACGGGCATGTTGGCGCTGGTGGCGCGGTTGAGCAGCAGGAACTGCGTGGGCGGCGTGCGGCCCCCCACCACGGCGCGCACCTCGCCGCCCGTGTAGTCATAGATGACGCAGGCGGCCTGCGGCTGCTCCGCCTGCGTGGAGCGCGCAAAGGAGGTGGAGGCGTCCGCAAGGGCGGGATAATCCTCCCATGTGTAGAGAACGTCCTCCGCGATGCCCTGCACCACGGGATCAATGGTGGAATAGATGTGATAGCCGCCGGTCTGGATCTCGCTGCGCATGAGCTTGCGGTTGGCGGCGGTGTTCTCCATGCCACGATCCGCCAGCAGTTCGGTCACGGCGTCGTCCAGCACGGTTTCCACTGCCGCGGGCATGTCGTACAGGTCGTTTACGGTGGAGTGCTCCACCACCTGGAGGGTATCGGCAAGCGCCGATTCATACTCCTGCTTGGTGATGAAGTTGTTTTTGTACATGCACTGTAGCACGTAATCGGTGCGGTCGTCGGTGGTGCTCTTGGTGCCCGCGCCAAAGTAGTTGCGGCGCGGATTGTAGCGGGTGGGATTGCGCGTGATGGCCGCAAGGGAGGCGCATTCGCGCAGCGTCAGCTCGTCAAGCTCCTTGTCGTAGTAGTCCTTGGCGGCTGCCTTGATGCCGTAATTGCTCTCGCCCAGGGGAATGGTGTTCAAATACCACTCCAGAATCTGCTCCTTGGAGTATTTTTTTTCCAACTCTATGGCCATATAGGCTTCTTGCAGCTTGCGTTTGTAGCTTTGCTCGGTGGTCAAAAGGCGGGTCTTGATGAGCTGCTGCGTGATGGTGGAGCCGCCCTGGGTGCTCTCGTTGCGCAGGTTGGAGACAAAAGCGCCGATGATGCGCTTGATGTCGATGCCGTTGTGCGTAAAAAAGCGCGCGTCCTCCACCGCGACAAAGGCATTGGCCAGCTGCTCGGGAATTTCGGCGTAGGCCGCCCAGATGCGGTTTTCCGCGCCCTTGTAGGCGGTGATGAGGTCGCCGTTGAAATCGTAAATAAACGAGGTGAGGTTCTGAGTTTCGATCTTTTCCACATCCAGCTCCGGCGTGGTATCGTAATAGGCCTTGGCAATGCCCATGACCGCGCCAAAGCCCGCCATGCCAAAGACGAGCACCACCACCATCAGAATCGCAACGGTGTTGCACAGCACCGCCAGGATATAGTTGGGCTGCTTGTCGCGCGGCTTAAAAATGGAGAAAGAGCGAGGACTCTTCTTTTCATTTTTTGGGTGATTTTTCTGCATGAACGTTCCTCCCGCGTGTTCGTTACGCATAAACATAGATGAATTCGCCAAATGCCGGCGAGGTTCCTTCTTCAAGAGGAGGGTTTTATATGGGAAAGAAAAAGCGGGTCGCGCTGGTTGTGACGGTTTTGGTCACGCTTGTCATCCTGGCGGTGGTCATCGGCGTGGTGACGGAGGTCAACCTGCGCCCCATCATCCTAAACACCGCGGAATCGCGCGTGCGCGCCATCGCCCTGGATGCCGTAAACAGCGCCATTGCCCGCAATTTATCCGACGTAAGCTACGACGAGCTGATCACGGTAGCGCGGGACGAGCAAGGGCACGTGACGCTGCTCCAGGCCAATACCGTAAACATGAACCGCATCTCCACCCAAACGGCCTTGACCGCACAGCAGTACATTGCCGACATTGAGCAGCAGTCCATCCGCATTTCGCTGGGGTCCGCAACGGGCAACCCCCTGCTGGCGGGGCGCGGACCGGAAATGCTGGTCAAGGTCGTGCCCGTAGGCTCTGTGGCCTCGGAGTTCATCACGGAGTTTCAAACGGCGGGCATCAACCAGACGCGCCACAAGGTCTATATCCGCATCAGAGCGCTGATGCGCATCGTCATTCCAACGGGCGCCAAACAAGTGGAGGTGATTTCACAGGTGCCGGTGGCGGAGACTGTGATCGTGGGTCAGGTGCCGCAATCCTATGTCAATGTCGAAAGCACGGAGGATATGCTCAATCTCCTGCCCGATATAGGGGCGACGGGCGAATAGAGCAGAATTTACCTGACCATTACCTAAAACGAGCGCAGAAAGCGCCGCGTTTCCCTTTACGCGCGGGTGAAAAATATGCTATAATGGCAGGTAAGCATTTTACGAACATTCTCGGGAGGGATTTGTGCATGTCCGGACATTCCAAGTGGCATAACATTCAAATGAAAAAGGGCAAGACGGACGCTGCCAGGGGCAAGATCTTCACCAAGATCGGCCGCGAGATCGCCATCGCCGTCAAGGCGGGAGGGCCGGACCCGGCGCTGAACTCCAAGCTGCGCGACGTCATTGCCAAGGCGAAATATAACAACATGCCCAACGACAATATCAACCGTTCCATCAAAAAGGCGGCGGGCGAGGGACAGAGCGACAACTATAAGGAGATCAGCTACGAGGGCTATGGTCCCGCGGGCACCGCGATCATCGTGGACTGCATCACCGACAACCTGAACCGCACCGCCTCCGACGTGCGCCATTGCTTTGAAAAGCACGGCGGATCGCTGGGCGCCACGGGATGCGTCAACTGGATGTTCGACCGCAAGGGCATCATCGTGCTGGAGGGCGAGGGCCTGGACGAGGATGAAGTGATGATGGACGCGGTGGAGGCCGGCGCCAACGACGTGGCGCTCAACGACGGCTATTTTGAGATCGAGACCGATCCCAACGATGTGGCCGCCGTGCGCGAAGCGCTGGAAGGCAAGTACACCATTGTCTCGGCCGAGGCAAGCCTGGTGCCGCAGAACACCACGGATCCTCAGGGTGACGAATTGGAGCGCTTGCAGAAGATTTTGGATATGCTCGACGATCTGGATGATGTTTCCGAGGTTTATCACAACGCCAATCTTCCCGAGGAGGAAGAAGAGGAGTAAACCACGGTTTGCAAGCCGATTCATCGCGCAAGTTACGACAACCCGGGAGAGTGAAAACTCCCGGGTTGTCGTTTGTTCAGCCTAAGGCGGAGGGTTTTCACTCGCGGAGTGAAAAACCGGGGAATGGGCGGCTGGAAGATGGAGCGGTGTGGATGTCCTAATCCGCAACAAGCGGGAGGCGAGGGGGCACGCCCCGTCGCGCACCCCGACCCAAGCGGAGGGTTTTCACTCGCGGAGTGAAAACCCGAGGAATGGGCACCTGGAAGATGGAGCGGTGTGGATTTCCTAACCCGCAACGAGCGGGAGGGGGGGGGGGGGGGGGGGGGGGGGGGGGGGGGGGGGGCCCGGGGGGGGGGGGGG
>CAOKIU010000054.1 GCA_948468595.1 uncultured Christensenella sp.
CGGCTGTCGACGGCAATGGCGCCGCCGTGCTCGTCGACGATCTTTTTGCAGATGGCAAGGCCCAATCCCGCGCTGCCCAATTCGCGCGAACGGTCTTTATCGGTGCGGTAGAAGGGCTCGAAGATGTGCTCGATCTCCTCGCCCGTCATGCCCTTGCCGCGGTTGATCACCCGGATCACCGCGCGGCTGCCCTGTGGGAAGGCTTCCACCCAGATGGACGCCTCCGCCATGCCGTACTTGATGGCGTTATCGATCAGGTTGATGAAGAGCTGCCGGACGCGGCTCTCCTTGCCGGCAATGAAGAGCGGGCCCCCGTCGCGCATGCGAATGACGTTTTGATAGCGGCTGGCCTTTAGGGACATGGCGTCGGCCACGGAGGCGAGCACCTCGGTCACGTCCATGGGCTCCGGCCCGCCGTCCTTGTCAAGGTCCGACATCTCCAGCAGCTGAATGACCATCTGGTGCAGGCGGGCGCTCTCGTGCTGGATGTGGGCAAGGCCCGTGTGGAGGAGCTCCTCGTCGGCGCTGTTCTCCTCCATGAGCTGCGCATAGCCCTTGATGGTGGTCAGCGGCGTCTTGAGCTCGTGGGTGACGTTGTTGTAAAACGCCTGGCGGCTGTCCAGCAGCTGCAAGATGCGCACGCGGTCCTGGGAAATGCGCTCAAACTGGGCGCTGACGGTGCGCAGCATGGCCTCGTAATTGCCGGAAAGCTCGCTGATCTCGTCGCGGCGTCGGGGCGGGGTGCGGCGGCGCGGGGCGGGCAGGGTGATATGGCCCTCCTTGATCTCGGCGGCCACGCGCGTGGAGAGCAGGCTGAGGCGGCGGACGGGGTTTAGGATGTGCGTCAAGAAGAGGAGCACAATGCTGCAAACCAGCGCCACCACCACCATCGTGCCGCTGAGCAGGGTGCGGGCCATCAAATCAAACTGGCGATACTGCGTGGAGTAATCCAAGGCATAGCTGATGATGCCAATGGGCTCTTCCACCACGACCAAGGGCGTGTAGAAGCGCACGGCGCACTTGCGGCCCTCGCCGTATTGCAAGCTATAGGCCGCGCGGCCATTGATTGCGCTTTGGAACGCCGCCTCCTCGCCCGCGTTCCGCCGCGCCTCGCCCTCCTGAACGCGGCGCTCACCGCCATAGCTGAGCAGGTACGTGCCATCCAGCGCATAGAGCGCGACCTCCGTTCTGCCGGTGCCGTAGAGCTCCTCGGCGATCTCCTGGGCGCAGGCACGGAAGCTCTGCTCGTCGTTATTGCGGTCGGTGAGCATGAGGTATTGCCTCACGTAGACCTGCGCGTTGCTTTGCAGCGTTTGGGCATCGGCCGTGACGCCCGCCTCCATGTTGCGCTCCAGTTGACCCAGCGCCAGGAGGTTGAGCAGAAACCCGCTCAGAGCCACCAGCAGCAACAGTCCCGCCGTGAGCCGAAAGCGAATTCCGCAGGGCCACCTAATCCTCATCCCGCGGCTCATATTTATATCCCACCCCAAAGACCGTCACCAGCGCGTCGCTGATCTTGAGCTTTTTGCGCAGGCGCTGCACGTGAATGTCCACCGTGCGGTTATCTCCATCAAAATCATAGCCCCAGATGCGGCACAACAGCTGGTCGCGCGAGAAGACCTGGCGCGGGTGCTTGGTCATAAACAGCAGTAGTTCAAACTCCTTGGGGGTGAGGCTGACGCGGCTGCCGTCCAGGCTTACGGACCACTCCTTTTCCGAGATGACCAACCGGCCGGAGCGAACGGGCGCATCCTCGGGCGCCTGGGCCTCCGCCCGGTCGAACCGGCGCAGGATGGCGCGCACGCGCACGATGACCTCGCGCAGGTCAAAGGGCTTGGTGATGTAGTCGTCCGCGCCCGTTTCCAGGCCCAAGAGCTTGTCGTCCACGCTGCCCCGCGCCGTGAGCATGACAATGGGGATGTTGTAGGTCTCCGTCAGCATCCGGCACACGTCCACGCCGCTTAAATCCGGCAGCATCCAATCCAGCAGCACCAGGTCCGGCCGCTCTGCCTCGGCCTGCGCAAGGCCAGATGCGCCCGTATAGGCGCATCGAACGGAAAATCCCTCTTTTTTAAACCCATAGGCCAGTATATCGGCAATGGGCTTTTCGTCCTCCACAATCAGCAGCCGTCTCTCCCTCATCCCGCGCACTCCTTCGCCTTTATCCATATTCAGATGTCCATTATACAGCAAAGATATTTCGAAAGTGTATCGGAGCGGCAACTTCCGCGTATTTCCATAAAAATTCGCGGTCATGCGGGAGGCCCCGGCGAATGCCTCCGCTCTTTTGCAGCGCCACGCCCTGCGCAGGCAAAGAAAGCCCCGGCGGCCGAAGCCGCCGGGGCTGCTCTGCAAAAAGCTTAGAGGATCTCAAAGAACTTGAGCTGGCCGGGGAAGAAGGGGATCTCAAAGGCGTACTCCGTCTCCTCGGGAATGACGGAGGTGGCGTCGCCCTTCATGCCGGGCTTGGGCATGGTGAGCTTTTCGGTATAGACCTTGCCGGACTCAATATCGCGCAGGCCGGCGCACTCGCCGCGGACGATGAACTGGATGGTCTCGGGCATCGGCCGGTAGGACTGGATGCCGTAGACGTTGTTGTCGTAGGCGAAGAAGTTGAACTGCGCGGGGCAGCCCAGATACGCGCGCTGGCCCATGCTCAAGTGCTTGTTCATGGCGCGCCATACGGCCTTGGGCAGCTTGTAAAGGTCCGCAAAATTCTCCGGGACGTTGAGGATGAACAGGCGGCCCTTGCCGTAGTTGTCCTCGGTCATCATGGGGAAGTTGTCCTCTCCGCCCAGGATGGTGATGTCGGAATGGGTGGCGTTGGTCTTGTAATCCAGCACCTCAAAGAGCACGGGATCGGTGCTCTGCGCCACCTCCATCGCGTTGTAGTTGGCGTTGGCGACCATGAACTCGCGGCTGAGGACGTGGCGATGCGTCAGGCGCACAGAAGTCATGTCCTTAATGCCCTTATCGTAGGTCTCATGGAAGAAGCCCACCGTGACAATGGCGTTGCCGCCCTCGCGCACGAACTTCTCCAGCTTCTCCATGCAATCGGGCGCACAAGCCGAGGACTGCGTCAGCAGCACGGTCGCCGCCTTGTCGTCAAAATAGGGAGAGGGCTCCACGTTGACGCCGCCCTGGCCCAGGTAGTTGTAGAGCTGGTCCTCGCCATCGGCGTCGTAGGGCTCCCAGGCCGCAACACCCACAGGGTTGCCGCACTTGCCAACGATGTCGTCAATGCGGTAGAATTCCTGACCCAGCGGAGGCAGGGCGGGAGAATCCACCAGGGAAGAGAAGTTGAAGAGCATCAGCTCCCTGGCCTTGGCCAGCATCGTCAGGTTCGCCTGCTCCAGCCAGCGGCTGAGGTTGTCACCAGCGCCGCCCTGGTCGATCCAGCCGCCGCCGTTGCGGCCGGGGGCGGTGTTCTCCAGCAGCCGGATGATGGAATAGGACTCGTAACGCTGTAGGTGCTGGGGCGAGTAGCAGGCGTTGCGCGTCTCGGTCCCGGTATAGATCATGTCGAAGATGTCCTTCTGCTTGCCGGGGTTATAGCCCGTCTCCTGATAGCTCTCATACCAGTTGGGGTACTTGATGATGAAATTCATCTTGGGATTGACGGACTTGGCCAGGTCCACAATCTCGTGGGAGAATTCCTCCATCATATCCAAACGGTAATCCTTCCAGGACTTGCTGCCCTTGGCCTCGATGCACATCTCGCACCGGCAGGCGGTAAAGAAGAAGTCGTCCAGGATGATCTCGTCAAAGACGCTGGCCAGCTCGCGCACGATGCGCAGGTACTCTTTGCGGTGCTCGGGATCGGTGTAGCAAAAGGTATCATAGTAGGAGGGCTTGCGCTTGCCGCCCACCAGCTGGGTGGAGGTGATGCCGCCGGAGGTCTCAATTCCGTTTTTCTCAAACAACGCCTTGACGGTCCTGAGCTTTTCCACCGGGATGTCCACCACGCCGCGGTGATTCTCGATATAAACCTTGTCCAGGTGGATGTACTTCTTAAAGTAGTCGATGCCGCGCTGGATTTCCTGCTCGTCAGCCTTGTCCAAATAGTAGGCATAGACGTATGCCGCAACCTTGAAATTCTTGAATGATTCCATATAATTACCCCCTTTTTATTAAATTGTTCCACCTATTTAAGGATAGCACGGTTTCCCGCGCGTGTCAATTCGCTGCATTTCTTTAAGGCAAAGTCTTCTCCTGTTAAAAATCCGAAAAAGCCTTGCCATGGAGTACGCTCAAGGGTATAGAATCGGAACAAACCCCTGGAAGGAGGTGCGCGATGATGAAGACCTATACCATCGGTCAGGCTGCACAGCGCATGAACCTGAGCGTGGATACTCTCCGATATTACGACCGGGAGGGACTGCTCCCCTTTGTGGCGCGGTCAAAAAACGGCTACCGCGTCTTTCATGAAGAGGACTTTGCTTGGCTGGAGTTGATCACCTGCCTCAAGGCCACGGGGCTGGAACTGAAGGAGATCGGCGTATTCATCCGCTGGAGCATGGAGGGCGACGTCACCCTGCAAAAGCGTTTGGATCTCTTTCTTGTGCGGCGGGAGGAGGTCCTGCGGCAGATGGCGTCGCTCCGTCAGCACCTGGAAAAGATCGATCACAAGATCGCACTGTACCAACGGGCGCTTGACGAAAAGACGAACGGGGCGAAAAGCCCTTGAAAAGGTACGGATATTTGCGATATAATAACAGAGTATACAAGCAAATATAGAGGGGGAAACACCATGGCATCCAAAGTATTGTTCGCACCCATGGCGTACGCGCGCTACGAAGCATCGCAGACGCTTCCGGAAAAATTCACCCGGCTGCTCAAGCAGAGCGGGCTGGCTGAAAAGGTAAAGGGCAAGACCGTGGCCATCAAAATGCACGTGGGCGCGGGGGTTACCTACTCCACCATTCCGCCCGTTTTCGTGCGCAAGCTGGTGAAATTCGTGCAGGAGAGCGGCGGCGACTGCTTCATCACCGATCACTATGTCTACAAGCGCCATCCCGAGGAGCGCGGCTACACCGAGAGCAACCTGGGCTGCCCGGTGCTGGACGACTGCGGACATCTCGGCAAATACTACTACACCAAGGATGTCGATTTTAAGACCTTCAAGCACGTGGACGTGGCGGGCCTGATCCACGACGCGGACTTCATGATCGACTTTTCGCACGTCAAGGGGCACGGCGCCTGCGGCTTTGGCGGCGCGTGCAAGAACATCGCCATGGGCTGCGTGACCGACCGCACCCGCCACGAGATTCATGCGCTGGAGGGCGGTCTGGTCTGGGACAAGGCCAAGTGCGTCCACTGCGGCAAGTGCATTCCCGCCTGCAATCACTTTGCCAATGGCTTTACCCAGGAGGGCAAGGACGGCGAGTACACCGTCAACTACCACCACTGCACCATGTGCCAGCACTGCCTGAAGGTGTGCCCGGTGGGCGCCATCACGCTGGACAGCCATGACTATGCGGATTTCCAGACGGGCATGGCGGTCTGCACCAAGGCGGTTGTGGATACCTTCGCGCCCGGCAACGTCTACTACATCAACGTCCTGACCAGCATCACCGCGCTTTGCGACTGCTGGGGCATGACCACCCCCTCCCTCGTGCCGGACATCGGCATCACGGCTTCGGACGACATCGTAGCCATCGAGCGCGCCTGTCTGGACCTGATCAAGATGGAAGACCTCATCCCCGCCGGCGTGCCGGCCGGCATGGAGCTTTCCGGTCAGGGGCACCTGTTCCAGCAGCTGCACGGCAAGAATCCCTACATTCAGCTGGAAAAGCTGGAAGAGCAGGGATTGGGCACGCAGGAATACGAAACGGTCGTCATCAAGTAAGGCAAAGCGGCGCGGGAATTCCCGCGCCGCTTTTATGAGGTGGACGAAAAATGAAGGAGATCCAACCAGACCTCGAGCTGTGGAAAAGGGTTTGGGCGCAGCACCGCCCGAATATGCAGCCCAACCGCCTCAGCGGAGCGCAAATGCGCGATATTCTCTTGGAGCAGTATGCCGCGCGGCCCTTTTCCGACCCTGGTTTTGAGGGCGTGGTGCTTGCAAACCTGGCGCAATACCCCTATCTTAGCGCAAAAAACCCCCAGGTTCTTGCCTTTACCGTGGCATGCGCGGATGCGGCGGCCTATGGTCTGCCCCATTGCTTTGTGGGGCTTGAGCTGGAGAGCGGCTACATCCACTGCGAGGGGAGCGACAGCCTTCAGGACGCGCTGTTCCTGCGTCAGGGATTGAACGAGGAGGAACTGGAAAACCCCTTTCTGGTGTGGCGCTATGTTGCGCTGCAAGAGGCGCAATAGCCAAAGCGCGCCGCACGGCAGGGGACATCACCTTTGGGCCAGCAGCAGGGTGGTGTTCCCCTCCCGCCAGGTTTTTTTCACGTCGGAAAACCCTGCCCGGCGAAGGAGCTCGAGTTGGTGCTCCACGGTCAAAGGCGTGTCGTAATGAGCGAAAGCGGCCGGATCGATGCCCTGCTCCGCGCGCAGGCGGGCGTTTTCCGCAAAGTAGAACGCCTCCAGTGCGGGGTCCTCCACCATGTAATCGCACTCGATGTAGACGCCGCCGGGGCGCAGGGCACGGAAAACCCGACGATAAAGGCCGAGCTTCTCCTCCGGCGTGAAATGGTGCAGGGACTGAAAGGACACGGCGCAGTCGTACTGCGCGAGGCCAAAATCCACGTCAAAATAACTGCCGCAAATGAGGGTCATTTCGCGCCCGGGGTGCTTTTGGCGCAGCTTGTCCAGCATGGCGGGCGTCAAGTCGATGCCGGTGACGCGCAGCGCGGGATGCCGTTTAAAGATCTCGTCCAGCTCCAGGCCCGTGCCGCAGCCCAGGTCCAGCGCGTCCTGCGCGCCTTCGGGCACAAGGTCGGCCATGCGGATATAGCCCTCGCGGCAGCCCTCGACCTCGGTGAGCATATGTTCGTCATAGCCCTGAACGCGCGCGGTGAAAAACTGGCTCATTTCTTCGATCATGGTTTTCTCCTTGTTGGTACAAAAAAGAGCGGCAAATCTGCCGCTCTTTTTGCAAGTGAAATTACTTGATTTCGACGGTCGCGCCAACCTCGGCGAACTTGGCCTTGATCTTCTCGGCCTCGTCCTTGGCAACGCCTTCCTTGAGGGTCTTGGGAGCGCCATCGACGATCTCCTTGGCTTCCTTCAGGCCCAGGCCGGAGACGACTTCGCGCACAACCTTGATGACCTTGATCTTCTCGGAGCCAGCCTCCTTGAGGATGACGTCGAACTCGGTCTTCTCCTCGGCAGCGGGAGCGGCGGCGCCACCGGCAGCGGGAGCAGCGGCAACAGCAACGGGAGCGGCGGCGGAAACGCCGAACTTCTCCTCAAGGGCCTTGACGAGCTCGTTGAGCTCCAGAACGGTCATGGACTCGATTGCGGAAATCATTTCTTCACGGGTCATGGTGATATCCTCCATTCAAATTTTAAAAATGTACTGCGATGTTGGGGGTTACGCGGCGGTCTCGCCCTTGGCGTCGGCCACAGCGTTGAGCGCGTAGAGCAGCTTGCGGACCGTGCCGCCCAGCACGGACACAAGGCCCGAGATCGGCGCGTTCATGCTGCCCAGCAACTTGGCGATGAGCACTTCCTTGGAGGGAAGCTCGGCCAGCGCATCGACGCCCTTGGCATCGATGACCTGCTTGTCCACCAAGCCGCACTTTACGGTCATCTTCTTCTTTTCCGCCATGAACTTCTTGATGATCTTGGCGGGGGCCGCAGGGTCCGTAATGCCGAAGGCAACGGCGGTGGGGCCGTTGAGATCCGCATCCAGGCCGGTGATGCCCAGCTCGTCCGCAGCGCGCTTGATGTAGGTGTTCTTGAGCACCTTATACGTCACGCCGCTTTCGCGGAACTGCTTGCGCAGGGCGGTATCCTCCTCCACGGTCAGACCGCGATAGTCCACAATCACGGCGGACTGGCAGGTCTCCAGAAGGTTCTTGATCTCCGCGATCACCACGGCCTTGCTTTCAAATGCCTTAGTCATGTTTTCCACCTCACTTTCCCTTTCCGCGGAGCACGCCCCGCGGTCGGTCATAAAAATACCCTCGCGCCCGGTGGAAGGCACGAGGGTACATGCAAACTTTCGTTTTCAAGCACTCCATCCTGTCCTCGGCGGGCGGTTATCCTTTACGCCCCAGAAGGGGCACCCACTGTCTTAGGCGCACGAGAGAATTCTCATAACGAATATAGTATACAGGAGGGAAGTGGCTCCGTCAATACGGTTTGCACAAAATTTCATGGATTTTACAATCCAGCACAGCGGCTGCGCCCGCCGGGGTGAGAATGCAGGCGGTATCCGCGCCGTGGCCCGTGCCGCCCACGGCGACGACGGCCTCGCCATAGGGAATCGCCCCCGCGTCCAGCGCCATGATCCCGCACTCAACGCACACTTTGACGCCCTGGGAGAGCATCCGCAGGGTATGCGCCATGATCTCGACGGGGTAGATGCCGCTCATCTTGGTGGACAGGCCGCGCTCCGCGCCGGATAGCGCGTGCGAGGCCAGCACAAGGGGCACACCCTTTTCCCTGAGCAGCGCCTGCGCCTCCGCGGACATCTTTTGCACGCCCTTGTCGGGCACGCTGCCCACGATCACAAGCCGGTCCAGGATTCCCTCGCGCTGGGCGGCCTGCACCGCCTCTATGGCGCTCGGACCGCCGGTCGAGGCAACGACCAGCCACATGCCCTCGCGGTGGGCGCGCATGGCGGCGAGCTCCAGCGTCTGTTGTGTGTTCTGTTTGCCGGGTTTTTGAAAGACGATCATGGATGATTCTCCCCCTTTATGATGTCCAAATCCATCAGTTCGCTCAGCGACGTTATGATGTAATCGGGCGTGCAGCCGCCAGTGAGCGGCCGGCCCGTGCGGTTGATCCAGCAGGTGCGCATGCCCGCGCCCGCCGCCCCGGCAATGTCGGAGGTGAGCGAATCGCCCACCATCAGGCAATCCCCGGGCGCAACGCCGGCCGCGCGGGCCGCACCCTCAAAAAAGGCGCGCGCGGGCTTGACGCAGCCCATTTCCTCGGAGAGAAACACGTGCTCGATGGGGATGCCCATGGCGGCCACGCGCGCCCTCTGGCTGCTGGCAAGGGCGTTGCTAGCAATGCCGATCGTAAAGCGGCTTTGAAGCGCCGAAAGGACGGGCAGCGCGTCGTCATAGAGCGTGACGGCGTCGGCCATGAAGGCGTTAAAGCGCTCGTAAAGCGCATCCGCCTCCATGTTCAGGGCGTATTTTTCGCGCATTGCGGCGCAGTAAGCAAGCACTGCGGCATGGTAGCGGCGGTGGTACTCGCGCTGCACTTCTTCCCTCCAGGTTTGGCTGAGTTGATGGAGATCCCAGTAGTGCCAGGAAAGACCCCATAGGTCTTCCAGGGCGGCAGGGTCGGCCTCCTTGCCGTTCTGCGCAAAAATGCGGCGTAGAACGGCGCTCTCGGCGGCCTTATAATCCATCAAAGTGTCATCGACGTCAAACAGAATTAAGGACAGCATATCTCCTCCGCATTTGGCAAAAAAAGTCTCCTGTATATTTCAACAGGAGACTTTGAAAATCCTCTTTACTTGGCCGAGGCAGCAGCGCCACCGGCGAAGCGAGCGGCGTTGAGCTTGACGCCCGGGCCCATGGTGCTGGAGATCACCACGGACTTTACGTAAGTGCCCTTGGCCGCGGTGGGCTTGGCCTTGACGATGGCGTCCATGAGCACGCGGAAGTTCTCGCCCAGCTTCTCGGGGCCGAAGGAGACCTTGCCAAAGGGCACGTGCACGATGGCGGTCTTGTCCACGCGGTACTCCACCTTACCGGCCTTGATGTCGGCAATGGCCTTGGCCACGTCGGTGGTGACGGTGCCGCTCTTGGGGTTAGGCATCAAGCCCTTGGGACCCAGGACGCGGCCGATGCGGCCAACCAGGCCCATCATGTCGGGCGTGGCCACGCAGACGTCGAAATCAAACCAGCTCTCGTTCTGAATCTTGGCGATAAGCTCCTCAGCGCCGACGTAATCCGCGCCGTTCTCCTCGGCAATGCGGGCGTTATCGCCCTTGGCGAAGACCAGCACGCGCACGGTCTTACCAGTGCCGTGGGGCAGGACGACCGTGCCGCGGACCTGCTGGTCAGCGTGGCGGGGGTCGACGCCCAGGCGAACGGAGACCTCCATGGTCTCGTCGAACTTGGCCTTGGCGGTCTGAAGCGCCACGGCGATGGCCTCGGCCGGCTCGTAGTTATTCTGCTGGATCAGCTTTGCGCTGTCCTGATATTTCTTACCATGCTTCATGGCTTGTTCCCTCCTCGTCTCTTTAGTCTTCCACCGTCACGCCCATCGAACGCGCGGTGCCGGCGACCATGCTCATCGCGGCCTCGATGGAGGCGGCGTTGAGGTCGGGCATCTTGGTGGTTGCGATCTCGCGCACCTGCGCGCTGGTCAGCTTGGCCACCTTGTCGCGGTTGGGCTTGGCGCTGCCGGACTCAATGCCCGCGGCCTTCTTAATCAGGACGGGAACGGGCGGAGTCTTGGTGATGAAGGTAAAGGAACGGTCGGAATAAACCGTGATGACAACGGGAATGACGTAGCCCGCCTGCTTGGCCGTGCGCTCGTTGAACTCCTTGCAAAAGCCCATGATGTTCACGCCGTGCTGGCCCAGAGCGGGACCGATGGGGGGCTGAGGGGTCGCCTTGCCCGCGTTCACCTGCAATTTGACAATCGCAGCAACTTTCTTAGCCATAAATGAGTACACCTCCATTGGTTATCTTGTGGTTTGACGGAATGGTGTTGATTCCTCCCACGCGCGCCTGGGGCGCGCTAAAAGCCTTGTCCGCAAGTCAATGCGGGGGCCAACTGTTTGCAATTTCAGTTTGGGAAGCTTCAGGTCTTTGCTGGTTACTCGTCCTCGTCCATGACCTTGCGCGCGTTCTCGTAATCGACATCGACAATGGTGTCTCTGCCAAAGAGCGGCACGGATACCTTGAGCTTCTGGTCGGCCTCGTCGATTTCGACGATGGTGCCGGTGAAGTTTTCAAAGGAGCCGGACAGCAGGGCGACCTTGCAGCCAACCTCAAAGTCAACGTTGATGATCTTGGTGCCGCCCGCGCCGAGCATGGCGGCGGCTTCCTCGTCGGAGAGAGGAACGGGCTTGGACTGCGGGCCGACAAAGCCGGTGCAGCCCCTGGTGTTGCGCACAATGTACCAAAGGTCGTTGTTCATGACCATGTGCACAAGAACGTATCCGGGGAACAACTTGCGCTGAACCGTATGGCGTTTACCGTCTTTGATCTGTATGACTTCCTCCACCGGCACTTCCACCTGATCAATCTTATCCTGAAGATTGCGGTTTTCCACCGTTTTTTTGAGGGAGTCCATCACCTTGTTTTCGTAACCGGAATAGGTGTGCACCACATACCAGTCGAGCTTTTCTTCATCAGGCATAACGTCTTACAGCCCAGATCGGGCCCCTCCGTGAGTTTTTTGGGTCGCGCCGGGCGCGGCAATTAGGAAATGACCAGCTTGAGCAGCGCGGAAAGCCCCGCGTCCATCAAGCCGACCAGCACGGTGAGAATCAGCACAAACACGATCACGACGGCGGACTGACGGATGAGTTCCTTGCGGGAAGGCCAGGTGACCTTCTTCAGCTCCGCCCACATGTCCTTGAACGTCTTGATCGGGTTGAACCTCTTCTTGGAAGGCTCGGACTTCTTGGCGGCAGCCTTTTTGTCCGTGGCCTTTGCGGCCGCTTTCTTTTCAGACATGGCGTTCAAACTCCTCTCTAGGCAACCATCCTAGCGGGTTTCCTTGTGGACCGTGTGCTTCTTGCAGAAGCGGCAGTACTTGCTCATCTCCAAGCGATCCGGGTCGTTGCGCTTGTTCTTCTTGGTATTGTAGTTGCGCTGCTTGCACTCGTTGCAGGCCAGGGTGATCTTAACGCGCATGCTTTGGCACCTCCTTGCATACCAAAATACGCCTCCATGCCATAGGCACGGAAACATTCCTGTTTATTATACTCGCCTGTCCAATCCTTGTCAATTTATTTTTGGACTCTGTCCACAGTTTTCACATTGGCGCCCCCTGCTCGTCCGATTTAACGCACACGGCGCAGCGAACCAGTGGAAACGCCGTGGTCAGCAAGCCTATGGGAACCGGTTGGTAATGCGACCAAACCGCCCTGAGCGACCAGGCCGGGATCACCTCGCCGCCGCGTCTGAAAAAGCAAAGGCGGACAAGCGCGACCATAAAGACGAGCGCCAATGCGGAAACAGCGACGGTAACGGCGCGAAGCATGCGGACCGTGCGAATGCCTGCGCGTCTCGGCGCGCGCACACAGAGCATGAGAAGCGCTGCAAGCATCACGGGATAAACACCAAGCTTATACCAGGTCGATAGGAGATATCCCGGCCCTACCGCGCTCAGCATGCCGTCGTCCATACGCGGCAGGCAAACGCCCAGCGCAAGGATCAGAAAGAAAAGAAATACGGCGATGCACTTGCGCAAAGCTGCCTGCTTCTCCGCAAAAAGACACGCTAAATGGAACGCGCCCGCAAGGCCATAGGGAATTAATTCTTCCCGCAGGGCGATTTTCGGCCGGGGCGCCTGGACCGGCAGCGGCGCGCGGGACACCAGCACAACCAGTGTCAAAGAGACCGCCAGCGCGAGCGCGCCGGGGAGCAGGCGCCTGCCCCCCTTCCCCTTCCCGCCCTCGGTCCCGACCAGGACGCGGCACAAAACCAAGGCTTGCAGGTTCATTCCGCAAACCAACCAGGCGGTGGGCAGCACGTATCCTGCCGGCCTTGACAGCGCAATCCAAAGGGCGAACAGTGCAACATTGACAAGCCAAATCGCGAGCTTCCATTTCATTGCAAACCCTCCCACAGTGAACAGCAGGAGGCTCGCAAAAGGATTTTCCTTCCTTTGCGGGCCTCTGTCACGCTTTATTCGATCGTGTAATTGCTGTTTGCATTCGATACCACGCCGGTGAGCGTATTCTCATATGTGATATCCGCTGAAATCCTGACCGTTTTCCAATAGGCCACGCATGGGACTATGTATACAGCGTACCGGTCTTTGGATAAGCCAGTATATCGGTACTGGATTCGTCCTTTGCTATTTACAGTTCTCCGAAGGATTGCAAGCACTCGCGCACGGCGGCGTAAGAGGTATATTGGGGGACAAAGCCCAGCAGGCGCGCGGCCTTCTCCATCGAGCCGGAGGGGCTGTGGAGCATGTGCGTGAGGGTGGAGGCGGCGTCCTCCTCGCTCATGCGGCGCTTCCACTCGTCATAGGGCTCAAAGCGCAGGTCCGCCTCCTTGCCGTACCAGGACGCGGCCTCCTGGGCATAGCCCGCCAACGTCACCGCGCGGGGGGAGACGGCGTGGAAACCCTCGCCGAAGGAGGGCTCGCCCGCGCGAATGGCCGCGAAAACAAGGCCCGCCACGTCCTTGGCGTGCACGTGGTGCAGCGTCTCCATGCCGAAATTGGGCAGGCAGAGGGGCTCGCCCGCGCGCAGCGTGTGGAAGGCCTCCAAGCTCTTGCAGCCTTGGGGGTTGATGGGCACATCGCCCGGACAGACGATGTGTCCCGGGTGGAAGATGGTTCCCGGGAAGCCGTTCCGCGCCCACTCGCGGGCGATGGCGCGATCCATCTTCTCCTTTTCAATGCCGTAGGTCTCCATGGGCGTGCGGCACTCCTCCTCCGAGACGGGGACCTGAGCGCTGCGGCCGTGCATCCACATGCTGCCGCAGACCAGATAGTGCTCCACCTTGCCGCGCAGCGCCTCGATGAGGCTGAGCATGTCCTTTTCGGTAAAACAGATCATATCCACCACGACATCAGGCTCCAGCGCGGCGACCGAAGCGGCAAACGCCTCGTTTTTGCGGTCGAGCACGACCTTTTGTACCTTTTCCCACCCCGCAGCCTTGACGTAGGGCTGGGTTTGGCCGCGACTGACGGTCGTGACGGCAAAACCCGCCTCAACCAGCATGGGCACAAGATAGCTGCCCACCTTGCCACATCCGCCGATAACGACTGCCTTTTTCATATTTCTGCACTCACCTTTCCCTTATTCCAGCCAAAAGGGCTCTCCAAAGAAGCCTTTGGGGAGCCCTAAAACGCAGGATTTAATTACTCGATGACCTTGATGACAACGCCGGAGCCAACGGTGCGGCCGCCCTCGCGGATAG
>CAOKIU010000055.1 GCA_948468595.1 uncultured Christensenella sp.
AGCTCCTCTCCATGGGCTTTGAAATCGAGCCGTTCGGCGCGCGCACCTTCCGCGTGACGGCGGTGCCCATGCTGCTGGGCGCGCCGCAGGTAAAGGAATTCTTCGTGGAGCTTTTAGATAACATCGAAACCCTCGCCGGGGCCGCAAACCGCGATTTGCAGCGCGACGCGCTGATCAAGATGGCCTGCAAAAAGGCCGTCAAGGCCGGAGACGCGCTCTCCCAGCAGGAGGTCAACGCATTGCTGGCGCTCATCGCGGGTGAAGACTTGCCCACCTGCCCGCACGGCAGGCCCATCGTCGTCGCCCTCACGAAACACGAGTTGGAAAGGAAATTCAAGCGAATTCAATGAAGCAGAAGGTCGTATTCGTGGTTGGTCCCACAGCCTCGGGCAAGACGGACGCCGCCATCTTCCTGGCCAGGCAATGCGGGGGAGAGGTGGTCTCCGCAGACTCCATGGCCATCTATCGCGGCATGGACATTGGCACGGCCAAGCCCACGTTAGCGGAGCGCCAGGGCGTCCCGCATCACATGATCGATTGCGTGGACCCAAAGAGACCCTACAGCGTTTCGGAATACAAGCAGGATGCATGCGCTTGCATCCAAGATATTCTGTCCCGTGGAAAGCAGCCCATCGTCTGCGGCGGCACGGGGCTCTATGTCAACGCCTTGATTTACCCCCTCAATTTCACGGGCGCCGCCTGTGATCCGGCCATCCGCAAAAAGTGGGAGGACTTTGCCGCGCGCAATGGAAACGAGGCGCTGCACGCGCAGCTTGGCGCGGTAGATCCCGTCTCTGCCCAGCAAATCCATCCCAACAACGTCCGGCGCGTGGTGCGTGCGCTGGAGATTTACGAGTGCACAGGGCGCCCTAAGTCCGCGCAGGCGACGCTGGATCAGCCGTTGGACGCGCCGTATACGCCGGTGCTCGCGGGCATCAACCCCCCGCGTCAGGCGCTCTATCGCCGATGCGACGCGCGCGTGGAGCGCATGATGGCGCGCGGATTGCCGGGGGAGGTGCGCGCGCTAATGGAGGGCGGCCTTTCCCCCGATGCACAGTCCATGCAGGGCATCGGATACAAGGAAATTGCCTCCGCGCTGTTGGGCAAAGCGTCCATGGAGGAGGCTGAGGAGCGAATGAAAATCAACACGCGGCACCTGGCCAAGCGGCAGCTCACCTGGTTTAATGCAAACGACAAAATTCGATGGTTCGACCCCACGTCTTATGCGAAAGAATCGCTGTTTTTTCAGGAATTGGCGGACCATTGCCTAGGAAATTCCGGATACACATGCTATAATGCATAGGACAATAAAGAAAGAGGTGTTCACCATGGGCAAAAATTCTGCGGAATTGCAGGACATCATCCTCAACAGCGTGCGGAAAAATCGCATCCCCGTCACGATGCACCTGACCAACGGCGTGCCGCTCAAGGGCATCATCCGTGGGTTTGATTCCTTTGTGGTTCTTTTGGAAAGCGACGGGAAACAGCAGATGATCTATAAGCACGCCATTTCCACGGTCACGCCCTCCCGACCCGTGCAGTATAGTTCAATGCCCTCATCCCTGGTAGAGGATGACGCGGGCGATTCTTCCCAGGAGGAGATTTAAGCATCGTGATGACCAATACACAGATTAGCGCGCTGTTGGACGGCGCCAGACAGAAATTAACCCAGCGGTTTTTGGCGCTGGAAGCGATGGAACAGGAGAACTTTTCCCGCGTGATGGATGCCTTCCGCGCCGAGCGGGTGGCGGTGCGTCACTTTGCCCCCACGTCCGGATACGGCTATGGCGATGATGGCCGGGACGTGTTGGAGCGCGTCTTTGCCCGGGTCTTTGGGTGCGAGGACGCGCTGGTGCGCCCCGCCATCGCCTCCGGCACGCATGCGTTGGCCCTGTGTCTCTTCGGCCTGCTGCGCCCGGGAGACATCCTTGTTGCGGGCTCCGGCAAGCCCTATGACACGTTGGAGAGCGTCATTGGCCTGACCGACGAGGTGGGGCAGGGGTCCTTGCGCGAGTTTGGCGTGGAATACCGCCAGGTGGATCTCAATAAGGACGATGTTGACCTTGATGCGCTGCTCTTGACCTTGGAAGAACCGCGCGTGAAGGTCGTCGCCCTACAGCGTTCCCGCGGATATGATTGGCGGGCGTCCCTATCCGTAGCGCGGTTGGGCGAGGTGGCCGCCGCCGTGCACCAAAGGCGGCCGGACGTAATTGTGATGGTGGATAACTGTTATGGAGAATTTGTTAAGACGCAGGAGCCGACGCATGTGGGTTGCGACATCATGGTGGGTTCACTCATCAAAAACCCCGGCGGCGGCCTGGCGCCTACCGGCGGTTACATCGCGGGGCGGGGCGACTTAGTGGAAAAGTGCGCTTATCGCCTCACATCGCCCGGAATTGGCCGGGAAGTGGGGTCCTATATGGGCGGCTATGACCGGTTCTATCAGGGCCTATTCCTCGCTCCGCACGTCGTCACCGAGGCGCTCAAGGGCGCCATGCTCACCTCCCAAGTGTTTTCTGCGTTGGGTTTTGCGGTCAGCCCGCAGCCGGAGGAGGAGCGCAACGACATCATTCAGGCGATTCAATTCGGCAATGCGGAGGGACTCATCGCGTTCTGCCAGGGCATCCAATACGCTTCGCCCGTCGATAGTCACGTCACGCCCGAGCCCTGGGCCATGCCCGGTTATCAGGACCAGGTCATCATGGCGGCGGGAACCTTTGTCTCCGGCGCATCCATCGAGCTTTCCGCCGATGCGCCCATTCGCGCCCCCTACATCGGCTACATGCAGGGCGGACTGACCTTCTCCCACGTGCGCTACGCTCTTGGGCACGTGCTGGAGCACATGTCCCAAAAGGGCTTGATTTAACGCGAAAAGTCCGCTTTTTTGCGGCAACCCTGTATACAAAAGCGGAGGGGAACAAGTTCCCTTCCGCTTTTAACGCTCACTCCCAGGGCAGGTCAAAGGGGAGGAGCGGTACGGTGAAGCTCACGCTGGCCGTTGCCTCGGCATAGAGTCCAGTTTGCGGGAATTCCGGCACGAGAAAGTACTCATAGGTGTAGAGCCGCTGCGCCGTCTCGTCCAGGTATGCGGACTTGCTGTTCGCGGCGCCGGTAATCTGTGCGATTTCATGCGCACTCCCCCGGTAGCTGCGGTAAAGATGATACACAGCTCCCTCATCCAACGCGGTGAACTCCACCAATGGATAGCCGTTTTCACCGGAGGTCACGGTCAAATCCCAGGGCCGCTGCGGCAGAATGCGAATATCCGAAACCCCTGTGGGTTCTGTGCCCGTGACGAAGACCTCGTATACCACATCCGCTTGGGTCGTATAGGGTCCGGCCAGCAGGGGTTCGCCCACATCCCGCATGGACTGCGCATCGAGCTTTGCCCAGGTGACGCCCTCCTCAGGCTGAGTAAACTCCTCTTGCTCCAACTGCATGCGCGAAAGCGCTTCATAAACGATGCTGGTGGGCTGTTTGCCGCCTGTGACTTTGGTGGGAAGGGCGTGCGCATCGTCCGTCACGTCAAAACCCACCCAGCACACCGCAGCGTAACGGGGCGTGTAAGCCGCGCACCAGGCGTCCCGATTGTGCCCGCCGTCAAAGCCCACTGTTCCCGTCTTGCCCGCGATGGGAACCTCCAACTGCGAAAGGGTCTTGGCCGTACCCCAGGACGTTGCCGATTGCAGCAAATTATTGAGCACAAAGGTCACGCCGGGCTCCAGCACGGTCTCCGGCGCATCCTGCGCTTCAAAGAGGACCTTGCCATTTTTGTCCTTTATGCTGCGGATGAGCACGGGGCTGCGGTATACGCCGCCCGCAGAGAGGCTCGCATACGCCGCGCACAGATCCAAGGGCGTCACGCCCCTTTTCATCGAACCCACCGCAAGGGAAAGACCGGTATCCGACGCATCGGGGTTCATGTGAAAGCGCATCAAACTCTCATATCCCGTGTAGGCGCCCATGTCGTAGAGGATTTTGGCGGCGGGAACGTTGAGAGACTTGGCCACCGCCGTGCGCAGCGTCACCGGACCATAGTACTTGCCACCGTAATTCTGCGGGCTGTACCCTCCAAAGTCCGTCACCTGATCCTGAATCACGGTAGCGGGCGTGACGATGCGCCGCTCCAAAGCGGGGGCGTAGACCGCTAGGGGCTTGAGCACGGAGCCCGGTTGGCGCGCGCCGTCGGTCGCGCGGTTAAAGCCCCTGCGCACCTCGTATTTGCGCCCGCCCTCCATGGCCAGCACCTCGCCCGTGCGACTGTCCATGATCACCAGCGCGCTTTGGCAGAGCGTGCCGTCCGCGCTGTCTTGAGGGAACAGGTCCGCCTGCGCAAACACCTCGTCGCAGGCGGCCTGCAACGCGCTGTCCATGGCGGTGTGGATGCGCAGGCCCATCTCTATAATCTCCTCGCCCTCCACATGCAGCAGTTCCTCCGCCTCCTTGAGCACCGCATCCATGTACCAACCGTGGGCGCGGATGTCCGGCGTGTCCTGGACAAGGACCAGTTCCTCCTGCTTGGCGTCGTAGGCCTGTTTGGCCGATATGTATCCCTCTTCCTCCATGGTGGAGAGCACCAGCGCGCGCCGCTTTTTGTTGTTCTCCGCTTGAATGTGCGGCGCGTAGTTGGAGGGCGCCTTCAGCGTTGCGGCCAGGGCCACGGCCTCGTTCAGCGTTAAATCCTTGACTTCCTTGCCAAAGTACTTGTAGGCCGCCGTCTGGATTCCGTAGGCGCCGTTGCCAAAGTAAACATAGTTTAAGTACATTTCTAGGATTTGATCCTTGGTGTAGGACCGCTCGACCTTTAGCGCCAGGATGGCCTCCTCGATTTTGCGGGACCAGGTCTTTTCCGCCGTCAAATGCGTGTTTTTGATGAGCTGCTGGGTGATGGTGCTGGCCCCTTGAGAGAGGGAGCGGTTTTTGATGTTGGCCGCCATCGCGCCCAAAATGCGGATGGGGTCCACGCCATGATGCCTATAAAACCGCACGTCCTCAGCGGCGATAAAGGCCTTTTTGACCATGTCCGGCACCTCGTCGATGCGGATGTACGTGCGGTTTTCGGACCCGTAAACGCCGCCCACCACTTCATCCTCGCGGTCCAATATCCAAGTCGTCTGGGAATAGTTTCCCAGCTTTTCCGGATCAAAGGAGGTCATCACATCGGTCATCACCAACACCGAGAGCACCCCCACGCCAATGCCCGCCAGCGTGACGCACACGATGAGGATGATCCCAAGGGTCTTTAAAAACTTTTTCATGCGCGCATTCCTCCTCATGCTGTATCGTGCGCAATCGCGCGGAAAATCATTCCTTTTGTCTTAGACAATTGTTGTCAAAATCTCTAAAGGAAAAGAGGAAGTGAACTGCGAATTGGGTATTGATGACAAAGCGAGGGAGTGAGGGACATGAAGCACACCATCAAGGGCGACACGATCACGGTCTATTTAAGCGGTGAGCTGGACCATCATTCGGCAGAGAGCGTGCGTCAGGAGCTGGAGGGATTGATCTCCAGCCCGCGCGTCAAAAACCTTGTGCTGGACCTGAGCCGGCTTTCGTTTATGGACAGCTCGGGCATCGGCGTTGTACTGGGACGGTACAAGACGCTGGCCAAGCGCGGCGGAACGGTCGCGGTGAGAGAGCCTACCGCGCACGTCAACCGCATATTCAGCATGTCCGGTCTGTATCAAATCGTAGAAAAGCTGTGATGAGGAGACAAAGACAATGAGCAAGATCAACGAGATGCGCATCGACTTTATGGCCCTGCCGGAGAACGAGGCCTTCGCGCGCGTGGCGGTGGGCGCCTTTATGCTGCCGCTCAATCCCACCTTGGAGGAGATGGAGGACGTCAAGACCGCGGTTTCGGAGGCCGTGACCAACGCCATCATCCACGGGTACGAAAACAAGGGTGGCATGATTCGCCTGTCCGCCGAGCTTGACGAAGGCGGCGTGATCAAGATGGAGATTATCGATTGCGGCGTTGGGATCGAGGATGTGGAACGCGCCAGAGAGCCGCTTTACACGTCCTTGCCCGAAATGGAGCGGTCGGGGATGGGCTTTACGGTGATGGAATCCTTCATGGATAGCGTCACTGTGCTCTCGCGCCCCGGGCACGGCACCACCGTGCGCATGGAGAAGAAATTGGGGGCATAAACAGACCTTGACGCGCATTCCTTTTAGTGGTAAGCTATTGCCTAAAACCGTGCAAAATTGGCACGCTAAAAGGGATGGAGTGACATGAGCCTGATTGAGATCGCCCTGCTGGGCATTTCCCTTGCCATGGACGCCTTTGCCGTGTCCATCACCACCGGTATTACGCTAAAAAACCTGCGCTTTTGGCATGCGGCCAAGGTGGGTCTGTTCTTTGGCGGATTTCAGTTTTTGATGCCGTTGCTTGGGTATTTGGCGGGCAGCACTGTCAGCGTCTATATTGAGAGCTTTGACCATTGGATCGCCTTCGGTTTGCTGGCGTTCATCGGCGGCAAGATGCTTTGGGAATGCGTTCATCCCGACAAGGAGAAGGAGGATACGTCCGTAAGCCCCACGGCCACGGGCAAGCTGTTTGTGCTGGCCATCGCCACCAGCATCGACGCGCTGGCCGTGGGCATCAGTTTGGCGCTGCTCAAGGAGAATATTTGGCTCTGCGCCGGCTGGATCGGCGTGATCACCTTCGCGCTGTCGGTGGCGGGCGTGATGCTGGGCAAAAAGCTGGGCGAACGCTTCCAGCGCAGCGCCGGCGTGGTGGGCGGCGTGGTGCTCATCTTCATCGGTGTGAAGATCCTCTGCGAGCACCTGCTCGGCTAGGTCGGGCAAGGGGGAAAAACTTTGCCAAAAGATGAAGATTGTGATTGACTTTGTTTCCTGCTTATACTATAATAATGTACGTGCCAAGCGGAAGTGGCTGGGCAGCATAGGGGAGTAGTTCAATGGTAGAGCAACGGTCTCCAAAACCGTGTGTTGCGTGTTCGAGTCGCGTCTCCCCTGCCAAATTTTGTATCCGAACATCGGCCGTGCGCTGGTGTTCGGATTTTTTCTGCCAGCATTGCAGAGGGAGGACAAAAAATGCGTATTGGATTCATCGGCGCGGGCAACATGGCCTCGGCCATCCTGCGCGGCATTGAGGAGATGGAGAGAGGCTGTTACGACGTCTCGCCTGAGGCTGTAAAGCGGGCAGAGGATTCCCTGGGGGCGAAAGGCTTTCCCAGCGGGGAAGCTTTATGCGCTTGGGCTGACGTGATCGTGCTCGCCGTCAAACCCCAAGTGCTCAGCGCCGCCGTGAAGCCCCTTCGGGACGCTCTGGCGGGCAAGGCCGTGGTGTCCATCGCCGCGGGCTGGACGCTGCATCAGCTCAGCGAACTGCTGCCGGAATCCAGGGTTTGCCGCGTCATGCCCAACACACCGGCCATGGTCGGGGAGGGTATGACCGCCATCGCCAAGGAAACGACCTTAACGGAGAGCGAATTTGACTGCGTTAAGTCGATTTTCGCGGCAGCGGGCCGCGTTGTGGTGGTTGCGGAAAATCTGCTAACGGCGGTAACGGCAGTCAGTGGCAGCGGCCCGGCCTATGTCTGCATGGTGATGGAGGCCATGGCGGATGCGGGCGTGCGCGAGGGCCTATCCAGGGCCGCCGCGCTGGAATTGGCTGCGCAGACGGTGCTGGGCACCGCCAAAATGGTGCTGGAAACCGGCATGCATCCCGCCGTATTGCGCGATATGGTCTGCTCGCCTGCGGGCACGACGATTGAGGCGGTGAGCGTGTTGGAAGAAAGGGGCCTGCGCGCGGCTTTGGAAGCCGCGGTGCGCGCTTGTGCCGATAAGGCCGAAAAAATGGCGAAATAGCGAGGATAATCCCATTGAAAGAGATTGATATTTATACGGACGGCGCCTGTTCCGGCAATCCCGGCCCAGGCGGTTGGGGCGTTGTGATGCTCTACCAGGGAAGCAAAAAGGAGCTCTCCGGCTATCAGCCAGAGACCACCAATAACCGCATGGAGCTCTTCGCGGCGATTCAAGGCCTGAGCGCGCTCAAGGAGAGCTGTGCGGTCAACCTGTATTCCGATTCCAGCTATCTGATCAACGCTTTTGAAAAACACTGGATTGAAAACTGGCAGCGCAACGGCTGGAAAACCGCAGCCAAGGCGCCGGTGGAAAACCAGGACCTTTGGAAGCTGTTGTTGCTGCACGTGAAAAACCATCAGGTTCGCTTTATTAAGGTCAAGGGCCACAGCGACAACGCCTACAACAATCGCTGCGACGAATTGGCCGTGGGCGCCATCAAAAGCGGCCGCGGATGACCAGCACACGTGCAGGGGGAGACATTTCCATCTCTTCGCAAAAGACAACTTTTGCGAAGAGATGAGGGGCGAAAACGTCAAAGGAGGGCATCATGCCGGAAATGACCTATCACAACGCGCGCGATATCAAGAACATCGAATGGCTGCGGCAGATGCTTAAGAATATGCCTCCTTTTTGTGCGGAGTTCTTCCGCGGCATCACGCCGGAAACCACGCCGCTTACGCGCGTCAATTACGCGCGCGACCTCATGATCTTCTTTGACTTCTTGTTGGAATACAAATCCTGTTGTGCGGGCAAAACCATTCCCGAAATCACGGAAGACGATCTCGCACAGGTGACGATGACGGACCTTGAGACCTACCTCGACTATCTGACGGTATATCAACGCGGCGATAAGCAATTTGAGGACGATGAGGCTGCCAAGGAGCGCAAGCTTTCCTCCCTGCGCACGCTGTTCCGCTATCTGTTCCGAAAACAGCGCATCCCTTCCAATGTTGCTGCGCTCATCGACATGCCCAAACGGCACGACCGAGAGATCATCCGCTTGGAAGTTGATGAGGTCGCCAAGCTGCTGGACGCCGTGGACGCGGGGTCCAATCTAACCCCCAAGCAGGCGGAATACCACAAAAAGACGCGCTTGCGCGATCTCGCCTTGATCACGCTTTTGTTAGGAACAGGTATTCGTGTAAGTGAGTGCGTGGGTTTGGACATGCAGGACATTGATTTTGAGATCAACGGCTTTTTGGTCACGCGCAAGGGCGGTCAGCGCGTTGTGCTCTATTTCTCCGATGAGGTGGCCGACGTTCTGCGCGAATATTTGGATTGGCGCAGGACCTTGGACGCGCAGCCCGGCCATGAGCGGGCGCTGTTCCTTTCCACGCAAAGGCGTCGGCTGGACGTGCGTTCGGTACAGATGCTGGTCAAGAAATACGCCGCGGTGGTCACGCCGCTGAAGCACATCACGCCGCATAAGCTGCGCTCCACCTTTGGCACCAATCTGTACGCGGAGACCGGTGACATCTATTTGGTCGCCGACGTGCTGGGGCACGCGGATGTAAACACCACCCGGCGGCACTATGCCGCACAGAGCGATGAGAATCGCCGCAAGGCTGCCCACAGTGTCAAACTGCGCGACGGCGGATACCCCGATCAAACAAAAAAGTGAGCAAGCCGCTCACTTTTTTTCATGATATAAGGCGCTTCAGTCCTCCTCTTCCCTTTCGCTCTCGCGCAGCCATTTCTCATATTCATCGCCGGATAACTCCACTTGGTCAATGCGGATCTCGTTATATTCCTTGCCGTGCGTTTCCAGGCAATGGCCGCAGTTATCGCAGAGCTTTTCCGGGTCCAAATCACAGCGCAAACACTCGCCGCATTGCACGCATGTCCGGTCATAAAGCACGCATTCTTTCATTTTTTGCCATCCTTCCCACAAACAGGTGTTCCAATTTGCTTTAGACTATGGTATAATCGTAGCAGAAGAAAATCACTTTGACAAGGGGTATGTGTATGGCACCGAAAAAAGATCAGCCTAGGAATGACCGGCAGGAAAAAATTTTGGAGTACATCAAGAGCGAAGTGCAGCGGCGCGGTTTCCCCCCGTCGGTGCGCGAGATCTGTGAAGCGATGGGCATCAAGTCCACGTCCACCGTGCATGGGCACCTGCGCAGGCTGGAAAATCGCGGCCTGCTTGTGCGCGATCCCACCAAGCCCCGCGCGCTGGAGGTTGTGGGCATGGTGCGCAACACCGTACAAGTGCCCGTCGTGGGTAAGGCAACCGCAGGCCTGCCCATCACGGCGGTGGAAAACATCGAGGAATATTTGAGCTTCACGCCAGGATTTTTCTGCGCGGACGAAGAGGAGTGCTTTGCGCTCAACGTCTGCGGGGACAGCATGATTGGCGCGGGGATTTTCGACGGCGATATTGTCATCGTTCACCAACAGGCTGTGGCTGAAAACGGCGAAATCGTCGTGGCGCTCATCGGCGGAGAGGACACCACCATCAAGCGTTTCTTTAAGGAGAACGACCGCATTCGCCTCCAGCCGGAAAACGACGCCTTTTCGCCCATGTACTTGGAAAACGTGGCCATCCTGGGCAAGGTGGTCGGGTCTATCCGAAAGTTCTAGTTCCCTTGCGTTCGCATCTACCGGCTATACAACGAGGAGCGGCTGAAATTCAGCCGCTCCTCGTATTTTTATGGCTCCTTTTCCTGCGGGATGCCGTCATAGCCGCTCAAATCCATGTGAAGCTCGCGCGCCAATTCCACGGCCCTCTCCCGCGGCACGGTGTTAAAGACGGAATAGGTCTTGTCCAACGCCGTGTCCAAGAGCTTTTTCGCCTCCTCTGCCCTTCCCTGTTCCACGCGGATCTTGGCTAGGAAGACCAGGGTATCAAACTGCGTGGGCTTGATGGAGAGCGCCTTTTCAAACAACCGCTCGGCCTCCTCAATTTGCCCTGTGCGGTAGAGCACCTGGCCGAGATTGTCCACGACAGAAGCGTCGGTATCGTCGTATTCATAGGCCCGTTTGTTGAAAGCAAGCGCCTGCTCATAATCGCCCGTCTCATCCCCCTTGGCGATGAACAAAAAGCCCAGCGTGCTGTACATATTGACGGTCTGTACCTTTTCGAATATCCTTTGGTAGATTTCCAGCGCCTTGTCAACCTGCCCCATCTTCCAATAGGCCAGGCCGAGATTCTGATAGATGATGCTCCACTGCTGGGGCTTCAACTTGAGCTTGCGCGCGCCGCGCAGTACCTCCAACGCCTTGGGGAAATCCCCGCGCCGCATCAGCATCAGCCCATAGGCCGCCAGTGGGTCGGGCAGCGTGCAGCCCTTTTCATAGGCCCTTGCATAGTGCGCAAACGCCTTATCCTCCAAGCGGAACATGTGCAGCACATAGCCGTACTTTGCTTCCCAATTGCCCTTTGCCATATTCTACGCCTTCCTTTTGATGCGTGACGCCAGGCGCGCGCGCCGGTGCGTCAGCTCCTCAATTTCCTTTGGGTCCATAGTCCTGGACAGCGCCATATCCGTATAGCGGAGGGCGCTCTTCGGATCTCCAAGGCGGTGCTCATAGAGCTTTGCCATTTCTACATAGGGAAATGTGCCCCCCGTTCCTGCGGCGATCATGTTATCCAGCAATCGAAGCGTATCCTCGGTGCGCTGCGCGCGGCGGTAAATGCGCGCCAGCGCCTTTCCCGCCATCCCCGATAGCGCTCCGTTGGAGGCTGAGACATAACATCGCTCCGCAACGTCGACACGGCCCGCTCGGTCATACACCCTGCCCAGGGAAAACAGATCTTCCTGATACACCTGGGCGGCGGGAGCCTCGTGGGCATCATAGAGGCGCCGCAGCAACAGCGCCATGCTGGAGACATCCTGCAAATTGTGTTCGAACACGCACTCCAGCGCATCCTGCCGCCCCGTTCGCAGGAAATCGGCCCAGATGGCGGGAATCTCGCTGCCCGGAATATCTCCCTGGCGATGAACGTCCAGCACGGTCTCCTCCAAATGGGATAAGCTGCACTGCTTGAGCCGCAGCTTGTACAGTCTCCGCGCCGGATGCACCAAATCCAGGTGCGCAAGGCCCAGGAAAGGGGCGCGGACGCGGTTCAAAGTACAGCGACTCGCGAGCAGCGGTAGGTCGAAGCTCTTGCCGTTGAAGGTGACCACTGCCTTTTTGCCCGCGAAGTACGCGCTCAAACGGGCGAGCATGTCCTCCTCCTGGTCGTAGTCGCGCATCCAGAGCTGCGTGATGCGCATTCTCCCCTCCACGATTTCCCCCACGCCGATTTCAAAGGCGACGGTGCCCACCCCGCGGGAAAGGCCGGTGGTCTCCGTATCGATAAAGATCCATTCTTCCGGCAGCAAGCGCAGGCCGGCGAACGCTTCCCCTCCCAAAAGCTCCAGCACCTTGGCGTCCATTGTCAGTGCCGGCGCGTCTGCCCAGCCAATGCGGCTGGCGCAGCTGGGGCGCTGCGCAGGAGCTTGCGGCGCGTCCTGCTTTCTCTCTGCGGAGATTTTCTTGAGTCTATCCCGCAAATTGCTCATCCAGCATTCTCCTTAGCAACTCCACAGCGTCCCCCTTGCCCGTCGCGGACGGCGCGCCGATGCAGGAGGGGCATCCGTTCGCACAGGAACAGGTTTCGATGGTCTCCTTTGCGCGCGCCAACAGCACGGGCATCATGTCATAGACCTTGTCCGCCAGTCCCACGCCGCCGGTCACGCTGTCATAGAGGTAGAGCGTCGGTTTGTCGGTAAAGGGGTCCTTTACGTGATAACGCACCTGGATATCCCACGCCGCGCACATCAGGTACAGCGGCGCCAATATGCCCAGGGCATGCGCGACGCCGGCCATTGCGCCTTGCGCGTCCTCCTTCTCCAATCCGTCAAACAGGGCGTCGTCCAAGGTCATCCACGCGGCAGTGGTGTGCATCTCCAGCTCCGGCAGGTTGACTTCGCCATAGCCCAGGTTTTCATGCGTGTCGAACTTCATCTTCTTAAACATCGTCACCAGCGAGGAGACCAGCACTTCGCCAAAGGAACAGCGGCCCTTGTGCTTTAATTCGTCCAGCACCCGAAGGGAAACAGAGAGGTCCGCATCCGTATAGTAATCCACGTCCACTTGCTTGATGTAGGCGCGCTTTTGAGGAAAATCCAACTTTTCCACCTGATACTGCGTGGCGTTATGCATGTAAATGGCGCGATCATGCAGCAACATGGGCACAGTGAAGCGGTCCATCTCGCCGATGACCTGATGATGTTGGGGATCGGTAATATCGATGATCAGGAAGTTCTCGTCCAGCGCTGTGCGCAAGGAAAGGTCCGAGGACGGGAATTCCTCCGCCATCCAGTGATACTTGCCGCCCACCTTGTGCAGGATGCGCTCCTCCTCCAGATAGGCGAGCATATCCTGCGTGCTCTCGTTGCCGCCGAAGAGCTCCTCTTGGGTAAAGGGCAGCTCGTAGGCAGCGCACTTGAGGTGGTTCAGAAGAATATAGAGGTTATCCGGATTGATCAAAGCGTGCTCGGGAGACTGCTGAAAGAAGTACTCGGGATGCGTGACGATGTATTGGTCCAGCGGTGCGGAGGACGCGACAAAGAACGTGGCGCTGGTGGACTTGCGCCGCCCGGCTCGCCCCGCCTGCTGCCAGGTGCTGGCCACAGTGCCCGGATATCCGCAAAGCACGCATGCCTCCAACTGGCCAATGTCAATGCCCAGCTCCAGCGCGTTGGTAGAGACCACCGCCTTGACCGATCCATCGCGCAGGCCGCGCTCAATCTCGCGGCGCAGGGTGGGCAGGTAGCCGCCGCGATAGCCGCGCACGGCGTCATCATTCCCCAGAACGTCGCGCACCAACCGCTTTAAATACGTGGTGAGCACCTCCACATTGAGCCGGCTGCGCGCAAAGGTGATGGAATAAATATCGTTTTTCAACAGGGAAGAGGCGATGCGCCGGGCGTGAGCCACCGATCCCGCGCGAATGCCCAGCTGCTGATTGACCACTGGGGGATTGTAAAAAATCACATGCCTCTCGCCCATGGGCGCGCCGCTCTCCCCCACCAGCAGGGAATTTTCCCCCGTCAGGCGCGCAGCCAGCTCGCCAGGATTGGCAATGGTGGCCGAGCAGCAAATGAACTGCGGATGCGCCCCATAAAACGCGCAAATGCGCTTGAGCCGGCGCAGCACGTTGGCCAGATTCGATCCAAACACGCCGCGATAGGCGTGGATCTCATCGATTACGACGTATTTGAGGTTCTCAAAGAGCTTGACCCACTTGGTGTGGTGCGGCAGAATGCCGGAGTGCAGCATGTCCGGGTTGGTGATAACCACGTGCCCGGCCAGGCGCACGGC
>CAOKIU010000056.1 GCA_948468595.1 uncultured Christensenella sp.
CCCCTCTTCTCTTTCCATATTCCTTACTGGCATCTATGAGGAGGGTTCCAATTCCTTTGCTCCTCTCACACTCCAAAACATCCATATCTTGTATGTATACTGCGGTCTGCGGTTTTAAGCACGCTATATTTTTCTGCTTCAACATCACAACATGGGAAAACCCAACAACTGTTCCGTCGATTTCTGCCACGAGAATATCCTGATTGCCACTTTCAAATATCGATTTAAAAAACGCATCGTTACGATAGCTCACTACAAAGTGCTCTGGCTGATATTTTACAGCGTCGCTCTCTAGTTCGGAATACAAATGCCTTAGTGTTTCAATGTCATTCGCATTCGCCACTCTGATCCGCATATCTCCCTTCCTCCTTCTGTTTCCGACAGACACACCCAGTCCGTCAAATCTTGCACATCCGCATCAAGAACGACCTTTTCTCTCTCTCAGCGTCCGATCACCCATTCCCTTCGCGCTCCAAACTCCCGCGGGGATGCGGAAACCGTTCTCCGGACATAAGTCCGTCAAAACGCTTTCTAAGGCAAATTCGACTGCCCTTCGCTCCGCCAAAGGCGCCTCAGGCCTCCATCCGGGCGCGCATGCGCTCCATGCTCGGGGCCAACTCCTCCTGGCTTTTTATCCCATGCAGGATCAAGCTACCCTGGTAGCCCACTTGGCGAAGCTGCGCAAAGAAGAAGGGATAGTCCACAATGCCCAGTCCGGGGGCGGTGAAGGTGGGGACCGGCGCCTGCAACACGTCCTTGCCGTGGGCCAGGGCGACATCCTCTCCCAGCAGGGAAAACGCACGGGCGATGGTGGGGCGCACGTTGTCCACGCGCGCTGTCCCCGCTGGGAAGAGGTTCGCACAGTCCAGGATGACCTTTACCCGCTCGGAGGCAAGCGCATCCAGGTAGCGCCGCGTGCGCTCCACCGTGCAAATGGCGTTGGATGCCTCGGTCTCCACCAACAGGCGCAGGCCGTAATCGCGCGCCACGTCCAGCAACTCCCGCGTTACGCACACCGCCCGGTCAAACGCCTCCTGCCCCTGATTCCGCGGATCATAGACCCACATGCCCTTGGGGCTGTAGGACCCGGTGCACAGGGTGAGGCTATCGCAGGAGAGCGCGTCCAGCACGCTTGCCAGCGCGCGGAACCTGCGCAGGTCCTCCCGAAGCGCCTCCTCCCCTTCCAGCATGTTGAACGTGCCGTTCACCGCTGCGATGCGCACGCCGTTTTCCTTGGCCAGGCGGCCGATCCGCTCCGCCTCTTGCCGGGTGACGCGGCGCGGCAGCTCTTCCCCATGGGAGCTTGTGAAGTTGTACTGCATGGCGGTCGCGCCCAGTTCCCTTGCCTTCGCAAAGAGCTCTTCAAGGCTGCGCGCGGCGATCTCCGGCGAATAAACGCCCAGTGCAAAGCCCTTCTCCATCTCAATCGCTTCCTTTCTTCCGCGCTCACAGGCTGAGGATGCGTTCCGCGCCCATGGCGTCCGCCTCTGATCGATCATGCGTGATGAGCAACACGGTGCGGCCTTGGCAGCGCCGCTTGGCGTCCTGGATCACGCTGGTCTTGGTCGCCGCGTCCAAGCCCTTGAACGGCTCGTCTAGGAAGAGCACATCGTACTCGGCCATCAGCGCCCGCAATATCGCCACCCTGCGGCACATGCCCCCGGAGAGCTCCCTCACAGGCTGATCTTCGCAGCCGCGCAAGCCCACGCTCTCCATGGCGGCGAGCACCTCCTCGCGCCGCAAAGAGGGCGTGGGCAGGCGAATGTTGGAAACCGGCGTCAGGCTCTCGATGAGGCGATCCTCCTGAAAGACGGCGCTGAGCCTGCGCCCTTCCAGGCCCGTCACCTGCCCGGCGTCGGGGCGTTCCAGGCCCATGAGGATGCGCATCAGCGTGGTCTTGCCCCCGCCGGATGGGGCCATGACGCAGGTCGTCTTGCCCTGGGGAAGGACGGCGCTGAACCCCTCCAGCACCTTTTTCCCCTCAAACGCCTTGGAAATTTGCATGATTTCGATGTCCATCGCGCCCGTCACATCCTCTCCAGCGCCCGCACGCCCCTGCCAAGAAGCGCCAAGAAGACCTTCTCAAAGAGCAGGCTGATCAACACAATGACCAGCGTCCAGGCAAATAAGTCCGGGGTATCCAGATAGACCTTGGCCTGTTGCAGCTTTTCGCCAATGGAACCCTGCGGCATCCCGATGACCTCGGCCGCGATGCCCGCCTTCCAGCACAGCCCCAGCGCCACGGCGCATCCCGCCTGAAAAAACGGCAGCACCTGCGGCACGTAGAGGTAGCGGATGCGCCGCCCCGCCGGCACGCGAAACACCTGCGCCATTTCCATCAGCCTCGTGTCCGTGGCGCGCACGCCGCGCAGAACATTAGCGTAAATGACCGGCAGAACGATCAAGAAGGAGATGAGAAAAGAGAGGTTTTTAGAGGAGAACCAGATCAGCACCAAGATGATGAAGGACGCCACCGGAATGGATTGAATCGTCATTAGGGCGGGGGCGAGGAGTTCCTCCACCCAGCGGATGCGGGAGGCCAGGGCCGCCAGCAGCGTTCCCAGCGCCGCTGCCAGCAGGAACCCCGCGCCAATGCGCGCCAGCGAAAACCCGGCGGAGGACCAAAACTCCGCGGTGACGGCCAGCTCCCCCAGGCGGCTGAGCACCTTTAAGGGGGAGACCAGCAGAATTTCCTTGCCCAGGGCCATGCTGGCCGCCTGCCAAACCACCAGCCAGAACAGCACCGCCCAGGCCCGAATGCGGTTGTGCTTGCGCATGGCTCAGCGAACGAAGTAGAAGTCGTCCGCCGGGAGCTTGCCGCCTACGGACTTGGGATTCTGCTCCAAAAGCGTCTTTAGGTAGCCGGAGAGCTTCCCCTTCATCTCCTCGCCCTCGACAAAGGTGATGTTGCAGGCGGGGATCGCCTGTTCAGCCACCTCGGCGGTCACAATGCCATACTCCCCCACCAGCTGCGCGGCGTCTTTGACATTGCCGTTTACATAGGCGACGGACTCCCTGTATTGGTCAAGGAAGGCGCCCACCGCCTCGGGATTGCTCTTGACAAATTCCTTGCGCGCGACCACCACGCCGGTAATCAGCGCGGAGGGCTGTTCCGCGTCCGCCTGGAGCTTGTCCCATTCCGCGTTGAGGTCCAGCGCCACGCGGATGCTCTCGCTCTTCTGCATCGCGGTGGTGACAAAGGGCTGCGGCAGCAGGGCAATGGCGTCCTGCTGGGCCATGAGGGCGGACAGGCACTCCGCGTGCTCGCTCTTCCACTCCAGGGTCACGTCCTTTGCCGGGTCGATGCCGTTCTCCTTGAGGATATAATTGAGCGCGTATTCCGGCGTCGCGCCCTTACCGCTGGCATAAATGGTCTTGCCGCGCAGGTCCTGGACGCTGTCAATGGAATCCCCGCTCTGCACGATGTAGAGCACGCCCAGGGTGTTTATGGCCAACACCTGCACCGCTCCTTCCGTGTTGTTGTACAGCACGGAGGCCAAATTCGCTGGCACCGCGGCAATATCCACCTCGCCCTGCACGATCTTGGGCGTCACCTCGTCAACCGAGGCCACGATGTTGAACTGCGCGGAAAGGCCGGCGGTTTCGCCCGCGTCCGCATCCTTCATCAGCTTGACCAGGCCCATGGCCGTGGGGCCCTTGAGGGCCGTCACGCGCGTCAGCGCGGGCTGCGACGCGGGCGTTTCAACCTCCGGCGCGGCAGAGGGCGCGGGCGTTGCCGTGCTCTCGGGGGACGGGGATGGCGAAGGGGCGTTCGTCGCGGGCGCGCAGCCCGTGAACAGGGCGAACGCCAACGTGAAAACACAGAGCATAGAAAGCAGCTTTTTCATTTGTCAAATTCCTTTCCTATCCAAATTCCTCGGCCTTAGCCCGACTGGAATCGCGGCCATACAGCCTTCCTGATGGACTTTACCACGGGCCATGCTCGCTGTCAACAGCAGCCGAAGATTTTTGCGGCGCGCGGGCGGTTTGTGCTCCGCGCGCGATCCGGGTGGAAAAAAATTCCCTGCTGGGGCGATTTTTTTCGGAAGACCTGCGCTTTATGGCATTCTATGGTATAATAAAAAGCGCGACGTTTTATACCGCTGCCTGCGGCCGCAACGCGCGCAAGCACATCCAAAGGGAGGGTTCCTTTATGCCAATGGACGGATTGACGCTCGGCGCGATGGCGCGCGAGCTGAATCATATGCTCGAGGGCGGCCGCGTGGACCGCGTGCAGCAAACCGAGCGCGACGAGCTGATCCTCACTCTGCGCGCGCAGGGCAAAAACCACAAGCTGCTCCTCTCCTCCAGCCCCAATCACGCGCGCGTTCACTTGACCGCCGCGACCAAAAAAAGCCCGGACACGCCGCCGATGTTCTGCATGCTGCTGCGCAAATTCCTGGTCAACTCCCGGTTTATGGGCGTGAGCCAGACGGGTGCGGACCGGGTGCTCACCTTCCGGTTTGAGGGCCTGGACGACTTTGGCGATACGGCGGAGCGGCGGCTGATTGTGGAGATCATGGGCCGGCACTCCAACCTCATCCTTGTGGGGCCGGACGGCCGCATTTTGGAGAGCGCGCGCCACGTCACCCAGGAGATCAGCCGCGTGCGCGAGGTGCTGCCCGGCCTTCCCTATGAGGCTCCGCCCGCGCAGGACAAGCTCAACCCCTATCTTGCCGGGGAAGAGGACTATGTGCGCGCCCTCGCCCCGCTGATTGGCCAACGCCTGGACAAGGCCCTTGGCCAGAGCGTATCCGGCCTCTCCGCTCAAGCCGCGCGGGAGCTGGCCTTCCGCATCGCGGGCAGCGAGAGCGCGGCGCTGAGTTCCGACCTTATCGCCGCCGCGGCGAAAAAATTGCGCGATATCTTTGCGCGCCTGGAGGACGTGCCCACCCTGCTTACCGACGAGGACGGCGCGCCGCTGGACGTGACCTCCTTCCCCTATCTCTCGCGCGATCCCTCCCGCCAGGCGACCTGTCCCACGCTCTCGGCCGCCATGGACGCCTATTACACCCAGCGCGATCAAAAGGAGCGCATCCATCAGCGCGCGCACAGCCTGCGAAAGTTCCTGCAAAACGCGCTGGAGAGGGACGAGAAGAAGCTGGCGATTCAGCGCCAGACCCTGTTGGACGCGCAGAACATGGATCAGGTGCGCAAGATGGGCGATCTGATCACCTCCTCCATTCACCTCATTCCGCGCGGCGCAAAAAAGGCCGTCGTTCCCGATTATTTTTCCGAAGGGATGCCCGAGATCGAGATCCCGCTCAATCCCGCGCTCTCCCCCGCGGCAAACGCGCAGAAATTCTACAAGCAATACAACAAGCTCAAAGCGGCCTCCGACCTGGTGCTGGATCAAATGGCCGCCAATGAGGAGGAAATCGCCTACTTAGAGGGGCAATTGGAGAATCTCGAGCTGTGCACCACGATTGACGAGCTGGCCGAGATCCGGCAGGAGCTGGTCCGCCAGGGCCTGTTGCGGGACGTGAGCAAGGGCAAGAAGGCCGCCAAGATCCCCGAGTCCAAGCCCCATCGCTTTGTTTCCGACACTGGCATTGAGATCTACGTGGGCAAGAACAACGTGCAGAACGACCGCCTCACCGGTGCGGCGCTGGGTGAGGAAACCTGGCTGCACGCCAAGGATATGCCCGGCTCCCATGTGATTGTCAAGTCCCTTTCCCCGGACGCGGGCACGCTGGTACAGGCGGCGCAGCTGGCAGCCTACTTCTCCAAGGGCAGGCAGGCGGACAAGGTGCCCGTGGATTATACGCTGCGCAAGTACGTTAAAAAGCCCGGCGGCGCAAAGCCCGGCTTTGTCATCTACACCCATCAGCAGACGCTGTACGTAACGCCGGACGAAAAGCTGGTCAAGCGCCTGACGCCGGCGTAGCCAAAAACGCTCGCGGTGATCCATATTCCCCGGGAAGCAGGGGAAAACGCCTGGTTCTTTGATGCAAAAAAGGAAGAGGAGCTCCCCTTCCTTTTTTGCATCAATTAAGAATCAGCGATCCGATGAGGTCGCGGATATCCTCCACGCCGTACTGCGCGCAGTATTCCTCCATGCCGCGGATCACGTCCGGGCAGGCGCAGGGGTTGTAGAGGTTGGCCGTGCCCACCTGCACCGCGGTGCAGCCCACCATCAAAAAGGCAATGGCGTCCGCGCCCGACTCAATGCCGCCCATGCCCACCACCGGGATGGAGACGGCGTTGGCCGCCTGCCAGCACATGCGCAGCGCCACGGGCCGCACCGCCGGGCCGGACAGGCCGCCCACGACGTTTGCCAGCACGGGGCGGCGCGTGCGAATATCCACCGCCATGCCCGTGAGCGTGTTGATCAGGGAAATGGCGTCCGCGCCGCCCTCCTGCGCGGCCTTGGCGACCTCGGCAATGTCGGCCACGTTGGGCGAGAGCTTGACCATCAGCGGCTTTTTGCAGACCGCGCGCACGGCGGCGGTGATGTTGTACACCGACTCCGGCCGGGTGCCAAAGGCCACTCCGCCCTCCTTGACGTTGGGGCAGGAGATGTTCATCTCCAAAATATGGATGTCCGTCTTGGACAGGCGCTCGGCCATATAGCAGTAGTCATCTTGGGTGCTGCCGGCGGCGTTGGCGATCACCACCGCGCCTTTTTCAAGCAGCCAGGGCAGGTCCTCCTGGATAAACGCCTCCACGCCGGGGTTTTGCAGTCCCACGCTGTTGAGCATTCCAGAGGGCGTCTCGGTGATGCGGTGCGGCGGGTTGCCCAGGCGCGGCAGGCGCGTCAGCCCCTTGACCGAGATGCCGCCCAGGGAGGCGACATCGTAGAACGCATCGTACTCCCTGCCAAACCCAAAGGTGCCCGAGGCGGCGATGACGGGATTCTTCAGCTCCACGCCGCAGAGATTGACGCTCATTTTCATAAAAACACGACCTCCTTGGCATCGAGCACCGGTCCGTCCGCGCACACGCGCTTATAGCCAAACTCGCCGTCCTTGCGCTTGACTTTGCAGTTGCAGGTCAGGCATGCGCCCACGCCGCAGCCCATGTGCTCCTCCAGGGAGAGCTGAGCCTCCACCTGGTAGCGCAGCGCCAGCGCCTGCACGGCGCGCAGCATGGGCGTGGGGCCGCAGGCCATGATCAGATCCACCTGGCCGCCCTTGAGCCAATCCTCCAAGGGGCCCGTGACCAGGCCGTGCACGCCCGCGCTGCCGTCGTCCGTGCAGACAACCACCTCCGCGCCCGTTTTTTCGCACGCGGACACGGCGTAGATCAGGTCCTTGGAGCGGTAGCCAAATACCGCCTTGCAGTCCGCGTCGGCGTATTTCTCCATCGCATAGCGCAGGGGCGCCACGCCGATGCCGCCGCCCACAAAGGCAACGCGGCGGCTCGCGCCCTTGACAAAGCCCTTGCCCAGGGGGTAGATCAGGTCGAGGCTTTCGCCCGGCTTAACCTGCAAAATGCGCTTTGTGCCCTCTCCCTTGCGGGCGATGCCCAGCATGAGCACGTCCCCCTGCACCGAGTAGATGCTGATGGGGCGCCTGAGCAGGTGCGCCCTGTCCTCCGGAACCGCGATGTGGACAAACTGCCCCGGCTGCGCCATCTCCGCGCCCTCCGGCAGCCTGAGGGCGAGACACGCCATCTCCGCGCCCATTGGCTGCACATGCAGCACCTCGGCCGTCAGTCTCTTCATGGTTACATGCCCCCCATGATGTCGTCGCGCATGCGCAGCGCCTCGTTATAGGCTGCCTGCGCAAAGTCCACGCCCGGCTGCTTGCGCCAAGCCGTGAGGATGGACCGGGAGGCGTTGACCACTGCGCCGCTGCCCTTTTCGTCAAAGCAGCCGCGCAGGTCCTTGCCGGTCGCGCCCTGCGCGCCATAGCCCGGCACCAGGAAGAAGGTGTGCGGCAGCCGCTGGCGCAGCGCGGCGCCCTGCTCCGGATAGGTTGCGCCCACAACCGCGCCCACAGAGGAATAGCCGTTGGCGCCGATGCTGGCCTCGCCCCACTGGCTGACCAAGTCGCCCATCACCTCGTAGACGGTGCGATCCCCGATCTTGAGGTCCTGAAGCTGAATGCCCGAGGGATTGGAGGTCTTCACCAGCACAAAGATGCCGCCGCCGCGCGTCTGAGACGCCTTTAAGAACGGCTCCACACCGTCGATGCCAAGGTAGGCGTTGACGGTGACAAAATCCACGGGAAACGCCTCTTTTTCGCCATCGGTGAGCGGCGTGCTGCCCAGATAGGCGTTGGCATAGGCCCCGGCCGTGGCGCCAATGTCGTTGCGCTTGGCATCCGCGATGACGACCATGCCCTTCTGCTTCGCGTAGTCGATGGTCTCCCGGAACGCCTGCATTCCCGGAACGCCATACATCTCGTAATAGGCGATCTGCACCTTGGCGCAGGGCACGATGCCGCACAGCGCGTCCACCAGCGCCTTGTTGTAGCGCTTCAGCGCCGCCGCCGCGTCCTCAAAATTCCTGACCTCGCCCGCAAAGCCCTCGGGCAAGTGCCCCAGCTGCGTGTCCAGGCCCAGTGCGGTGGGATTGCCCGTCCGGGCGATCCCCTCAATCAATCTATCGATGGCCAGTTCCATTGCCTTTTCCTCCTTCAAAACTCATGTCGCGTTGCGCCTTAGTCCTCGTCGCGGTAGATCCTCTTGCCGCCCACGTAGGTTTCCTTGACCCTGCCATGCACCATACGGCCGTGGAAGGGCGTGTTCTTGCCCTTGGAGAGGAACTTGCGGCTATCGACGCACCACTCTTGGTTCAGATCCGCCAGGATGATGTCCGCGTCCTTGCCCACCTTGAGCTCGCCGCAGTTTTTGCCGATGATGCGGGCGGGGTTTGTGCAGGCCACGCGCACGAAGTCCTCCAAGGTCATGTGATGCGCATGCACCAGCGTTTCGATGCACAGCGCAAACGCCGTCTCGAATCCGGAGATGCCGGAGGCAGCCAAATTGTACTCCACTTCCTTCTCGTCGCGGTGATGCGGCGCGTGGTCAGTGGCGATGGCATCCAGCGTCCCGTCGCAAAGGCCCTGGATGAGCGCCTCCTGATCGGCCGCCAGGCGCAGGGGCGGATTGACCCTGGTGGCCGCGCTGTAGCTCACCACCATATCGTCCGTGCCGGCCAGGTAATGCGGCGCGGTCTCCGCGGTGACCTTTACGCCCCGGGCCTTTGCCTGGCGGATGAGCTCCACGCCGCCCTTGGTGGAGACGTGGCAGATGTGAACGGGCAGGTTCAGCGTCTCGGAAAGCACGATGTCGCGGGCAATCTGCACCTCCTCGGCGGCGCGGGTGGTGCCGCGCAGGCCCAGCAGGGTGGAGTTATAGCCCTCGTTCATCACGCCCTTGTTCACCAGGTTGATATCCTCGCAGTGGTCAAAGACCGTCATGCCGAACGCCGCGCCGTATTCCATGGCCAGGCGCATCAAGTGCGCGTTCATCACGGGCTTGCCGTCGTCGGAGATCGCCACCGCGCCCGCCTTGGCCATGTCCCCGATCTCGGCCATGGTCTCGCCCTTTAAGCCATGAGAGAGCGCGCCGATGGGATAGACGTGGACGCCGCTTCCGCTCGTCTCGGCCTTATGGACGATATACGCCGTGACGACCGCGTTGTCGTTGACGGGATTGGTGTTGGCCATGCAGCACACGGAGGTAAAGCCGCCCGCCGCCGCGGCGCGGGTTCCGCTGACGATATCCTCTTTATACTCGTATCCCGGATCGCGCAGATGGCAGTGCAGGTCCACCATGCCGGGCAGCACGGTAAGGCCCGTCGCATCCACGACCTGCGCGTCCTGGCACGCTATGTCCTTTTCAATTTTGGCAATCACGCCGTCTTCCGCCAGCAAGTCGCACACGCCCAAGCCCGGCAGGGTTCCGTTTTTAATCAGCAGTTTCATGTTATTGCACGCCCTTTCTGGTCAGCAAGTAAAGCAGCGCCATGCGCACCGCAACGCCGCTTCTGACCTGCTCGTTGATGACCGACTGCTCGCCGTCGGCCACGTCGCTGGTCAGCTCCACGCCGCGGTTCATGGGGCCCGGGTGCATCACCAGCGCGCCGGGCTTGGCGTATTTGAGCCGCTCCGAATTGATGCCGAAGTAATTGGAGTACTCGCGCAGGGAGGGGAAGTTGCCCTCCTCCTGCCGCTCCTTCTGGATGCGCAGGCCCATGACCACGTCCGCGCCCTCCACGGCCTCTTCCACCCTTGTGTAGGTCTTGACCCCTAGCTCCTCCATCTTGACGGGCATGAGCGTGGGCGGCGCGCACAGCGCAACCTCAGCGCCCATGGTGTGCAGGCCGAAGATGTTGGACCGGGCCACGCGGGAATGCATCACATCGCCCACAATGGCGACCTTCAGCCCATTGAGGCGCCCCAAATGGCGCTTGATGGTGAACATATCCAGCAGCGCCTGGGTGGGATGTTCGTTGACGCCGTCGCCCGCGTTGATGACCGCGGCGTTGACATGGCTGGCCAGCAAGTGCGGCGCGCCGGACATGGGATGGCGAATGATGATGACGTCCGTGCCCATGCGGTCCAGGGTGCGTCCGGTATCGATGAGCGTCTCCCCCTTCTGTACTGAGGAGGCGGAGGCGGAAATGTTGGCCGAGGCCGAGGACATGTACTTGCTCGCCAGTTCAAAGCTCATGCGCGTCCTGGTGGAGTTTTCGTAGAACAGCGTCACGATGGATTTGCCCTGCAAGTGCGCCGTCTTCTTGGTCGGGCTGTCGAGCAGCTGCCACATGGAGTCCGCCGTCGACAGAATCATCTCGATTTCCTCTCTCTCCACGTCGCGCAGCGAGAGCAGGTCCTTGTGTTTAAAAGCCATGGCTCACATTCTCCTTTTTCACGCTTGATGGGGATTTGCGGAAACCGTCCGGGGGAACCGGACGGCGACCGCAAACCTCCATGAGGTTGACTCTCTATCGTTTAGCCCTCGATGCTCTCGGGCAGCAGTTTATTGAGCACAATGCCCATCACCGCCGAGAGGGCAACGCCGGAAATCGCCACGCCGCCTAGAACGATGGCCTTATCCGCGCCCAAGCCCAGCACCAGCATCACCGCCGCGATGAGCAGGTTGCGGCTGCGGGTGAAATCCACCTTGTTTTCCACCAGCGTGCGCAGACCGACCGCCGCGATCATGCCGTAGAGCACGATGGACACGCCGCCCATCACCGGCCCGGGCATGCTGGTAATCAGCGCCGAGAGCTTGCCCAGGAAGGACATGAGAATCGCAAAGCACGCGGCGATCTCCAGCGTCAGGGGGTTGTAGTTCTTGGTGGCGGCCAGCACGCCGGTGTTCTCGGAATAGGTGGTGTTGGCAGGGCCGCCGACGATGCCGGCAAAGACCGTGGCCAGACCGTCGCCCAACAGCGTGCGGTGCAGGCCGGGGTCCTTGATGAAGTCCTTGCCCACCACCGCAGAGGACGCGGACACATCGCCGATGTGCTCGACAAAGGTGACGATCGCAATCGGCGCGATCAGGCCGATGGCGCGCATGTCAAACTTGGGCAGGAAGAAGGCGGGCACCGAGATCCAATCGGCCTGGGCGATCTTGGCATAATCCACCATGCCCAGCAGGCTTGCCACGATATAGCCCGCCACGATGCCGATCAAGATGGGCACGAGCTTAAACAGGCCCTTGGCAAAGAGCGCGGTGACGGAGATCGCCGCCACGGCGATTGCCGCCACCAGCCAGTTCAGACCCACGTTGATCTCCACGCCGTTGTTGAGGATGGGCGCGGTGATGGAGGAAATGGCCGTGGGCGCGAGCATGAGCCCGATGATGACCACGACGGGGCCGGTGACAATGGGCGGGAAGAAGGACTTGACGCGGTCCGCGCCCACCAGGCGCACGATCAGGGCCAGCAGCACGTAAAGCGCGCCGGCCACGATGATGCCGCCGGTGGCGTAGGGCAGGGCGGCCAGATAGGCGTCCGTTCCGTACTCCGCGCCGGAGCAGATCATCGCGGCGCCCTGAATGGCGGCGATAAAGGCAAACGAAGAGCCCAGGAAGGTTGGCACCTTGCGCCCGGTGCACAGGTGGAAGATCCAAGTGCCCACGCCCGCGCAGAACAGCGCGACGGCCGGGTTCATGCCCGTGAGCGCGGGGACCAGAACGGTTGCGCCGAACATGGCGAACACGTGCTGCACGCCCAGCAGCAGCATCTTGCCGACGGAATCCCTTTTTGCGACCTGTGATGTCATACTAACTCCATCCTCCTCAAATCGTTTTGAGTCTCTCTATCAAAACGGGGCGCAGCGCGCTTCCGCTTTAATCGCTCGTCTGTTCCAGCAGGTCCACGGCCTCCTGGCCGTCGAATTCCGAAACGCAGACCTTGATGACCTCCTGCTTGGAGGTGGGCACGTTCTTGCCCACGTAATCGGCGCGGATGGGCAGCTCGCGGTGCCCGCGGTCGATGAGCACGGCCAGTTGAATGGTATTGGCCCGGCCCATGTCCATCAGCGCGTCCATGGCCGAGCGCGCGGTGCGGCCGGTGTAGAGCACGTCGTCCACCATCACCACGTTCATGCCGCTGATGTTTGCGGGAATGTCGGTGCCCTTGACCTGCGGATGTTCGGAAAGCAGCGATAGATCGTCGCGGTAGAAGGTAATATCCAGGGTTCCCACGGGGAGGTCCGTATGCTCCTCCTGCATGATCAGCGCGCCGATGCGCTGGGCCAGGGGCACACCTCTGCGCTGGATGCCGATGAGCATCAGGTTCTCTGTGCCCTTGTTGCGCTCGATGATCTCGTGCGCGATGCGCTTAATGGCTCGCGTCATCGCCGCCTGGTCCATGATCTCGGCCTTTTTGCGGAATTCCATGGCTCGTCCTCCTGTGCTGCATAAAAATAACGCCCCGAAGGTTTGCATTCCTTCAAGGCGTCTGACCGCGCGCGGGGCGCAGATACGCATCATCTCGTGTAAGGTGCCTTGCCGAACTCTCTGGATCGGATTTAAAGGAACGCTTGACTTTGCCCTACTATATCACAAAAAGCGCGCCCTGTCTACAAAGTCCGAACATTCGGCATTGTTAAGTTTTATGCAAAACCCGCTCTCATCCGGCATGCGGCGCGTGGAGCATAGGCGGTCATGTCTCCGGGCGCTGGCGCGCCAGCACCGCCGCAAAATCGGCGGGAAGCGGAGCGACAAAGCGCATCTCTTCCCCGGTGCGGGGGTGGGCGATGTGCAGCTGGTGCGCGTGCAGCATCAGCGGGCAGGGACCCGCGGCGGACTTTGCAAAGCCATAGAGCGGATCGCCGCAGACCGGATGGCCGAGATGGCGCATGTGCACGCGAATCTGATGCGTGCGGCCCGTCACCAGCCGCAGCTCCAGCAGCGTGGTGTGCGCAAACCGCTTTTGCACGCGCCAATGGGTGACCGCCTCCCGCCCGCCGGGTACCACAGCCATGCGCTTGCGGTCCCTGGGGTTGCGGGCGATGGGCTCATTTACCGTACCGCTCTCCTCTTTCATGCGCCCCTCTACCAGCGCCCAGTAAACGCGGCCCGCGCTGTGCACGCGGATCTGCTCGGCTAGGCTCAGGTGTGCGGCGTCGTTTTTGGCCACCACGATCAGTCCCGTGGTGTCCTTATCCAGCCGGTGTACGATGCCGGGGCGCAGTTTGCCGCCGATGCCGGAGAGGTCGTCACAGGCAAAGAGCAGCGCGTTGACTAGCGTATCCTGCGCGTGGCCGGCGGCTGGGTGCACCACCAAAGCGCGCGGCTTATCCACGACCACCAGGTCCTCATCCTCGTAGACGATGGGAACGTCCATCTCAACCGGCAGTGCCTCCAACCTTTCGGGATCGGGGATGCGCATCTCCACCCTATCGCCCGCTTGCAGCCGTATGCCCGCTTTTTTGGGCGTTTCACCGTTGAGGCGCACGTTCCCCGCCTCCATCAGTCCCTGCACGCGGGAGCGCGTCTCCCCGCTTTTCTGCGCCAAAAAGGCATCCAAACGGATGCCCTCATCTTCCTTTTCCGCGTTGAGTAGGATCTCCCGCATTTTCGCCCTCTCTTACTGCGCTTTCTTCGTCTTCGGG
>CAOKIU010000057.1 GCA_948468595.1 uncultured Christensenella sp.
GTAGAGCTTGATGACGGCCTCGCCCTCACCCACGTTTTTGATGCCGTCCACGCTGATCTTGCGCTTGTCGACCTCCATGCCATACTTGGCCTTGAGCGCGTCGGCAACCTCTTGATTGGTCACTTTGCCAAACAGCCGGCCGTTCTCCCCCGCGCGCACGGCGATTTCCACCGCCATCTCGCTCATCTTCGCGGCCAGCTCCAGCGCTTCCTTCCGCTCTACCTCCTTGCGATGGTTCTGGGCGGACTTTGCGTTCTCTATGGCGTTGAGGTTCGCCGCGCTGGCTTCCTTGGCCAGCTTGCGCGGGAAAAGGTAGTTGCGCGCGAATCCGTCGCTCGCTTCGATGATCTGATCCTTCTTTCCCGTCCCCTTTATGTCCTGAAGCAGTATCACTTTCATCGTCTCATCCTCCTCTATCTTTCTATTTAGCCGGCCGCCGCGCAGCAAGCCGTCATTATCCCTTTTAGTGGGGTTCGTCGGAATCGTCGTCCCCGCCCCGCAGACCGAAATCCTCCGGCCGCGGCCGCCCGATCTTGCGGAAGTAAAATACCTGCTCTAAAAACCCAAGGAAAAAGAGTGCCCAGGGCAGGAACAGATACCCCAGCGCCATGACGGTCATGCGCGCCGCGCGCGACCATCCGCGCCGCTTGAAGAACCACTCGCACACCGAGAGGCCCTGCACGGCGTAGACGAACTGCACCGCGCTCCACCCCGCCGCATAGACCGCGTAAACGCTCTGGCTAAAGAGCATCAACACCCACAGCGCCAGAATACCCAGCATGAGCATCAGGTTGAGCTTGGGCGAGATGCGCACCAACGCAAGGTCCGGAAGCGGGCTATAGCCGTCGCCCTCCCCCCTGCGCACGCGCAGCATCAGCGGCACGAGCGTGCTCAGAAAGGCGATGTGCATGGCCTGCTGCGTCAAGATGTTGATCAGGCTCACGCGCAGGGACAGATCCACCGTCTCCAACAGATTGGCGGTGAGCAACCGCCGCGTCTGCGCGGCAAGCTCGATCGCCGGCCCCGACAGGCCCACATCCGGCAGAACGCCCATGGCCGACCAGGTGGAAAGTATCAGGTCGTAAATCTGCGGCGAGGCCTCCTCAACGGACGCCAGTACGCCTGCAAACCAAGTCCCCATCCGCGCCACGACGTCGCCCAGCGCAAGGTTGAGGACAATGTAGGTCAGCGCGCCATAGGCAAAGACCGCTACCCCGGTTTGCAGCATCACATGCGCCACTGGAACCTTAGCGCGCATCTGCCGGCTGGCCAGCAGCGCAACGCCCGCCATCAGCGCAAACAGCCACAGCGCCGCGGGCCAAAGCGCCGCGCCCAGCAGGAACGACCCCGATATCGCCGCGCCCGCGCAATACGCCAGCGCGCCGGTCAAGGCGCCTCCCAAGCCCAGGGAGAGCGCCGCAGCCAGGACGAGCGCCAGCAATGCCCCCGTATACGCAGGGGAAATGGGCAGCAAGAGGCAACTGACGAGCCCCAAGAGGAACATGCCCGGCGCAAAAGCGAACGTCCACGCGATTGATCTTGATTTTATCATATCCATCTCCTCAACGCGGCCTTCCCTCAGCCTAACCCCTATTTTAGCCCGAACCCATGGGTCTTGTCAACCAATGCCGCACTGACAATTATTGCGCGCCGCGCCAACGAAAAAGAGGGAGGGGGTTAGCCCCCTCCCTCGCATTGGATCGCGCCCTATCCTCGGCGCTCTCCTATTATTCCCGCGTAATGCCGCTCTCTTTGCGTTCTCTCCTTAATCGGAGGTGTAGGGCAGCAGCGCGATGTGACGCGCGCGCTTAATCGCAATGGAGAGCTGGCGCTGATGCTTGGCGCAGTTGCCGGACATGCGGCGGGGCAGGATCTTGCCGCGCTCGGTCACAAAGCGGCGCAGGCGGGGCAGGTCCTTATAGTCGATATGCTGGATCTTATCCACGCAGAACTGGCAGACCTTGCGGCGCGGTTTGCGTCCTCTGGGACGGCGAACTCTTTCTTCAGACATGTTCTCTTACCTCCTTCAATTTCAGAATGGGAGCTGGTCGTCATCGTCGACCTGTGTGAAGCCCTGGCCCGCGAAGTCGTTCCCAGCGGGCGCGGAGGGTCTGGGGGCAGGGGCGCTGTAGCCATAGCCGCCGGCATTGCCGTAATTCTGGCCTCCGTCGCCCGTGGGCTTGGAGTCCACAAATTCGCACTCGTCGCATACCACTTCGGTCACGTAGCGCTTGGTACCGTCCTGTGCGTCGTAGGTGCGGGTTTGCAGCGTGCCGACCACGCCGATCTTTCTGCCCTTGGTAAAGAAGCGATGCACGAAATCGGCCTGTTGACGCCAGGCCACGCAATCGATGAAATCCGCCTCGCGCACGCCCTGCTGGTTGGCAAACCTGCGCTGCACGGCCACTCTGAAATTGCAGACCGTCGCGCCGGAGGGCGTCGTGCGATAATCGGGGTCCTTTGTCAGGTTCCCGACCAATATGACCTTATTCATCTGGCACCGTCCTTACTCTTCGATCCGGGTCACAAGGTAACGCAGAATGTTTTCGTTGATCTGAAAATTGCGCTCCAGCTCGCGGGGGAATTCCGGCGCGGCAGTAAACTGCTCCAGCACGTAATACCCCTCATTCTTGAAGTTGATGGGATAGGCCAAGCGACGCTTGCCCCACTCATCCACCTTGTCGATGGTTGCGCCGTTTTCCGTCATCAGGGTCTGGAACTGCGCAATCAGGTCCGCACGGGCCTGATCCTCCATCGCGGCGTCGATCACGTAGAGAACTTCGTATTTGTTCATACCTTTCACCTCCTTATGGACTTTGGCGTGGCATCGCGTGCCACGCAAGGATGAAACGCGCTACTCGTATTATGATACCATGCTTGTCCCCGGCGCGCAAGTAAAATTTGTGCAATTTTCCCTTTTTGCCGCTCGGCACGTTTTCTGCTATAATGGAAGCGTCTTACTCATCTTGCACTTTTAGGAGGATCATCCGCATGTACACCTGGCATCTTCTCACCATCGGCCATCTTTCCCGCAACAAGTTCTGGGGAGAAAGGGAGGATACCGCCTACCGCAAGGCCCTGGCCACCTCCACCCTGATCTCCGGCCATGGGCAACACATCGTCGTGGACCCCTCCCTGCCTGGGGAGGCGATGCGCCAGGCGCTGCTGGACGCCGCCGGTCTGTGCCCCGAGGACGTAACGCTGGTCTTTTCCACGCATTATCACCTCGACCACCATGTTGACCCGCTCTGCTTCCCCAACGCCGTGTGGATGATGCCGGAAAAGGAGCTGAACTACCTGCACGCGCATTGGGCGGAATACCTGCGCTCCTTCCCCGGCGACAAGGAGGAGACCGTCGCGCGCTGCATTCCCGCGCCCGAGGAAATCGCCCCGGGCATTCGCCTGGTCCCCCTGCCCGGTCACACCGAGGGCATCAGCGGCCTTTCGCTGGACGCGCCGGAGGGCCGCGTGCTGCTGACCGGCGACGCGGTCATGACGCGGGAGTTCTACCAGGCGGGCGAGCCGTACTTCTTCGGCTGGGACGGCGAGACCGGCCGCCGCACCATCGCCTCCCTGCGCGGCAAGGCCGATGTCATCATCCCCGGCCACGGCGAGGCCTTCCTCACCCGCTGCTGGGAATGACCGAACCGGCCCTGCGCACGTTAACGATAACGGCCCTATGGGAAGCTGTGCCTCCCACAGGGCCGTCTTATTTCACTTCTGCAATTTTTCCAGCGACGCCCGCATGCGCCGGAGCGTCTCCTCGCGCCCCAGCAGCACGGCAATCTCAATCGCGCCGCAGGGCGTGACGAGTTTACCGGCCATGGCAATGCGCGCGGGCCAGAGAATTACGCCGTTTTTCTTGCCCTTGGCCGCGGCCAGCCCCAGCAGCGCCTCATGCACAGCGCTCTCCGTCCAATCCTCCAACGCCTCCAGCGTCTCGATGACGGCGGGCAGGTCTTCCCTTGCGGTGTCCTGATTGGTCTTCATCTTCTTGGAGACGTAGAGCTCGTCGGAGAACTCCGGCATCTCCCGCAAAAAGTCCACCATCTGCGGCAGCTCGCCAAAGACCTCCACGCGCGGCTGCAAGCTCCTTTGCAGGATCTCCTTGTCCATGTGCGCAATGCCCGCCTTCTCATACCAGGGCATGGCCGCGCAGGTGAACTGCTCGGGGGTCATGCGGCGGATGTACTCGGCGTTCATCCACCGGAGCTTGTTTACGTCAAAGATAGCGGGGGACTTGGACAGCCCCTCCAGCGAGAAGGCCTCCACCAGCTCCTCCAAAGTAAAGAACTCGCGGTTATCGCCGGGATTCCAGCCGATGAGCGAGATGTAGTTGACCAACGCCTCTCTCAAATACCCCTTGTCGATGAAGTCGCTGTAATAGGCGTCTCCGTCGCGCTTGGACAGCTTGCGGTGCTGGTCCTTCATCACCGGCGTTAAGTGGATGTAGACGGGCTTTTCCCAGCCCAACGCCTCGTAGAGCAGGTTGTATTTGGGCGTGGAGGACAGGTATTCGTTGCCCCGCAGCACGTGCGTGATGCCCATGGTGTGGTCGTCAATGACGTTGGCAAAGTTGTAGGTGGGCATGCCGTCGGCCTTGATGAGCACCATGTCGTCCAATTCCGCGCAGTCCACGGCAATGTGGCCGTAGAGCACGTCGTCAAAAGAGGCCTCCCCCGTCTCCGGCACGTTTTGGCGGATGACGTAGGGCACGCCGGCGTCCAGCTTTTCCTGCACCTGCTGGGGCGTCAGGTCCTTGCAGTGCTTGTCGTACTTCCAGGTCTTCCCCTCCGCTTCCGCCTGCGCGCGGCGCTGGGCCAGCTCCTCCTTGGTGCAGAAGCAGTAGTACGCCTTGCCCTCTTTGACCAGCTGCTGGGCGTAGGGCAGGTACATGTCCTTGCGCTTGGACTGCACATAGGGGCCGTAATCGCCGCCCACGTCCGGGCCCTCGTCCCAGAGGATGCCGCAGTCCCGCAGCGTGGAGTAGATCACCTCCGTCGCGCCCGGCACATAGCGCTCCTGGTCGGTATCCTCAATGCGCAGCACGAAGGTCCCGTTCATTTTCCGGGTAAACAAATAGGTGTATAGCGCCGTGCGCAGGCCGCCCAGGTGCATAAACCCGGTCGGGCTCGGCGCAAACCGCGTGCGAACGTTCATGGTCATTCTCCTTTAAGACCGCGATGCGGCGCGGTCCAGGTATTGTAGCAATCGATCCGCGCTTTGCGCGGGGGTATACAGCGAGGTATCCACAACAAAGTCATAGGTCAGGCCCGGGTCCACCTTTGCCATCTGCCGCGCCGATTGATCGGGCTGCCGGTCGCCCCGGGCGGTATTTCGCGCCCGAAGGATCTCCATCGGGCAGCGCACCTCAACCAGTGTGAGCGGATATCCGGCAAACGCCTCCCGGAGGCGCCGCGCGTGGTCTTCCAGACCCGGCAGGTTCATCACCAGCCCGTCGACGAGCACCGGCAGCCCCTGATCGGAAAAGGTCCGCGCCGCAGCATACAGGGCCAGAATGGCCTTGGCGTATAGGCGTTCGTCGTCTGCGGCCCAAGGCGGGAGCGTCTCCTCGAACAAGTCAAACCCCAGGCGGCAGAACAGCCGCCCGCGCCGCTTGCCGATCTCTTCGACGATGGAGGTCTTGCCCGTGCTGGTCAAACCGCTCAAATAAACGATGCGCCCTCTTTCCACAGGCCAGCCCTCCTATTCGGGCTTATAGCTGCCTTTGAGGCCGACGGTGCGGTTGTAGACGGGCTTATCCTTGGTGGAGTCCTTGTCCACCACAAAATAGCCCTGCCGCATGAACTGGAAGTGGTCGCCCACTTTTGCGTCCTTAAGGCCGCCCTCGATCACGGCGTTTTCAAGCACCTTGATGGAATCCCAATTAAAGGAATCGGTGAAGTCCTTCTCCTTGGGGGCTTCGCCCTCCTCGTCCCAGGTCTCCTCCTCCGCCTCGCGCGCGTCCTCTTCCTCCTTGAGCATGTAGTCGTACAGGCGCACGGTGATGGGCTGCGCCGTGGATTCCTCCACCCAGTGCAGCGTGCCCTTGACCTTGCGGGCCGCGCCCTCTCCGCCGGAGAGGGAATCGAGGTCCACCGAGCATTTGAGCTCGATTACCTTGCCCGTTTCGTCCTTGACGACTTCCTCGCATTTGATGATGTACGCGGCCTTGAGGCGCACCTCGCGGCCGGGGGCCAGGCGGAAGAACTTCTTGGGCGCGTCCTCCATGAAATCCTCGCGCTCGATGAGCAAGTGCTTGCCAAAGGCGACCTGGCGCGTGCCCATTTCCGGATGCGCGGGGTGGTTTTCGGTGGGCAGGTAGACGATCTTGCCCTCCTCCCAATTGGTCAGCGTCACGCGCAGGGGGTCGAGCACCGCCATGGCGCGGGGCGCCGTCTCATTTAAATCCTCCCGGATGCAGTGTTCCAGCAGGCCGATATCCACCACCGAGTCCGCCTTGGCAATGCCCGCGCGGCGCAGAAAATCGTGAATGGAGGCGGGCGTGTAGCCCCTCCTGCGCATCCCAACCAGGGTGGGCATGCGGGGATCGTCCCAGCCGGAGACGAAGCCCTCCTCCACGAGCCTGCGCAGATAGCGCTTGGAGAGCTTGGTGTGCGTCATGTTCAGCCGCGCAAACTCGATCTGCCGGGGATTGGCGTTTAAGCCGCAGTTGTCGCGCACCCAGTTGTAGAGCGGGCGATGAATTTCGTATTCCAGCGAGCAGAGCGAGTGCGTCACCCCTTCCAGGCAATCCTGAATGGGATGGGCGAAGTCGTACATGGGATAGATGCACCACTTGTCCCCCGTCTGATGGTGCTTTTTGTGCATCACGCGGTAGATGGTGGGGTCGCGCATGCAGATGTTGGGGGAGGACATGTCGATCTTGGCGCGCAGCGTCAGGGAGCCGTCCGGAAACTCTCCCTTTTTCATGCGCGCAAACAGGTCCAGCGATTCCTCCACCGGCCGGTCGCGGTAGGGGCTGTTTTTGCCGGGGGCGGTCAGCGTGCCGCGGTATTCCTTCATCTGTTCGGGGGTGAGCTCGTCCACGTAGGCCAAGCCCTTTTTGATGAACTCCACCGCGATTTCATACGTCTTATCGAAGTAGGACGATCCGTAAACCAGCTTGTCCCAATCAAAGCCCATCCAGCGGATGTCGTCCTCAATGGCCTCGACAAACTCGGTATCTTCCTTCGAGGGGTTGGTGTCGTCAAAGCGCAGGTTGCACTTGCCGCCGAACTTCTGGGCAATGGAAAAGTCAATGTAGAGCGCCTTGACATGCCCGATGTGCAGATAGCCGTTGGGCTCGGGGGGGAACCTGGTTTGCACCTGCCCACTCACCTTTCCTTCGGCGATGTCTTGCGCGACAAATTCCTCAATGAAGTTCGAAGTGAGTTTCTCGTTTGCTTCCATCTTTTCTCCCTCCTGTGATTCTGACTCGAACTAATACGGTATTATACCACAAGGCCCCTGAAATTACAACTATCGGAAATTCCGGCAAAATCTGCGCGCACAGCGGCGAAAATGGGGGATTCTAAGCAAAATCCCCCTCCCAACGCGCGCCGAAGAGCAGCATCTCCCCTCCCGGCGCAAACGCCGCGCCGCGCAGCCCCGGGGCTTGAATCCACCTTTGACCATAGAACAGCACCGGCGCATAGACGGCGTTTTCCATCAAAAACCGCTCCGCCCCCATCAGCGCCTCCCGCCGCGCCTGGGCGTCCCGCGCGCTGCGCGCCCGAGACGCCAAAGCGGCGTATTCCTCGCTCGCCTCCTCATAGGCGGCCATGGTGATCTCCGCGTCCAACGTGTACAGCGGGTCCCCCAGGGCGTTGGCAAAGGTGGCGCGCGCCATTTGAAACTCTCCCTCCCAGCGGCGGCGCACGGTTTCCAACCGATCCGCCACCACAAGGCGCACCTCCACGCCCAGCGCCGCGCGCCATTGCTCGCACAGCGCGCGCGCAAGGCCGCTCTCCTCATCGCTCTGATCCACCAAAAACTCCACCGGCCCAAGGCCCGCGCCGTTCGGGTATCCGGCCTGCCTCAGCGCCCGGCGCGCCGCCTCCCCGCGCTCGCCCTCGGGCACGAGCGCATACCTCCCCGGCGCGTAGAACGCCTCGCCCGTCCGCGCGTCCCGCATCAACGGCGAAATCAAGGCGTCCGCGGCGACCGCGCTTTTCCCTTGCATCGCCTTTGCGGCGGCCGGCGCGTCCAGCGCCAGGGCAAACGCCTGGCGGACGCGCGGGTCGTCAAACGGCGCCCGTTCGGTGTTGAACGCCACGTACCACGATCCCGTTCCCACCGCTTCGGCCAGCAGCCCTTCCGCCGCCAGCGCCTCTTGCTCGCCCTCCGGGAAGACAAGGCTCACCGCGAGTCTGCCCGCGCGCGTTTCCCGCGCCGCCTCCTCCTGGGAGAGAAAGGAAAAGCAGATGCTCTCGGCCCGCACGCTCGCCCGATCCCAATAGGTCTTCGAGCGCGCAAGGGCGATGGTCCCTTCCGCCTTTTCGGGCTTTAAGCAGTACGCGCCGTTGGTGGTCAGCGCACCCTCGGTCTCGCCAAAGAGGCCGCCGCCTTCCACCTGATCCCGGCGCAGCGGCGCCAAAATAGGCAGCGCCATCAGCGCCTCCAAATAAGGGCAGGGCGCGGTCAGCTCCACCTTGAGCGTCTTTTCGTCCACAGCGCGCACGCCCAGCGCCGCCCCTTCCGCGCCGTCCAAGCGCTCTTGCGCGCCGGACAGCCATTCGGCCGCCTCCTGGACATAGGGCAGGTCGCACTCCGGGCAAAACAGCCGGTTCCAGGCGTAAACAAAATCCTCCGCCACAACCGGCAGGCCGTCGGACCATACCGCGTCGGTGCGAAGGAAAAAGGTGGCGGTTCGGCCGTCCGGGGAGAGAGCATAGTCCTCCGCCACCCCGCCCGTCCAGCCGGAACCGTCGAAATTCGGGCGCATCAGGCCCTCGAACAGGTGGCGCGCGAAAACCCGCGTCTCCCACTGCTCGAATGCCCGCTGCGGGTCCAGGGATGCGGGCCGCGCGCCCAGGCAAACCGTCAGCGCCCGATGCCGCGCAGAATCTCCCGCTGCCCGGCAGGAAAAAAGGCACGCCAGCAGCGGCGCCGCCAGCAGCAGCGCCGCAACCCTGCGCATCCAGTGCCCAAGGCGCACCGGCCGTCTCCCCTTTCGCTTATTGATGATCCGGCGGCACGACCTCCACCCAGTAGCCGTCGGGATCCTCGACAAAGTAGATGCCCATGGAGGGATTCTCAAAGCAGATGCAGCCCATCTTCTCGTGCAGGGCGTGCGCCGCCTCGTAGTCGTCGGTGATCAATCCCAGGTGAATCTCGTTTTCGCCAAGATCGTAGGCCGTGTCGGCGTGATCGCGCAGCCAGGTCAGCTCCAGGCGCCAGAAGTGGTTCTCGTCCTCCAGGAACACGAGCTTGAAGCTCTTGTCCTCCGGCTCATGCGTGCGGGCAATGGTCAGCCCAAAGGCCTCCTGGTAGAACTTGACGCTCTTGTCCAGGTCGCGCACATTGATGTTGTTGTGGTTCATCACGAATTTCATGTTCCGTTTCCTCCCCAAATCCTCGTTGTGTCTTGCCGCCGATCCGCCCTTTTCAGCGGCGGCTCGGCGTTTCTATCCGCGCGGACTGCCCGCGCCGCGTCATGGCCAGCACATTATCGTGCTGCGCCGCAAAGCGCTCTACCAGCGCGCTATCGCCCTGGAAGTGCATGGGAATCAGGACCTTGGGCCGCATCACTTCATTAAAGCGGCAGGCCCCCGCGCCGGTGTTCTCCCCCATGCGCGGGTCCAGCGGGAAGAAGGCCGCGTCCACCGTCCCGGCATAAGGCGCGAGCTCCCGCAAAATGCGCTCGAACCACGCGGTCGCCTCCTCAATTTCCTCTTTTGTGCTCTCGTTTTCCCAGTGCCAAAGATTGAGGTCTCCCGCGTGGAACACGCGCCGATCCCCCACATCCACCAGAAAGGAAACGCCCATATCCGTGGAGCCAAAGACGCGCACCGTCATGCCGCACGCCTCCAGCCGCTCTCCCTCCCGCGCGCGCAACCCGCGCACCCGTGCGGGAAAGTCCTGCGAGACCACCACCTGGGCAAAGGGCAGCTCCAGCACTTCCTTGCAATAGTGGTCGCTGTGACTGTGCGACAAAAAGAGGACGCTGCGGCCATGCGCGCGCACCTCCGCCTCCGTCGCCACGCCCGCGGACAGACCGTCCTTTCCCGGCACGGGCTGGGGATTGCACTCGTCAAAGACCAGGAGTGCGTCCTCCTGCTCCACCGCGAACCCGCTGTGATCCAAATAGGTGATTTTCACGCTTTCCCTCCTTGCACTCGCGCTTCCCCTCCATTTTACAGGAATGAGCGGGAATTGTAAATCAGTTTTCCATGGGCTCAAAGCCCTCTCCCATCAGCTCTGTTTCGTGTTCCCAAACGGTTTCGCACCGGTGGCGCTTGGGATGCTCGGACTTTTCCTTGTAAACGCCGCAGGGCAGCACCGCGTAGGTATCGCGTCCGCCCTTGTGCCCGCGATAGACCACCGTGGGCACAAATCCCGCGCGCGTAAGCTCGACCTCCCCGCTCTCGCCCCGCTTCACCAGCTCGATTTCAAAGATTACGCCCATGTCGCAGGGACGGTTCTGCTGGTTGGAGATGAAGTTGCCCATGGAATAGGCCACCGGCACGCGCTTGACGCGCCCATCCTCCCCCTCAACCTCCAGAATCTCCGCCGTCTGCACCACGTGCGGATGGCTGCCAAAGATGAAGTCCACCCCGCGCTCGGCCAGCATGCGCGCCTGCTCCCTCTGCCTGCTGCCGGGCTTTTCGTCGTATTCCTCGCCCCAGTGCACCATGCAGACGATGGCCTCCGCGCCCTGGCTGCGCATCGCCTCGACGTCCTTCTCCACCTGTTCCTTGGTAAGCGCCCGGACGCGGTAATCCTTATCGGGCTTGGAGTTGAACACCGCCGAATAGGCCAGGATGCCCACGCGCACGCCGCGCACATCCAGAATCAGCATGCGGTCGTAGTCCTCCTGGGCCGCATACGCGCCGGTGTTTTCCAGCCCCGCCGCCTCCAGCACTTCGATTGTGCGGGCAATGCCGGCGGCGCGGAAGTCGTAGATGTGGTTGTTGGCCAGCGTCATGACGTCAAATCCCGCCAGCTTGAGCGCCCCGGCCAGCTCGTCGGGCGTGTTGAAGCGGGGAAAGCCGCTGTATTCCCTGTCCGCGCCGGCAAAGGTCGTCTCCAGGTTCCCTATCGCCAGATCCGCCGCCTCCAGCGACGGCCGAATCGCCTCAAACCAGTCGTCCATAAAATAGCTGCCGTCCTCTTGCTTCGACGCGCGCAGCTGGCGGTCATGGCACATGATGTCCCCCACCACGCGGATGCGCACGTTTACATCCGGCGGGATCGTGGGCGACGGCGTGGGCTCGAGGGAGCGCTCCGGCGACGCGGATGGCACCGAGGATGGCGTGGGGGATGGCGCGACGGTCCGGGTGGGCGCGGGGCGCAGCGTCCCGCTGAGCATCACGGGCTCCGCCGGCGTCCTGGGCAGCATAGCCGTCACCAATAGAAAGCCCGCAAAGCACAGCGCCGCCGTCAGGCACGCCGTGAGCATACACAGCAGAAAGCCCCCTCTTCGTTTTGCCATGCGCTCCCCTCCGTTCTACAAAATCTCCTTTTATCATATCAAATTCATTCAAAATTAACAAGGGCTTTTGCGCGCCGGGCAAAAAATGCTTGACACTGCCGCGCCGCGCGGCCTATAATGAGGTCAATGCGATGAGGGAGTCATGCGCACGCGGTTTCCGCCTTTCAAGAGAGCCCGTATTTACGCTGGGAGCGGGCAAGGGGGACGCGGGGGCGCGCCGCTCCGGAGCGTCCGCAAGCCAATGCGGGCGGGTTCCCACCGATAAAAGGGATAATCGAGTTGGGTGGATGCGTCCGCCAACTTGGGTGGTACCGCGAAGCCTCGCCTTCGTCCCAAGAACTGCTTGGGCGGGGGTTTTATTTTTGTCCGAAGGGAGTTTTTAGCATGGAAAACGTCACTTCTTCTCAGCTGCGCGCGATGTTCCTGCGCTTTTACAAGGAAAAGGGGCACGCCGTCATCGCCTCCGCATCCGTCATCCCGGAAAACGACCCCACGGTTTTGTTCACCACGGCCGGCATGCACCCGCTGGTGCCCTATCTGCTGGGCGCCAAGCACCCGGAAGGCACGCGGCTGACCGACGTGCAAAAGTGCATCCGCACCGGCGATATCGACGAGGTGGGCGACGCCTCGCACCTGACCTTCTTTGAGATGCTGGGCAACTGGTCCCTGGGCGACTATTTCAAAAAGGAGGCCATCTCCTGGTCCTGGGAGTTCCTGACCTCCAAGGAGTGGCTGGGGCTGGACCCCGAGCGCCTGGCCTTCTCGGTTTTTGCCGGGGATGAGGACTGCCCCGCCGATACCGAGGCGCACGACCTCTGGCGCTCCATGGGCGTGCCGGAGGAGCGCATCTTCTACCTGCCCAAGGAGAACAACTGGTGGGGCCCCGCAGGCGTGACCGGCCCCTGCGGTCCGGATACGGAGATGTTCATCATCACCGACAAGGAGCCCTGCGGCCCCGATTGCTCCCCCGCTTGCTCCTGCGGCCGTTACCTGGAAATCTGGAACGACGTCTTTATGCAGTACAACAAGCAGGCTGACGGCAGCTTTATTCCGCTGGCGCAGAAGAACGTGGATACCGGCATGGGCCTGGAGCGCACGGTGCTGGTGCTCACCGGCAAAAAGAGCGTCTACGAGACCGACGCCTTCTCCGGCATCCTGCAAAAAATCGAGGAGCTGTGCGGCAAGAAGTACGATCCCGAGGACGAGAGCACGGTTCGCGCCTTCCGCATCGTGGCGGACCATACCCGCACCGCCACCATGATCATGGGCGACCAAAAGGGCGTCTCTCCCTCCAACGTGGACCAGGGCTACGTGCTGCGCCGCCTCATCCGCCGCGCCGTGCGCATGGGCATGAAACTCGGCCTGCCCGAGGGCTCTCTGGCCTCCATCGCGCAGGTGGTCATCGACCAGTATCGGGACGTCTACCCGGAGCTGACCCAAAACAGCAAGTTCGTTCTGGATCAGTTCACCCAGGAGGAGGACCGCTTCCAGCGCACGCTGCGCCAGGGCCAGCGGGAGTTTGACAAAGCGGTCGCGCGCCTGAACGGTTCCACGGTCATCGACGGCCTTACGGCCTTCCACCTCTACGATACCTTCGGCTATCCCATTGAGATCACCGTGGAAATGGCGGCCGAGCGCGGCCTGACCGTGGATCAGGAGGGCTTTGCGGCCAACTTCAAAAAGCATCAGGAGACCTCCCATGCCGGCGCGGAGCAGCGCTTTAAGGGCGGCCTTGCCGATCACAGCGAGCAGACCGCGCGCCTGCACACCGCCACGCACCTGCTGCACGCGGCGCTGCGCGAGGTTCTGGGCGATGAGGTTGCCCAGAAGGGTTCCAACATCACCGCCGAGCGCCTGCGCTTTGACTTCTCCTTCGGCCGCAAGGTGACCAAGGATGAGCTCGCCCAGGTCGAGGCCATCGTCAACCGCAACATCCAGGCGGCCTACCCCGTCACCCTGGAGGAGAGCACCGTCGAGGAGGCCAAGGCGGCCGGCGCCATCGGCCTGTTCGAGTCCAAGTACGGCGAGCGCGTCAAGGTCTACACCATGGGCCCGGCCTCCAAGGAGATCTGCGGCGGCCCCCACGCTTCCAACACCGCCGAGCTCGTCTCCTTTAAGATTCAGAAGGAGGAGTCCTCCTCTGCCGGCGTCCGCCGCATCAAGGCGGTCATCGGCGCCAAGGCGGAGTAATTCCCCCCTTTTAAGGCGCAAAGAAGGCCGTCCCCCCTGGGTTTAGACAGCGGGGACGGCCGTCGTTTGCGTCCCGCTCGCCGTTGGGGGG
>CAOKIU010000058.1 GCA_948468595.1 uncultured Christensenella sp.
GTTCCCGCCATCGTCGAGGAGGAGATGAAGAAGGTCAGCGAGCTGACCGGCCGCTCCTATCACCTCTTTGATTACTACGGCGCGCCCGATGCCGAGGAAATCATCGTCATCATGGGCTCCGGCGCCGACGCGGCGGAAGAGACCATCGACTACCTCAACGCGCGCGGCGCAAAGCTGGGCATGGTCAAGGTTCGCCTCTACCGTCCCTTCTGCGCGGATAAGTTCGCCGCCGCCATCCCCGCCAGCGTTAAGAAGATCGCGGTGCTCGACCGCACCAAGGAGCCCGGCTCCCTGGGCGAGCCCCTCTACCTTGACGTGGTCGCGGCGCTTCAGGAGACCGGCCGCAATGTGCAGGTCGTGGGCGGCCGCTACGGCATGGGCTCCAAGGAGTTCAACCCCACCTACATCAAGGCGATCTTTGATAACCTCGCTTCCTCCTGCCCCAAGAACCACTTCACCGTGGGCATCAACGACGATGTGACGGGCACCAGCCTGGCCATCGGCGAGAAGATCGACGCGGCTCCCGCCGGCACGATCTCCTGCAAGTTCTACGGCCTGGGCTCCGACGGCACGGTTGGCGCGAACAAGAACTCCATCAAGATCATCGGCGACCACACCGATAAGTACGCGCAGGGCTACTTTGAGTACGACTCCAAGAAGTCCGGCGGTCTGACCATCTCCCACCTGCGCTTCGGCGATACGCCCATCCGTTCGACCTATCTGATCGACTCGGCGGACTTCATCGCCTGCCACAATCCGTCCTATGTCACCAAGTATGACATGCTCACGGACCTGAAGGAGGGCGGCACCTTCCTGCTCAACTCCCACTGGACTGCCGAGCAGATGGACGAGATGCTCCCCGCGGAGATGAAGCGCGCTCTGGCCCAGAAGAAGGCCAAGTTCTACAACATCGACGCCATCGGCATCGCCTCCAAGGTGGGCATGGGCAACCGCACCAACACCATCATGCAGGCCGCGTTCTTTAAGCTGGCGCAGGTCATTCCTTACGAGGATGCCGACGGCTACATGAAGGCCGCCGCCAAGAAGTCCTACGCCAAGAAGGGCGACGCGGTGGTTAAGAAGAACTGGGACGCCATCGACGCGGCCATCGGCGGCCTTGTGGAGATCCCCGTTCCCGCCGAGTGGGCGACCGCCACTTCCGGCGCCGTCGCGGTCAAGGTTCCCGCCACCAAGCACTTTGATGAGGTCATCAAGCCCATCCTGGCGCACAACGGCGATTCCCTGCCCGTTTCCGCGTTCGATCCGGCCGGCATCGTGCCCACCGGTACCACCAAGTACGAAAAGCGCGGCGTTGCCGTCAACGTGCCGGAGTGGATTCCCGAAAACTGCATTCAGTGCAACCAGTGCTCTCTGGTCTGCCCGCACGCCTGCATCCGCCCCATCCTGGTGGAGAACGGCACTGCCGTGCCCGCGGACTTCATCACCAAGGACGCGGTTCTCTCCGCTTCTGAGAAGGGCAAGTACCAGTTCCGCATTCAGGTCAGCCCCCTGGACTGCACCGGCTGCGGCAACTGCGCCGACATCTGCCCGGCCAAGGTCAAGGCCCTGGTCATGAAGCCCCTGGAGACGCAGGCTGTGCAGGAGACGAACTGGGAGTTCGCCATGCAGCAGCCCGTGGTCAAGACCAGCGTCAACACCGCCACCGTCAAGGGCAGCCAGTATCTGCAGCCCCTGTTCGAGTTCTCCGGCGCCTGCGCCGGCTGCGGCGAGACCCCGTATGTCAAGCTGGTCACGCAGCTCTTTGGCGATCGCATGGTCATTGCCAACGCCACCGGCTGCTCCTCCATCTACGGTGGTTCCGCACCCACCTGCCCCTACACCACCAATGCCAAGGGCCAGGGTCCCGCTTGGGGCAACTCCCTGTTTGAGGACAATGCGGAGTTCGGCTTCGGCATGAACCTCGCCTTCAAGCAGCGCCGCGCGAAGCTGGCGGATAACGTCCGCGCGCTCATGGCGGTGGAGTGGTGCCAGGAGAGCATCAAGCAGGCCGGTCAGGAATGGCTGGACAACATGGACGACGCCGAGGGTTCCAAGGTTGCCGGTGCGAAGCTGCTGGCTGCCTGCCAGGACGGCATCGACCTGTCCGGCACGCCCTATGAGGCCGACTGGATCAAGAACGGCAAGATCTGCGACTGCGATGCCTGCAAGCTCGCGCGTGCGATCATCGCCGATGCCGATCTGCTGACCAAGAAGTCCGTTTGGATCTTCGGCGGCGACGGCTGGGCCTACGACATCGGTTACGGCGGAGTTGACCACGTCCTGGCTTCCGGCGAGGATGTCAACATCCTGGTTCTGGATACCGAGGTGTACTCCAACACCGGCGGACAGTCCTCCAAGTCCACGCCCACCGGCTCGGTTGCCAAGTTCGCCGCGGCCGGCAAGCGCACCCGCAAGAAGGACCTGGGCATGATGGCCATGTCCTACGGCTATGTCTATGTCGCCACCGTTGCCATGGGCTCCAACCCCGCGCAGCTGCTCAAGGCTCTGACCGAGGCTGAGGCTTATCACGGCCCGTCCCTGGTCATCGCCTACGCGCCCTGCATCAACCACGGCATCAACATGGGCAAGAGCCAGGAAGAGGAGAAGAAGGCTGTTGCGGCGGGCTATTGGCCGCTGTACCGCTTCAACCCCGATCTGAAGGATGCGGGCAAGAACCCCTTCACCCTCGATTCCAAGGACCCGACCGCTTCCTACAGAGACTTCATCATGGGCGAGACCCGTTACACCGCCCTTGCCAAGCTCTTCCCGGAGGTCGCCGAGACCCTGTTTGCCAAGGCTGAGGACGATGCCAAGGTTCGCCTTGACACCTACAAGCGCCTGGCCAAGAACGACTAATCTCCATTGACCGTCAAAGGCCCCCGTCCCCTCCGCAAGGAGAGGCCGGGGGCCTTTTCATCTGCCGCCGCCCGCAAAGAGCCCTCGCCTCCAACCGGAGGCGAGGGCCCTTTGCCTTTTAGGTCGATCTCATTCAAATAGCGCCGCAATGCCCAGCGCGCCCGGACCCAGGTGGCATCCGATCACGGGGTTCATCTGCGTAATGTCGATGAGCACAGCCGGGTAAATCTCCCGCAGCTTATCCGCGACGCTCTGCGCCAGCTCCGGCGCCAGCACGTGCGAGATGCCGATCTTGCGCACCTTTTGCGGCAGCTTGGCGATCATGCGGTCAATCACCTTCAGCTCCCCGCCGCGGATGCGCTCCGTCACCACCATCGCCCCGCCGATCAGCTCGATCAGCGGCAGGATCTTGAGCACGCCGCCCAGCATCGCTATAGCGGAGGAGATGCGCCCGCCCCGCCGCAAATACTCCAGCGTCGCCGTTGTGAACTGGTATTTTGTATGGCTCGCGTCAAAGAGCGCCAGTTCATACACCTGCTCGATGGGCATGCCCTGCTCGATGCGGCGCACCGTGTCCTCCACCAGCATCTTCAGCGAGCTGCCGCCGCCCATGGAGTCCACCACAAAAATGCGCTCGGGGTCCACCATCTTCGCGGCCGTCAAGGCGGAAGAGTAGGTTCCGCTCACCTTGGAGGAGATGGTCATGCACAGCACATATTCATATCCAGCCGTCAGCGCCTTCTCAAACTCATGCAAAAACCCATGCATCAGGGCCTGCGAGGTCTTTGGAAAGTCCTTGGAGGCGGCAAAGCGCCGGTAAAAATCGTCCCAATCCTCCGGCGTGCCCTCGTTCACCGTTTCCCCCTCAAAAGTGTACGCCAGTTGAGATATCGCAATATCGTTTTCGGCCAGGAATTCCGCGCCCAAGCAAGCCGTGGAATCGGTCACAATTTTAATTTTGGTCATAGCATACCCCCGCCTTCCGTGCTCCGTATATGTGGTTTTCAATATTATATCACATGTTCTTCAAATGCACCATACGCAAACCCGCAATTCACAAACAATTTTGATTTTGGTCGAAACCGCGCCGCGCGTTTGCATATTCCCATCACTCTGTGTTAGAATAAGGAGAATAGTTTGCTGTAAGGCGGGGATGCGCATGGTGACCTTCTTTAACACCATTGAGGATAAACTCGTGGAGACCAGTGGCCCGGAAAAGGGATGCTGGATCCTAATGGTGCACCCTGACGAGCAGGAGCTGCGCGCGATCGCGCAGCAAACGGGAGCGGACCCCGACATGCTGCGCGCGGCGCTGGACCCAGAGGAGCGCGCCCGCATCGAGACCGAGGAGGGCAGCAACCTCATCCTGGTGGATATTCCCACCATTGAAATGGAAGGCAAGGACTTTGTCTATTCCACCATCCCCTTGGGCATTGTCACCACGGGCGATCATCTCATCACAGTTTGCCTCAAGGACAGCCATATCATGCGCGACTTTGCCCAGAATCGCGTCAAGGGGTTCTTCACCTATAAGCGCACGCGGTTTATCCTGCAAATCCTCTACCGCAACGCTTCGCGCTACCTTCAATACCTGCGCCAGATCGATAAAAAGACCGACGCCATCGAAAACCAGCTTCAAAAGACGCTGCGCAATCAGGAGCTGATGCAGCTCATGCGTCTGGAAAAATCCCTGGTCTTCTTCGCCACATCGCTCAAGTCCAACGAGATCGTATTGGAAAAACTGCTGCGCAGCGACCTGATCCGCCGCTTTCCGGACGACGAGGACCTTTTGGAGGACGTCATCATCGAAAACAAACAGGCCATTGAAATGTGCGCCATCTACCGCGATATTCTCTCCTCCACCATGGACGCCTTTTCCTCTGTCATCAACAACAACGTCAACGACATCATGAAGGTGCTCACCTCCCTCACCCTCGTGCTCTCCATCCCCACCCTCATCGCCTCCATCTGGGGCATGAACGTGGCCGTTCCCTTCCAGAATGACCCCATCGGCTTCTGGGTGCTCATCGGCGTTTCGGCGCTGGCCTCCCTCGTCTCCATCATCATTCTCAGCCGCCGCAAAATGCTCTAGGCCTGCTTTCCCCATGCAAAATGTTCGTAAAAAGCCCTTCCTCCCGGGCTTTTTATGCTATAATAAGCAAAACGCCATCATCGTCCTTACGGAGGCAGTATGAGTCAGTTTACCATCATTGACGCGCACGCGCATATCTTTCCCGCCAAAATCGCCCAGAAGGCGACGCAAAATATCGGCGCGTTCTACGATATTCCCATGTGCCATACCGGCGCGGCCGATGTGCTGCTCCAAAGGGGAGAGCGCATCGGGGTCACGCGCTATCTGGTCTGCTCCACGGCCACTCGTCCCGCCCAGGTGGAGAGCATCAACTCCTTTATCCACGATCAGTGCGCAGAGCATCCCGAGTTCTTCGGCTTCGCCACGTTGCATCCCGCCTACGACCGCATCGAGGAAGAACTGGACCGCGTCCAGGAGATGGGGCTCCACGGCATCAAGCTGCACCCTGACTTTCAAACCTTTGACATCGACTCTGCGGAGGCCATGGCGATGTACCGCCATATCGGCGCGCGCGGTCTGCCCATCCTGTTCCACACCGGGGACAATCGCTATGACTATTCCGCGCCCCGCCGCCTGCGCCGCGTGGCGGAGGCCTTCCCCGACCTCGTCTGCATTGGCGCGCATTTTGGCGGCTATCAGGCTTGGCATGAGTCGATGCAGTCCCTGCGGTCGTGCCCCAACGTCTTTTTCGACACCTCCTCCACCCTTGCCTTCGTCTCCCCCGACGAGGCTACGGATATGCTCCACTACTTTGGCGTGCATCGCTTCCTGTGGGGCAGCGATTTTCCCATGTGGGATCACCGGGAGGAATACCATCGCTTCATGGCGCTGCCCTTGACCGACCCAGAGCGCGAGCGCATTTTCAACGGCACGTTCCGACAGCTCTTTGGCGTTTCATAGGCCCGCGCCCCTCTCCTCTGCATTGCAAAACCGAGCGGAATTCGACCCATTGCGAATCGAATTCCACTCGGTTTTTTGCACTTTTGCCGCCTAGCGTTGGGGTTGCCCTGTCCTCGACAGCTATATGGGCAGGCTCAGCCGATCTGCGCAATGCGCAGGGTGAGGTTGGCGGCGGGCTTCTTTCCCGCATAAGCGGTGAGCGCGCCCGCGGAAACGACAATGCGATCAATACACGCATATGCCTTGCGCGCGCTCTCCATCTGCCCGGCGTCGGCAAGCGGCGCGGGACTGACCAGGGCCACGCGATCTCCGTTTGCTTGGGCCGCTGCTACCGTCTGGGTATAGGGCGCGGTCTCGCCCGTCCAGCCGGCGACCGTGAGCGCCGCCTCAAAACAAACCGCAGCGTCCGCCTTTGCATCTACCTGCGCGCTGATCTCGTCAATTTCCGCCTTGCGCGCCACGTCGCTGGCCGCGGCGGGCGCGCTGGCCTGCATCCTACCTGCCGCGTCGCGGCGGGCCAGTGCGTTGCCCGTCGGCGCGCTGGTGGCGGCATCTAGCAGCGCATGGCTGTGCGAGGCGGGGGGAAAGGTGCTGGGGCGGCCTGCAAGGGTTTCCCACGTCACCGCGACGCCCTCAACCACGTCCTTGGCCGCCTCTGCCCAATGTTTGGCCAGCGCGCCCTGCGCTCGGGCGTAGTCCCCCGCCTCCGCCGCCGTGTCCGCGACCTGCTCGGCGTGGTCTTCCATCAGCGCCACCGCGCCCAGCGCCTGTTGCAGCAGCGTCACTTGTTCCTGCGCGAGCTGATCATCCTCCGGCAGGGAGAAATCCTCCATCACCGAAAAGCTGAACCGCCCGACGGTCAACCGCAGTTCGTCCTGGTCATAGAGGGTCGCCGTGGCCATATAAAGGCCGCCGCTGGGGACGATGCGCTCCTCCAGCACGAGGGTATAGGCGCCCTCCTCCCGCGTGAGCAGGTAGCTATGCGTCTCCGACTGCCCCAGGCGCCGCAGGGAGAGCGTGGCGTAATCCCCCGTGTCTTCCCCGAGGGCCGTGTCCCCGTCACAAAACCACAGCTTGAGGCGCGACGCTTTGCGGTCCCCTCGCGTCAGCGAAAAAGCCCTGGCCAGCGGGTGCGTGTCGCGCGCATCCAACCGAATGCCGTAATCCAACATCTCAAATCCTCCTTTGTCATCGCGTTTCGCGCACCGGCGCGCGCGTGCAGTGGAAAGGGTTGGTTCCATTTCCGCCAGTATATCGCGTGAAAAGGCGAACAGGGCGCGGAACTCGTCCGGCACCCTGTTCTTTTGTGTGAATCACAGCTTTTCCATCACGAGGCGACGCGCCTCGAACGTGGCCAAGTAGGGAAATCCAAGGTCCTTGAGCTGTTCCGCCGCTTGGGGGAAGCCCTGTGCGACCTTGCCCGCCTCGTGGGCGTCCGAGCCCAGCGTCACCAGCTCGCCGCCGAGCTCGCGGTAACGCTGGAGGATCTCCCTGCCGGGCATTCCCTCTCCAAAGGCGTTCCAGCGGGAGGTATTCACCTCCAACGCCTTGCCATTTTGCACCAGGTGGCGCAGGATGGCCTCCAGGACATCGGGCGCATCGGCCCTGCCCAGCGGGGGAAACCCCTTGCCCTGTACGAACTTGAACACATACCCCAGATGCGCCAGCGCGTCGTAATCGGGAAAGGAGACGACGCTGCGCCAGACGGCCTCCAAATACTCCTGCGCGGCCTGCGCGCGGGTGCGATGCGCAAAGAAGGCGTCCGCGTCGTAGGGGTCGATTCCCCCCACCAAATGCCGGGAGAGGAGCTTATAATCCAACGGCAGGACATTGGAGAGCGCCACAACCCGCTTCCGCGTGCCGGTGGTATCGCCCAATTCCAGACCAATGCCGATGAACATGCCGGGGAAGGCGGCGCGCGCCTCAGCAATCTGCCGCGCGTACTCGGCAAAGTCCACCTTAAAATCTCCCCCGGGCATGTCCAGATCAATGTGCTCGGTGAAGCAGATCTTGGCAACACCCGCCGCACGCGAGGCGCGCACCTGCTCCATCAGCGCGCTGATCCCGTCCAGGCTGAGGCTGGAATGGATGTGATAATCGCAAAAGGCCCGCATTGCCTTCCCTCCGTTTTGACCGCGTTACACGGCCACAATATTGACCAGCCTGCCGGGGATGAAGACGAACTTCTTGACCGTCTTGCCCTCAATGAGGCGCTTGACCTCGGGCCTTGCCATGAAGAACGCCTCCGCCTCGCCGGGCGTCAGGGTCGCCGGGGTCATCAGGCGCGCGCGCACCTTGCCGCAAATCTGCACGGCGATCTCCACTTCGTCCTTCTTGGTCTTCTCCTCGTCGTACTCCGGCCAGGCAGCGGAAACGGCGATGGACTGCGCATGGCCGAGGCGCTGCCACATCTCCTCGGTGATGTGGGGGGCGACAGGGTTGAGCAGCACGAGCAGGGTTTCAAGCTCGCCCCTGGTGACGCTGCCGGCAGCATAGAAGCTGTTGACCAGCGACATCATGGCGGCAATGGCGGTGTTGAACTTCATGCTGTCGTAGTCCTCGGTGACCTTCTTAATCGTCATGTGCATTTCCGCCATGAGGCCGTCAGAATAGCCCTGATCGTCGGTGACCATGTCCATCAGCCGCCAAACGCGGTCCAGGAACCGCTTGCAGCCCCTGGCGCCGTTAGTGGACCAGGGAATGGCCTGATCGAACGCGCCCATGAACATCTCGTACAGGCGGAAGCTGTCCGCGCCGATCTCCTCCACGACCTTATCTGGGTTGATGACATTGCCGCGGGATTTGGACATCTTCTCGCCATTGGCGCCCAGGATCATGCCGTGGCTCGTGCGCTTCTGGTAGGGTTCCTTGGTGGGCACCACGCCGATTTCGTAGAGGAACTTGTGCCAGAAACGGGAGTAGAGCAGATGGAGGGTGGTGTGCTCCATGCCGCCGTTATACCAATCCACCGGCAGCCAATACTTGAGCTTTTCAGCGTCGCCGATGCAGGAATCGTTGTGAGGATCAATGTAGCGCAGGAAGTACCAGGAGGAGCCCGCCCACTGGGGCATGGTATCGGTCTCGCGCTTGGCCGGGCCGCCGCACTTGGGGCAGGTGGTGTTGACCCAGTCCTCCATAGCGGCCAGGGGAGACTCGCCATTGTCGGTGGGCATGTAGTGGTCGGTGTCGGGCAAGGACAGCGGGAGCTGGTCCTCGCTCAGCGGCACGCAGCCGCAATGCTCGCACCAAACCACCGGGATGGGCTCGCCCCAATAGCGCTGGCGGGAGAACACCCAGTCGCGGAGCTTGAAGTTGACCTTGCGCTCGCCGATGCCTTTTTCCACCAGATAATCAATCATGCGCTGCTTGGCCTTAGCGACATTGAGCCCGTCCAAGATGCCGGAATTGACCAGCACGCCGTCCGCAATATCGGTATACGGCTCCTTTTCTACGTCGCCGCCGGAGACGACCTCGACGATGGGGAGGCCGAACTTCTTGGCGAACTCCCAGTCGCGCTCGTCGTGCGCGGGAACCGCCATAATGGCGCCCGTGCCGTAGGAGACGAGCACATAGTCGGATACCCAGACGGGAATCTCGCGGCCGTTGACGGGGTTGATGGCGGTGATGCCCATCAGGCGCACGCCGGTCTTTTCCTTGTTGAGCTCCGTGCGCTCAAAGTCGGACTTCTTGGCGGCCTCGCGCTGATAGGCGCGCACCTGGTCGATGTTCTCGATGCGATCCTTGTATTTCTCGATGATGGGATGCTCGGGCGAGACCACCATATAGGTCGCGCCGTAAAGCGTGTCGGGGCGCGTGGTGTAGACGCGCAGCTTTTCGTCCAGGCCCTTGACCTCAAAATCCAGCTCCGCGCCCTCCGAGCGGCCAATCCAGTTGCGCTGCTGGCTCTTCACCTTTTCGATGAAGTCCACGTCGTCCAGCCCGTCCAGCAGCTTCTGGGCGTACTCCGTGATGCGCAGCATCCACTGGGACTTGACCTTGCGCACGACCTCGCTGCCGCAGCGCTCGCATACGCCGCCCACAACCTCTTCGTTGGCCAGGCCCACCTTGCAGCCCGTGCACCAGTTGATGGGCATCTCCGTCTTATAGGCAAGCCCCTTTTCCAGCAGCTTTAAAAAGATCCACTGGGTCCACTTGTAGTAGGCGGGATCGGTGGTATCCACTTCCCGATCCCAGTCGAAGGCAAAGCCCAGCATCTTGAGCTGCTGGCGGAAGTGGTCGATATTCTCGCGCGTGACAACGGCAGGGTGAATGTGGTTCTTGATGGCGTAGTTTTCCGTGGGCAGGCCAAAGGCATCCCAGCCGATGGGGAACAGCACGTTATAGCCCTGGAGGCGCTTCTTGCGGCCGATGATGTCCATGGCCGTGTTGGAGCGCGGATGGCCTACGTGCAGGCCCGCCCCGGAGGGATAGGGGAACTCGATGAGGGTATAAAACTTGGGCTTGGAAAAGTCGTCGCTGGCGGCGAAGGTCTTTTCCCGCTCCCACACCTCTTGCCATTTTTTCTCAATGGCCGTGTAATCGTAAGGCGCGTTGGGCATGACTGCTTCCTCCTTGTGAAAAAAATAAACTCCCGTCCTCTGCCATGCAAAGGACGGGAGTGTTGATCCCGCGGGACCACTTCTGCTTGGCGCGCCATGCGCGCCCGCTCTTTCCCCCTTAACGCGGGGGGCACGCCGGACTGATGGGTTGAGACTCGCCGCCCTGCGCTCCGCGCGGATTTTCACCGACCATCCGCTCTCTTTCTCTGGAACACAAAGGCGCGATTATTCCCCGTGAGCGCCCGAGTGTGCGGCATACAGCCGCTTTTATCAATTTTAAGACATTCGCGCGCTCTTGTCAAGCCCTTGAGCTGGCAACAGTATGCAAATCCCCATTGAGATCAAGGCCGTGAACGCGGATGGACAGAACGCATCCCCCACTGCCGCGCCCCCAAACCCCAGGCCGTTTCCAGCGCCGAACAGCATAAAAATGAAGCGCTGCGCCTGCCGCGCCCAACAGGAGTAGGCCCCGCCCAACAGCAGGAACAGCGCCGCCAATGCCTCCTTGTGCGCGTCAAAGACGCCCTGTAACGGCATCGCCGCGCCGGCGAGGCATTCGATCAGAAAGTGCGCCGTCAGCATCAACCAACTGGCGTGATCCGCATCCATTACGTGGGGGTAAACGCGCCCCAGCGCACCGGCGTTTCGCTCGCGGACAGGAGGGGGGAGCCCCAGCGCCATCGCGGGAACCAGCGACGGCCAGGACGCTCGGTCCGCCTTCCATGCGCCCGCAAGGTACAGCCCAAAGAGCGCTACCGCCAGCAGAACAAGTCCCGGCACTTTTTTGGCGACCGTCTTCATACTGCGCCTCCTCTCAAAGCAACGAGGAGGGGGAAATTTGTCCCCTCCTTTCGCATTCTTACAATGCATCCGTACCCAGGAACTAGTTCATCACAGCTTCCTGGCCATTGCTCATAGATGCTGCGGTTTCCGCATTGAACGCCCAGTTTTAGGAAGATACCGACCGCTTGCAGCAGCACGCAACGCATACCAAATACCGCTGATCGGACTGTTTTGACTTCCCGTCTTTTCACCGCGGGTTATACTGCCAAGATCAATCCTATCTCTATTCTCCGCGCATTATTTCATGCGGTACTTGATGTGCGCGACGATGTCCTCCGCTTCCTGGGCATCCACGGCATCCCCGACGCTCAGCAGCAGGCCCTCGGGCGAGAGGCCGTCCAGCAGCGGGTCGATCTGGGCCTTATCCACGAACATCATGATGCCCTTGCCGGCCTTTTGAATGCGCTGGAGCTGGGGCAGGAAGTCCTGGGCGGGTGGCTGGCCCGCGACCTGGGTCCACTGGATCATGTCGATGGAGTCGATGGCAAGCAGGGCGTCCAGGTGGCGGATCTGCTCGATGCCGTCAAAGTGGTAGATGGCGTTGTCCAGCGCCCGGCTGGTGCGCGTAAGCTCCGGCACGATGAACTCTCGGAAGAGCTCCGGCGAAATCATCACGGAGAGGTCGCACTGGAGCTGGAGGTGCTTCCCTTGGGACCAAGTTCCCATCCACCCCAGCACCGATCCGCCCAGGTTGTTCTCTCTCGTCGCGGCAAAGAGCTTCTCCTCGGCCGCCAGAAGCACGGATACGATCTGCTCGCCCGCCGCGGCCACCTTCTCGGGCTGATCGTAAAAGTCCATCATCAGGTCTGGGCCGCGAAGCTGGGATAGGGCGTCAAAGCTGCCGCAGTTATCCGGCTGCCCTACGAGAAAGCGGCCCATGCCCGCTTGGGAGAGGGCGCGAAGCACCTCCACCTCATGCGCGAGGACGGGGTTGTTCTCATCATAGGAAAAGTCGAAACCGTCGTAATCTTCAAAGGCGGGATGAATCCAAACCGTGCCCGGCCGGTATTCCACGCGGCAGCCGGCAAGGTATTTGGCATGGCCGCCTGTGCCCATATAGGGAAAGACGATGGGCAGCGCTTCGCCCGCAAAGTGGGTCTTTTCCAGGCGCTCCAAATTGCGCGCGAGGATGCGGTCGGCGTCGGTATAGTACAGCCTCAGCTCTTCCTGGGTTTCGGGGAAGGTCTCCACATAGGGATGCGCGCGATCCTTAGGCGCGGTAACCTGCACGCAGCAACGGTCCAGGCACTCCCGGTTCCACAAAAGAGTCAGCCGGCGCCGGACCGCTTCGATGTCAACACCGTAATAGGCCTCCATTATCTTTCGCTCCTCCGTAAATCTACAGTCAATACCCCGCATCCTTTGCCGCATTTTCATCGGCAGCGGAAGCGATTGTTCGCATACAGTATAGCATCTTCCACACTGACAAGGAAGAACAGACGCATCTAACGGAAGTTTATTGGACGTGTCTTTTCTGTCCACATAAACGTAAGCTAGGCGTGCTTTGCTCGTGACGGCGCGGGACTTTCCTTCAGACCCGCCCATTGACGCAGAGTGCTCGCGGTCATCTCCTCCGCGGTGATGCCGTCCGTCAAACGGGGTTGATCTTACCAGGCTCGACCGCGAATGTCGCGGCGCCGCATTCAATCCTCCATAGTCTCTCTGGCGCTATGCAGCGCCTTCTTAATCCATTGACTCACCGCAGCCTGCCGGACGCCGTGTTTTCGCGCTATCTCGTTTTGCGTCATCTGGTTGAGATAGTAGTCCGTCAGCAACGCAGCTTGCCGGATAGGGATGCGGCTAAGCACAATGGCCAGCTCGTCCTCGCGCTCAATCTTAAGATAATCATCTCGAGTGTCCGCAAAGTCAAAACCCGCTCGTAGGTAAACATCCAGCGAAGCGGGCCTGTGTTTGTTGCGAATATGGCGGTTATAGAGCGTCGACCATACGGTCAGCCAATACCACGACGCAAATCCGCACCCGCGCCTCGGGTCATAGGCCAACGCGCTTGTCCACAGGAGTTCAAAACAGTCGGAAAGCAAATCGTCGAATCTGAGACTCTGGTAAGTCGCACGGAACTTCATCGCCGCCCAGGGGGCCAGTCGGATATTATCCGTAACCAACTTGGTTGCGGCTTCGGAATCCAAGCCAAATCCCCTCCTTCTGCACTTTATCATCCAGATGGGTTGCACTTTATCAGTGCTGATTGCACCATCCGGCGTCATTTTTCTAAGCATCATGGGGTAAATTACCGCATTTGCCCGCAAGCTGTTCACAATGCCATACTTGCATAGTATCGCACCCATTTATGCGTGTCAATACTCTGTGGCAGTAAAACATCCAAAAATATGAAATGGGTGCTCGTAACCTCATTACGACGCACCCATCACCTTTGCCAACTAACTATTTCGACCTCGTAGGGCGGTTCGCGCGGCCTGCAAACGCGCGAGAAAGGGAAAGGGCCAAAAAAGCACTTACACCTGTCGAAAC
>CAOKIU010000059.1 GCA_948468595.1 uncultured Christensenella sp.
GCGTTTGTGGAGAATGCGGATTACAGCCGCCTGGTGTGCGTGACGCTGGAATTGCCCGCCAATTACGAGGGCACCATCCGCTACGACCTGGCGCGCGAGCTCCTGATGCCCTAACCGCTCCCCCGGGGTGCCCGCCCCTCCTGCCCCGTTTCCCAATCCACAGCGCCCGCCCCCCCTGCTTGGGGGGCGGGCGCTCTTTCCTGCGCTAGGATTCTTGCTCTACGATGGCGCTCACGCCGTCCTTCATCTCACGGATGTTGGTATCTACCTTGCCCGCGCCCGCACCCAGCGCCTGCTCGATCTCCTTTTGAACCGCCTTTACGCGGTTGCGGTCGGCTTGGCTCATGTTCTGATAGCGCTTTGTGCTGTATTCCACCGAGGACATGATTTCAAAGGCGTATTTGCCTTCCGAGGAGTACTTGAGCACCCAGGTGGGCGTGTAGGAAACCTCCTCAATGGCCTTGGTCCCGGCGTCAAAATCCTTGGTGAGGGTGAAATTGAGGATCAAGCCCGCGTCCTTGCCGCCGGACCTGACCGGACCCAGGAAATTGCCCAGCCCGTAGGCCACCAGCGTCTTGCCGCCGTCCTTGCCCTGCACATAGGTCAGCGTCTGCGGCAGGTGCGCATGTGTGCCCAGAACCACGTCCACGCCGGCATCGGCAAAGATTTGCGCCCATTGCTTCTGCGCGTCGGTCAGGGCGCTCTCATCCGCTTGACCCCAGCTCACGCACACGATGATGAAATCCACGCCGTCCGGGTCGGCCTTGATCTGCTTCATGTCGTTGTCAAAGGTGGTTTCCGTCAGGTATTTGACGGTATCGGCGGCGCCGTCCGGATTTTTGAAGGTGGACTCGGTGTAGTTGAGCAGGGCAATGCGCAGATCGTCCTTGGTGAGGATGAGCGGCTTGATGTAATCCGCGCCCGTGCGGTAGGCCCCCGCGTAGGCGAGCCCCGCATCCTCCACGGCCTTGACCGTCGCCTGCGCGCCCAGCACGTCGCTGTCCAGGATATGCTCGCCCGCCAGCGTCAGCACGTCAAAGCCGCTGTCCTTGAGCGCGCTAAGAAGCTGCGCGGGGGCCACGGTCGCGCTGTAGCCGCTCGTGCCCACGGTGGTTTCCAGGCTACCTACGACGATGTCCTGCCAGGTCAGATAGGGCTTAATGCGGGAGAAGAAGTTGGTAAAGTCGTATGAATCCCCGTCGCGGGCGGCCTGAAGCTCCTGTTCGTGCATCAGCATGTCGCCCACCGCGCCAATTGTGACGCTTTGCTTGCCGGACCCGCGCGCCGGTGTGGCGCTGGGCTCCTGACTGGGGCTGGCAGTGGGCGCAGGCGTAGCGGACGGCGCAGGGGTCGCCGTCTGCGCCGTGGGGCTGGGCGCGGAACTGGGCGAGGTGCCCGGCGCCCGCTTCAGCCATACGGGTACAGACTTGGCCAGCAGCGTTGCGCTGCCCCCCAGCAGCACCACGCATAACGCCGTAAGGAGTATGTTCCTCCAATTCGGTTTTCTTTTATGCGGCTTGTTTCGCGTATAAAGCACAGGCACACGCCCTTTCAGCAGATTTTTTTCATTATATCACAACTTCTAAAAAGGTTCAATTCCCCCCTGGCCCAACAAAAAAACGCGGCAGGCGCCGCTTTTGTTGCCCTGGTGCAGGCAGCGCGGCGGCCGCAAGAAGCGGCGCCGCCTGACCATGACCAATCCAAAACACCATAACCCGCTCTATTTTCGGTCGGAGGCCTGCACTGCGTTTTTGACAATAACCTCGTAGTTGGTTTCGAATTCATCCGCCGTCATGTCGCTGGAAAGATAGTCCACAAAGAGCTGTTCCTTCAGGCTTTCGGAATCGCCCAAGGCGTAATCCGGCCTCACGCGATGCCTGCCCGCAATGGAGAAATACCCCGAGAACTTGGCCAGCAATTCGTCCTGGCACTCGACGCCCGCAACGGCGGTGACGGCCAGGGTCTGGTCCGACCAGCGCGCGCACCGCTCCTTGTCGGTCAGGCCGCGCAGCAGGCGCACAGCCTGCTCCGGCCGGTCAACGCCCGCCCACACCGCGAAACCCTGCGAAAAGGAGGCGGACTCAAAGAGCTTTTCCTTGTTGGCCTCCGGCCCAGGGAAGAGGAAGCAATCCATCTCAAAGGGAAGATAGTTTTCCTGCGCGCGAAGGTCGTGCAGCTCGTTCGTGTCGCAAAGCAGCATGGCGGCCTTGCCGCCAAGGAACGCCGCGCGCGCCGCGTCCTGGTCCACGGAAAGCGGATTGGGGCCGAAGTACCCCCGCGCGGTCCAAGTCTTTACGTATTGCGCGCCCCTGGCGAGTTTTCCCTGCCAATCGGTCTTGCGGCCGGAGAGGCGTTCGGGCTCGTCCAGCTTGCCATCGACGTTTAGGAGATAGTCTGTCACCATGCCGCGCAGCGCGTTTAGCCGAAGGCCGTCGGGTCGTCCCGCCGCGGCGATGGGCGTCAATCCCTGGTTCAGGGCGAGCTGCATCAGGGCTGTGAGCTCTTCTTGGGAGCCCGGCTCCCGCCATCCCATGCTGCCAAACAAATCCTTATTGTAGAGCACTACAAGACCGCTGCCCTGAAAGGGCACGCCGCAAAGCGCGCCGCCTACGCGGTATTCCTCCAGAGCGCCGGGCAGAAAGTCCGCGCTCCAGGACTCGTCCATAAATTCGTCCAGTTCCAGCAAAAGCCCTTGGCGATGCAGCCTTTCCAAGCTCTGACTGGAAAGGGAAAACACGTCGTACATATCCGCTGCGGCCAGCGCGGAGGCGAGCTCGCGCTCCACCGCGCTCCAGGGAACGGCGGTGAGCTCCACCGCAATGCCCTCGTTTTGCTCGATGGAACAAATCATCTCCTCCATCGCATCCTCATGGCCGGTATAGGCATGCATCAGGCGAATCGTCCCCTCCCCCTTTTTCGAAGCCGCAGGGGTATGCGATGCCTGAGGCGCAGGGCCGCCGGAACAGCCGCAGGCCGAAAGGAGCAACAGCGAGCACAGCGCGCCCAGCACAAATCGATTCCGCATCTTCATTTCGCAATGTGCCTTTCGTTCAAGTTCATTACGCTCTATTCTAAAGGGGCAAAAAGGGCATGTCAACGAAGCTTTGGTGAAATCGCATTTCGTTCACATTCATTTTCTGTAAAATCTCATCAAACACTGTCGGGCAGGGGGGAATGAGCGCTTGTAATCCCCCGTCCGCAATGTTATGATATTGTTCTAAAAAGAGAGGGGGGTTCTAAAGATGAAACTCATTGCCAAGCTCAGAGCGCACTGGCGCTTGCTCGTGGTGGGGGCGGTCTTTGCGCTGATCTACATGTCCAACGGGTCCTACAGCCCCTATTTGCAGCTCTATTATAAGGAAGCGGGGCTCACCACCAGTCAGATTGGCGTCATCACCGCCATCGGGCCGTTCGCCTCGCTGCTGTTTCAGACTGTTTGGGGGCGTCTGGCCGACCGCACCAACCGCAAGTTCGTGCTGATCTTGACGCTGATTACCTCGGGTCTGTGCGCGCTGCTGTACCTGCTGGGCACTTCCTATGGCTACATCCTCGTTGTGGCGCTGCTCTTTGTGCTCTTTAACATGTCGGTGCTGCCCATGTCCGACGCCATGGCGCTGGAGTTCTGCACCCGCAACCGCTACCGGTTCGCCCCCATCCGCATCTGCGGCACGATCGGCTTTGCCGTCATGCCCATATTGCTGGGAAATCTCTTTGCCGATCACCTCTCCTATATTTTCCCCACCTTCTTCCTCTTCTGCCTGGCGGCGTCCATGGCCACTCTCTTTTTCCCGAGCGATAAGTCCGCAAAGCAGTTAAAGACGGGCAATGCGGCGGGTTCTGCCAAGCCCCCCAAGGCCGCGATGAAGCCGCTGCTGCGCGACCCGCTTGTGATCTTTCTGCTCATTGCCAACTTCGTCATCTCCATCGGCGTTTGCGCTTACACCTATCTGCCGCTCTACGCCTCAAACCTAGGTTTTGACAACAATGTTTGCGGACTGCTCAACTCGATTGCGGCGCTTTCAGAGCTGCCCACCCTGCTCGTCATCGACGCGGTGCTCAAGAAGGTCAAGGGCACGCACATCATCGTGGCCTCCTCCTTCTTCTGCGGGCTGCGGCTGCTGACGACGTACCTTGCGGGCTTCTGCGGACAAGCGACGCTCACGATGCTCATCATCGGGCAATTGATGCAGTCGGTCAGCTATATCACCAACTATTACTGCTCGGCGCAGCTCATCCACGAGCGGTTCCCGGAGGAGCTCAAGTCCACCGCGCAGACGCTTCTTGCCATGATTACGGCGGGCTTTTCCCGAATTGTGGGCAGCATCGCGGGCGGATACCTCTCCGAGCCCAGCGTGCTGGGATTGCAGAACACCTTCTTGGTCTTTGCGGTGTTCATCTTTGCGGGGTCCTTTGTGGTGTTGATCGCTTACCGCCGCCAGAAGCATACCGGCGATGCGGAAACCGTTCCTGCACGTATGTAAATTTATGCAGAAATCGGGGAAAAAGCTCCAATTGCGGCGAGCAATATGCTATACTGGAAAGCGTGAACGCAAAGTTTTGGATGCTTTTGTAAGAAGGGGAAGGATAACATGAACGAAGCCAAAAAGGTTCTCATCATCGGATCGGGACCCATCATCATCGGACAGGCTTGCGAATTTGACTACTCCGGCACGCAGGCGTGCAAGGCGCTGCGCAGCCTGGGGTACAAGATCGTGCTGGTCAACTCCAATCCCGCGACCATCATGACCGACCCCGGCATCGCGGATGTGACCTATATCGAGCCGCTCAACGCCACCCGGCTGGAGCAGATCATTGAAAAGGAGCGTCCCGACCTGCTCTTGCCCAACCTGGGCGGACAGTCCGGCCTCAACCTCTGTTCGGAGCTGAATAAGCTGGGCGTGCTGGACAAATACAACGTCAAGGTCATCGGCGTGCAGGTGGACGCCATTGAGCGCGGCGAGGACCGCATCGAGTTTAAAAAGACGATGGATAGCCTGGGCATCGACATGGCGGCCTCCGAGGTCGCCTACTCGGTGGATGAGGCGCTCTCCATCGCCGAAAGGCTCCACTATCCTGTGGTGCTGCGGCCGGCCTACACCATGGGCGGCACGGGCGGCGGCATCGTCTACGATCCCCTGGAGCTGGCCACCGTCTGCGCAAGAGGGCTGCAAGCCTCCCTTGTGGGGCAGGTGCTGGTGGAAGAATGCGCCACGGGCTGGGAAGAGCTGGAGCTTGAGGTGGTCAGGGACCGCGAGGGCAACATGATCACCGTCTGCTTTATCGAAAACATCGATCCCCTGGGCGTGCATACGGGAGACTCCTTCTGCTCGGCGCCCATGCTGACCATCTCCGAGGACGTGCAAAAGGAGTTGCAGCGCCAGGCTTACGCCATCGTGGACGCGATTCAGGTCATCGGCGGCACCAACGTGCAGTTTGCCCGGAATCCGGAGACGGGGCGCATCATCGTCATCGAGATCAACCCCAGAACCTCCAGATCCTCCGCCCTGGCCTCCAAGGCGACGGGCTTCCCCATCGCGCTGGTCTCGGCGATGCTGGCCACGGGGCTGACCTTGGACGACATCCCCTGCGGCAAGCACGGCACGCTGAAGAACTATGTGCCAAACGGCGAGTACGTGGTCATCAAGTTCGCGCGCTGGGCTTTTGAAAAGTTCAAGAAGGCCGAGGACAAGCTGGGCACGCAGATGCGCGCCGTGGGCGAGGTCATGAGCATCGGCAAGACCTACAAGGAGGCCTTCCAAAAGGCGATTCGCTCCTTGGAGACCGGCCGGTATGGATTGGGCTTTGCCAAGGACTTCCACGAAAAGCCCCTGGACGAGCTGTTGAAGATGCTGGAAAAGCCCTCCTCCGAGCGGCAGTTCATCATGTATGAGGCGCTGCGCAAGGGCGCCAGCGTGCAAAAGCTCTGGGAGCTGACGCGCATCAAGGCGTACTTCATCGAGCAGATGAAGGAGCTGGTGGACGAGGAAAATGCGCTGATGCAGGCCAAGGGCAGCGTGCCGGGCAAGGATGCCCTGCTCAAGGCCAAGCAGGACGGCTTCTCCGACCGGTATCTTTCCAAGATCTTGGAGGTCAAGGAGGACGACCTGCGCGCTGCGCGCACGGCCTTTGGCATCGTCAAGGGCTGGGAGCCCGTCCACGTCAGCGGCACGAAGGACTCCGATTACTACTACTCTTCCTACAACATTCCGGCCGGCGAACCCGACGAGGCGTCGGACCGTCCCAAGATCATGATTTTGGGCTCGGGCCCCAACCGCATCGGCCAAGGCATCGAATTTGACTACTGCTGTGTCCACGCGGCCAAGGCGCTCAAGGCCCTGGGCTTTGAAACGGTGATGGTCAACTGCAACCCCGAGACGGTCTCCACCGACTACGATACCTCCGACCGGCTCTACTTTGAGCCGCTGACGCTGGAAGATGTTCTGGCCATTCACGATAAGGAAAAGCCGGTGGGCGTCATCGCCCAGTTCGGCGGCCAGACGCCGCTCAACCTGGCGACGGACCTCAAGAGGAACGGCGTCAACATTCTGGGCACGACGCCGGAGACCATCGACATGGCCGAGGACCGCGATCTGTTCCGCGCGATGATGGACAAGCTCTGCATCCCCATGCCCGAAAGCGGCATGGCCGTTACGGTGGAGGACGCCATCGCCATTGCCAGCCGCATCGGCTACCCGGTGATGGTGCGCCCCTCCTACGTGCTGGGCGGGCGCGGCATGGAAGTGGTGCATGACGAGGAGTCCCTCGTCTACTACATGAAGCAGGCGGTGGGCGTCACGCCCGACCGGCCTATCCTCATCGACCGCTTCCTGCACAACGCCACCGAGTGTGAGGCGGACGCCATCTCCGATGGAGAAAACGTCTTTGTGCCGGCGGTGATGGAGCACATTGAGCTTGCGGGCATCCACTCGGGCGACTCGGCCTGCATCCTGCCCTCGCTGAACATCTCCAAGGAGAATGTGGAGATCATCCGCTCCTACACCATGAAAATCGCCAAGGAGATGAATGTCAAGGGCCTGATGAACATGCAGTACGCCATTGAGGATGGAAAGGTGTACGTCTTGGAGGCCAATCCGCGCGCCAGCCGCACGGTTCCGCTGGTTTCCAAGGTCTGCAACATTCAGATGGTGCCCCTGGCCACCGAAATCATCACCTCTCCCCTTACAGGCAAGTCCTCCCCTGTCTCCGCGCTGCGGGAGAAGCACATCCCCTACTACGGGGTGAAGGAAGCGGTTTTCCCCTTCAACATGTTCCAGGAGGTGGACCCGCTGCTGGGGCCGGAAATGCGCTCCACGGGCGAGGTTCTGGGCATGAGCGAGAACTTTGGCGAGGCGTACTTCAAGGCCCAGGAGGCCACGCAGACCAAGATTGCGACCAGCGGCAACGTCTTTATCTCGGTCTCCGACCGCGACAAGGGCGAGCTTGCCGAGGTTGCGCGCGGGTTCGCGGAGTGCGGCTTCCACATCTACGCGACCGGCGGCACGGCCAACGTCATCGAATCGCTGGGCATTCCGGTCAGCCGCGTACACAAACTGCATCACGGCCAGCCCCACGCCATTGACTTGATCGCCCGCGGCGATGCGGATATCATCGTCAACACCCCCAACGACAAGAAGGGCGCGCGCGACGACAGCTACATCCGCAAGGAGGCGATCCGCAAGCGCGTGTTCTACGTCACCACCATGGCGGCAGCCAAGGCGACCATCGCCGGCATCAAGGCCGTCAAGAACGGCGATCAGCGCCCCCTTCGCTCCTTGCAGGAGTTCCACTCCGATATCCGCTAATCAAAGCAATGCCCTTTCGGCTCCTGGCGCAAAAACCTTGCGCCAGGAGCTTTTTTATCTCGGCTTTGCGGCCGGTTTATTACTATTTTGTTACAGCGGTAATTGACAAAATTAACAGTTTTCGATAGAATGTGATTGTGTCCGCGTTTTGAAAAATTTGGTGGAAGAAAGGTGCAAAAATACATAAGCATTTGCAAAACGGCGAAGGTGGCGGGTTGATTTCAGCGCGCGGGCAGAAGAATTTGGAGGAGTTATGAAAACACAGTCAAAGAAAATGAGCCGAGCAGATCTGATCTTTCTGTTCCTCAGAGGCAGCAAGCGGTACTACCTCTTTGCGGTGCTCGCTTCTCTGATGGTAACGCTGACGGAAATGATCACGCCGCAGATCATCAAGCTGACTGTAGACAGCGTCATCGGCTCCGAGCCGATGAACGTGCCGGGCTTCCTGCGCGTTGCCATTGAATGGGCCGGCGGTGTGGAAGCGCTCAAGGGCAACCTCGCGCTCATTGCCGCGGCGGTCGTCCTCATCGCCGTGTTCACCGGCCTATTCCGGTACCTGAACATGGTGAACATCACCAAGGGTGCGGAGACCTTTACCTGCCGCATCCGCAACATGCTCTTTGCGCACATTCAGCGCCTGCCCTTTGCCTGGCACATGAAAAACCAGACGGGCGACATCATTCAGCGCTGTACCTCCGACGTGGAGACCGTGCGCAACTTCGTCACCGACCAATTTATGAACGTCATCCGCATCAGCATTCTGCTGGCGCTGTCGCTGTCGTTTATGATTTCCATGAACCTAAAGCTCTCCGTTGTGGCGATGGTCTCCATCCCCATCATCATCCTCTACTCGCTGATCTTCCATCGCAAAATCAGCGACCGGTTCACCGAATGCGACGAGAGCGAGGGCGTTCTATCCACCATCGCGCAGGAGAACTTGACGGGCGTGCGCGTGGTTCGCGCCTTTGGCCGCGAGAAATACGAGAAGGACCGCTTTGAGGCCCAGAACAACATCTACACCAATCTGTGGATGAAGCTATGTAAATTGCTTTCGCTGTTCTGGGGCGCGGGCGATTTGGTTTCCTGCCTACAGGTCATGCTCATCATCGTCATTGGCAGCGTGCTGTGCGTGCGCGGCGAAATGACGGCCGGCGCTTTCATCGCCTTTATCTCCTATAACGCCATGCTCACCTGGCCGGTTCGCCAGCTGGGCCGCGTCATCGCGGATATGTCCAAGGCGGGCGTTTCCATCGACCGCATCAACTACATCATGTCCTCCGAGGAAGAGCAGGACCGCCCCGGCGCGCTGGAGCCGGATCTTCGGGGGGATATCGCGTTTGAAAACGTGACCTTTGCCTACGAGGGCAGCGATCCTGTGCTCAAGAACGTCTCCTTCCGCATCCCGGCGGGCTCTACGTTCGCTATCCTGGGCTCCACCTCCTCCGGCAAATCGACGCTGATGTACCTGATGAACCGCCTTTACGATGTGGAAGAGGGCTGCGGCCGCGTCACCATCGGCGGGGTGGACGTTCGGGACATCAAGGCTTCGCACCTGCGCAAGAACATCGGCATGTGCTTGCAGGAGCCCTTCCTCTTCAGCCGCACAATCGGAGAGAATATCGGCATCACCGCCCATGACATGGATATGGGCGAGATACGGCGCGCGGCCTCCATCGCCTGCGTGGACGAAGCCATCACCGAATTCACCCATGGGTACGATACCATGGTGGGCGAGCGCGGTGTGACGCTTTCGGGCGGGCAGAAGCAGCGCACGGCCATCGCGCGGATGCTGACGCAGCGCTCCCCCATCATGGTCTTTGACGACTCCCTTTCCGCCGTTGACGCGGATACGGACCTGAAGATCCGCACCCAGCTCAAAACCAACCTTTCCGGCTCGACCGTCATCCTCATCTCGCACCGCATCACCACGCTCATGAGCGCGGACTGCATCCTGGTGCTGGACAAGGGCGAGGTCAAGCAGATCGGCACGCATCAGGAGCTGATCGCGCAGGAGGGCATCTACCGCAGCATCTACGAAATGCAGATGAGCAACGAGGTTTCCGCATGATGAACACACAACAGAATACAAAAAAAGAGAAGCAGATCAAGCTGCCGTGGTTCGGCCTGCCGCGGCTGATCCCCTTTATGAAGCCCTACAAGGGCATCGTCTTTTGCATGGCCACGCTGGTGTTGATCAACGGCGTCATCGACATCTGCCTGCCGCTGTTCCAGCAGTACGCCATCAATAACTTTGTCGCGCAGGGCACGCTCAACGGCCTCAGCCGGTTCATCTGGCTATACGTGGGCGTGATCCTGATGCAGATCATCTTCTCCATGGTCGACGCCTATCAGGCCTGTCAGATCGAGATGTACGTGGGGCGCGACTTAAAGCGCGCCAGCTTCAATCACTTGCAGACCCTCTCCTTCTCCTACTTTAACCAAAACAGCGTTGGATACGTGCACGCGCGCGTCATGTCCGACACCAACCGCATCGGCTCCATCGTGGCCTGGGGGCTGATGGACACGGTGTGGAACCTCTCCTACCTGCTGGGCGTGATCATCGTGATGTTCACCATCAACTGGCGCATGGCGCTGTGGGTGGTGGCGCTCACCCCCGTCATCACGCTGATCGCCGCGTTCTTCCAATCCAAGCTCACGATGCTCAATCGCAGGGTGCGCGAGATCAATTCGCGCATCACGGCCAACTTTAACGAGGGCATCACCGGCGCGAAGACCACCAAGACCTTGGTCATTGAGGAAAAGATGGAGGGCGATTTCGGCAAGACCACGCTGGACATGAAGCGCACCTCGATTCGGACTGCGCGCTACCGCGCCACCTTCATCTCCATCGTCATGTTCACGGCCTCCTTTGCCATGGCGCTGGTGCTTTGGCGGGGCGGCATGCTGGCCATGACCAGCGAGACGCTGATGAAAATCGGCACGCTCTCGGTGTTTATGAACTACGCGCTGGGCCTAATGGAGCCGATCCAAACCCTGGTGCGCATGATCAGCGAACTGATCAACGTCCAGGTCAACATTGAGCGCCTGACAAACCTGCTGACCACGCGCTCCGACGTGGAAGACCGCCCGGACGTCGTGGCCAAATACGGCGATACGTTCGACCCCAAGACGGAAAACTGGGAGGAGCTTCACGGGGACATTGAGTTCCAGGATGTTTCCTTCAAATATCCGGACGGAGACGAATACATTCTGGAACACTTTAACCTGAAGGTTCCCCAGGGCACGAATGTGGCCATCGTGGGCGAGACGGGCGCGGGCAAGTCCACGCTGGTCAATCTCGTATGCCGCTTCTTCGAGCCGACGAGCGGGCGCGTCCTCATCGATGGCCGCGATGCGCGGGATCGCTCCCAGCTTTGGCTGCATTCCAACATCGGCTATGTGTTGCAGACGCCGCACCTGTTCTCCGGCTCCATTCTGGAAAATCTCCGGTACGGCAAGCCCGACGCGACGATGGAGGAAATCGAGGCGGCCTGCAAGGCGGTCTCGGCGGATACCATCATCGACCACATGGAAAAGGGCTATGACAGCGACGTGGGCGAAGGTGGCGACCTGCTCTCCACCGGGGGCAAGCAGCTCATCTCCTTTGCCAGGGCGGTGCTTGCCGACCCGCGCATCTTCGTGCTGGACGAGGCCACCTCCTCCATCGACACGCTGACCGAGCACCTGATTCAGAACGCCATTGAGCACCTGATGAAGGGGCGCACCTCCTTTGTCATCGCGCACCGTCTCTCCACCATCCGCCAGGCGGACATCATCCTGGTGGTGGATGACGGCAAGATCATCGAGCAGGGCACGCACGAAGAGCTGATGAAGGCGCGCGGCCACTACTACAACCTTTACACGCGCCAATTTGAGCAAGAATCCTTCGAGCAGGCGTTTGCCTGAGCATCGGAACGGGGCCGGATACGCGGCCCCGTTCTTTTTCTCCAACCGCCGCCATGCGCTTCCCCGCATAGCAGGGGAATATATGTATATTTGCTCACACATTGCAGAATATCAAGTTTTTTCTTGTACATATGCGTATGAATTCAGATAATTTCTAACTTTGTCGTCCATTTTCTGTTACTTTTCCGCAAAAGGCTTGTTTTTTGTTCAAGGTATGCTAAACTGGAGCTATTGATCTAATCATTGGGTTCTCAAGGGGGATAAGGAGCTTTCATGGAACACACGCATCATCATCTTGGACTGTTGGGCGCTTGGTTTGAGGAACCCTTGGAGGCCCTGCTGGAGAGGGCGGGGCTCGGCGAGGCCGCAACGCACTTCTGCATCCACGCGCTGACGGACTTTTTGGAGATTGCGCTGTTGCTGTTGCTTGTGGTGACGGTGGTTTCCTACCTACAGACCTATATCCCCTATGACAGAATGCGGGAAAAGCTCAAGCGGCTGCGCGGATTGGCTGGGTATGTGCTGGCGTTGGGGCTGGGAATGCTCTCGCCCTTTTGCAGCTGTTCCATCATCCCCATTATGATGGGGTTCCTGGTCACGGGCGTGCCGCTGTCCTTTTGCCTGGTGTTTCTGACCTCCGCCTCTTGTCTGAACCTGACGGCGCTCTCCGCCATCTTCGCCTCTTTTGAGACGCGCTTTGCGGTGATGTACGTGGTCTGTGCGCTGTGCATTTGCGTGGTCAACGCGGTGGCGCTGACCTTGCTGGGGAGTGAATCGCTGGTGCGCATGGACAAGCTGCGCGCCGAGCACCATCACCATCACGACGAAAACTCCCTGGGCACGCGGCTGAACAAGGCGATTTGCTCCGCGTTTCTGACCTTCCGCAGCGTGTGGTTGTTCCTGCTCATCGGCGTGACGATCTCCTCCGCCATCTCCGCCTTTGTGCCGCAAGAACTGATTGAGCATGCGCTCTCGGGCAACGCGCTGGCGCTGCCGCTGGCCACCCTCATCGGCGGTTGCCTGCACTCGGATGTCTTTTCCATCCTGCCGCTGGTGTTGACCGTTCACGCCTACTCGCCGGCTGTCGCGCTCACCTTCCTCTTGTCGGTGATGCTCTTCTCCATCGCGGAGTGGGCGCTGCTCTCTCAGGCGTTCCGTGCGCGGCTCATTGCTCGGTATTGCTTTGTGCTGCTGACCCTGTCCCTGCTCAGCGGTGTGATCGCGCTGTTGATCCTTTAGATGGACGGACGCAAAAAGACCGGTTCCCTTTCGGGAACCGGTCTTTTTCGATCCAATGGCGGCGGGATTACTCCTCTTGGGCGCGCTCCACTCGCTCGACAAAGAGCGCCCCGCCCTCACTGCGCACCACGCGAATGAGGGCGTCTTTTTCGATGAAAACCGCTGCGGAGGCCTCGTAGCGCTCCTCCCCGATGCGCACCATGCCGCGGGGCTTGAGCGCGTTGAGGACGACGCCCTCCGCCCCCGCCTCCGGCAGCGTCTTTTGCGCCGCGCCGCTGCCCTCCAGCGTCTCGTTGAGTTCGATCTTGGCCATCATGCGGGACTTGGGCAGGCGGGCGAGCGCGACGGGCAAGGCGGCGCCAGTGAACACCGCTGAAGCGCACAGCGTGTAGATGAACTGCATGGCATCCAGCGCGGCCTGCCCCAGCGCGCCCAGCAGGAGGCCGACGCCCACCCAGCCCAGGGGCCCGACGCCCACGAAGTTGGAATCCAGCATCAGCAGGGCGCAGCCGCCCGCCGCCAGTAGGAACACGCTCACGGGCGCGCTGCCCACCAGCACGTCCGGCGCAAAACACGCCAATT
>CAOKIU010000060.1 GCA_948468595.1 uncultured Christensenella sp.
CGGCCCAGCGCGGCCCAGCGCGGCCCAGCGCGGCCCAGCGCGGCCCAGCGCGGCCTAAGCGGCCTAAGCGGCCTAAGCGGCCTAAGCGGGCGAGCTTGGCGGAATGCGCAGGGGGAGAACTCCATAACAAAACCCGCCGCTTCACGGTGCTGTGTGAAGGGCGGGCAAATCGTCAGTGCGGAAAGTGGGACGGCGCGTTGAGAGCCGGCGCTATGGAACGGGTGCGAGCCGCAGCATCGCCTCGATATTTTCCCCGCCGGAGGCGCGCTCGGTGCGGAAGGCGCGGCACAGGCCCTCCGGCGTCTCCAGGGCGGCGCTGCGATAGACCGTCAAGCGCTCACCCAACGGCGCTTCGGCAAGAAAGTGGATGGAGAAATCCGCCACATAATGCGTGTCGCGCTCGGGCAAGCAATCCAGGAGCAGGTCGGGATAGTGCGTGTTGTTGAGGTGGCGGTTGAGGTCGGTCTCATGGTAGGCAACCTCGTGCGTTCCCACGGCCTCCATCTCTTCCGGCAAGCGGAAGCGCAGCCCCTCCACCGGGATCATCTCGCCCGAGGTGTAGTTGGGAAAGGAGACCTCGCCCACGCGGTAAAGGCGGCGCGTACACGTATCCACCAGCGCCCAGACCCCCAATCCTTGCGCGACACATTGCCCACCCCGCTCAATGCGGTAACAGCGGTAGAACGCAGCGCCCTTGCCGTCTACCGGCCAGTTTTCCACGCGGATTTTATCGTATTGCATCAGCGGGGCAAAGGTTTTAACCGCAATGCGGCTGAGTAAAAACGCTTTGCCCTGGGAGAAGAGCTCCTCATAGGAGGGCTTTTCATCGCGCATTTGGTGGTTGGCCGCCTCCTGCATATAGCGCAGCACGGAGGAGGGCCGCGCTATGCCGTGGGCATCGACGTCATGGGAATAGACCTCAAATTGTTCTGTATACATCGAAATACCTGCCTGATCCAAAATCAATATGACCCTTATTTTAGCACGCGCGCGCGGTGATTTCAATCGTGTGGCGCGGAACGGAGGAAGAAGATGCAGGAAAAATGCGTAAAGGTGGCCATGTGCCAGGTCCAAGTGGAGGCGTCCAAACCGGAGGAGAATTTCGCCCGCGGCTATGAGATGCTGCGAAAGGCCGCCCAGCAGGGCGCGCGCATCGCCGTGCTGCCCGAGTGTTTTGATCTGGGCTGGGCCAACCCTGAGGCGGAGACGCTGGCGCAGCCCATCCCCGGCCCCTACGCCGCACAGCTATCCGCCTGGGCAAAGGAGCTTTCCCTCTATGTGTGCGCGGGCCTGACGGAGCGAGCGGGAGATAAGCTGTACAACACCGCGGTGCTCATCGACGACCAGGGGGAGATGCTGGGCATTCATCGCAAGATCAACATTCTGACGGATGTGGAGGGCCTGTATGCGGTGGGCGACCGGCTGAACGTATTCCACACCCCCTTGGGCGTCGTGGGCATGGACATCTGCGCGGATAACGCGGCCTCCTCCACGGTGCTGGCGGAGGCACTGTGCCGCATGGGCGCGCAGATCATCCTCTCGCCCTGCTCTTGGGCGGTTCCCCCGAACTGCCGCCGGGCCTATTACGGCGGAGAATGGTATGCGCCCTATTCCAAGCTGGCGAAGCTGTACGGCGTGTCCATTGTGGGGGTGAGCAATGTGGGAAAGGTGACGGCGGGGGCGTGGGCAGGATGGTCCTGCATCGGCAGCTCCATCGCCCTTTTCTCCGATGGCGAGAGCGGGACCACCTTGCCCTATGGGGAGGATGCGCAATGCCTGCGCGTGCTCGACGTGCCCCTGTGCGCGGGCGCGCTGCGGGGCACGGCTCTTTCCCATGAGGTGACCGTTCGGGCGGCCACCCTGTAACTAAGAACAAGGCTCTTGTAGAAAAAGTCGGGCGGATGCACATCCTTTGATGGGCGTCCGCCCGTCTTTTTGGGGGCGGTGCGAATGGCGGGAGATCGCCTCTGCGTACGAAATCACGGCGGGTGAGTATGCATCCCATGTAGAGGCATTCGCGCGCCTCTTTTAGGCGGTGCGAAGATGACGGAAAACCGGCGATCGTCCGACGCGGCAACGGCGGGGAGGAACCCGCCATGGAATGGGAGCACGGCGCGTGCCTAGCGAGAAAGGAAAAAGCGGGTTGACGCGCATCCCATGTAGAGGCATTCCCGCGCCTCTTTTAGGAGGCGCGAAGGGGATGGAAAACCGGCGATCGTCCGATGCGGCAACAGCGGGGAGGAACACGCCATGGAACGGGAGCACGGCGCGTGCCTAGCGAGAAAGGAAGAGCGGGTTGACGCGCAGCCTATGTAAAGGCGTTTGCCCACCTCCTATTAGGCGGCGCGAAGGTGACGGAAAACCGGTGTAGGCTCGAAGCACATTCCGCCATAGAACGGCAGCACAGCGCGCTCCATATAGGCACCTTCCCGCCTCTTTGGGTGCGGCGCGAAGCCTTAACCGCGCTTGATCCCACGCCGGCGGAGCCGCCCGGCGGGACCCGGTAGGCAGCGCGGAAGCCGGCACGAGCGCGGGGAAAGCTTGTCCAAGCACGCTCCCCGCGCAAGGGCGCAGACCTTTTTTCGGCGGCAGAGGAGAGAAGCCGCCTTGCGCAGCATAGGCTGAAGGGAGAGAGGAGCGTGCACCCATGGAGGAGAGGCCCTATTGGAGAGAGGATGCCATCCTGTACGCGCAGCGCTGGGCGCTGGACCGCAACCCGCGCTACTTGGACTTTAGCGGCATTGGGGGCGACTGCACCAACTTCGCCTCCCAATGCCTGTTTGCGGGGGCCAAGGTGATGAACATGACGAGGGATATTGGATGGTACTACCTTACGGCATTTGATCGCGCAGCGGCCTGGACGAGCGTGGCGTACTTCCGAAAGTTTTTGCTGGGGAACAAAGGCCTCGGCCCCTATGCCGTAGAAAGGCCTGTGGCGCAGCTCGACCCCGGCGACTTTTTGCAGCTCAGCGATGGAATGCGGTTTTATCACACGCTGGTGGTGGTGGCGTATGACGGCGCCATGCCGCTGCTGGCGGCGCATAGTTACGATGCGTTTATGCGCCCGCTGGGGGGCTATTCCTTTGCCTTTGCCAGCGGATTGCACATCGCCGGCGTTCGTGCATTGGACGGTTAAAGGGCAGTCTTTGGTGCAATATTCGGCGCTTTGGACTCATTCGTGTTGTCTGAAATATCATGGTGGATTGCTTCTAACTACGGGTCCTTCTGTTCGGTAGAATAATACTGACAGGAGGTGTTATGATGTCAAATAAGAGAAAGAATCCACTACCTTTCCCGCATTCCGGCGAATGCATCAAGTACTATCGCGAGCTGCGTGGATACACACAGGAGTAGCTGGCGGACATGATCGGCATGTCTGCCAGCTATTTTGGCTACGTGGAAAGAGGACGGCAGATGGCCTCCATCCTGTATCTGCACAGGCTCGCCATCGCTCTGGCCGTTCCCATTGAGGCGTTGCTTCTTCCCAAACCGCACAGAGAGAAGATCCCACTGCGCGACGTGCTCCGGGAAATGATCGATACCTTTGACGAAGAGGAGTGCGTCATCTTCTACGAACTTGGCACCAAACTTGTGCCCATGATCCGCAAAGCACAGCTCAAGGATTGATTGCGGCGCAAAGCAGGACCCCCTGCCTTTTAAGCAGGAGGCCTTGCTTTGCGCCGAGCCGTCAGTCCAGCGTCCACCTTTTGCACTGATCGATGCGCCGGCCATCGCCGTCGCCATGGACCTTGTCGTAGGCAAAGTCCCGCAGCGCCTTGCAGGGGAATTCTGCGCACTGTCCACAGTGAGCCTGTTCCCGCCCCTCGCAGCAGGATTTGACCGGGCACTGCTCCCCCCAAAAGGGTTTACCGATCTGTGTACATCCCTTGCAGCCCGATTCTTCCCGATAGGAACAGCGGCTGCACAGCAATCCGCACCTGGATTCGATCACGAATCCCACCTCCTTTACCGGATTTACTATAGCATGAGGAACAGGACGAGAGTCTGTCCTGTTCCTCATGCCCGGTAAAAAATTAATTCGTTAACTCGTCCTCAGGGTACATCTCCGCCATTCTGCGCGCTTGCCCGGCCAGATCGCGGCGCAGCTCCTGCGGCGCCAGCACGCGCACCCTGTCTCCGAAGCTGAGCACCCAGCCGCGCATCCACGCATAGCTGGAAAAGGAGAGCTCCGCATACAGTCCATCTGCCCTTTCGGCAAAGCCCTCGGGCCCGTATTCCTCCACCAGGCGATAGCGAACAGACGGATCAAAGACGGCCCGCAATTGATATTGATCGTCGGCAAAATACTGGGAAAAAGGCTCTTGCTCAGGCGCGACGGAGCGGGGCGTGAAGTGCTCCTCCAGAATTTGTAGCCCCGAGATGCGATCCAGTTTAAACAGGCGGAAATCCTGCCGCCCCAGGCAATAGGCGAATAGATACCAGGAGGAGTACCGGTAGAGCAGGCGGCAAGGCTCCGCCCGCCGTAGGCTTTCGCCGCCCGGCGCGCTGTAAGAAAAGGAGACCAGGCGGCATTTGTCCATCGCGTCCCGCAGCGCCTTGATTTTTTCCGAGAGCGTGCGGCCGTGGAAGGCGGAAAGGTCTACCTCCATCGCGCCGCCCTTACCCGCTTGCGGCAGCTTGTCCAACAGAGACTGGGGATCTTCCAGCGCCGAAACTCCGCTCAGCGCCCTGACGGCGGCAATGAGGGCCTGCGCCTCGGCCCGGGTCAAGAGCGAGCGGTTCAGGCTGTAGGCGCGGCTGAGCGAAATGCCGCCGCCATAGCCCTGCACCGTCATAACCGGCAGGCCTGCCTCGCACAACGCCTCCACATCGCGGCTGATGGTGCGGCGGGAGACCTCGAACCGCTCCGCCAATTCCGGCGCGGTGACGTGATCCCGCTGAAGGAGAAGCGTCACGATGCCCAGCAGACGAGTAAGCTTCATGGCCATTGCGCCACCTTCCAATCCCATAAATTTGATATCGATTGCCCGTCGACGCCATCCGCGTTCGGCGCCAAGGGCGAAAAAAGAGAGGAGATCCTCTGGATAACCTCTGCACAATCGCCTCTTTTATGCATGCGCGCTTGCAGGATTTTGCGCCCCGAGAGCGCGGCGCGCTCAGTCGTCCTCTTCGACGGGCTGCCAGGCGCTGCCAAACTGCACGTCGCGGAAGAGGGCGGTCAAGCCGGTGATCTGCTTCAGGCGCAGGATCTCGTCCCGGTCCATGCCCAGGTGGCGGGAGATCCAGGCGTCCGATCGACCGATCTCGTGCAGCTCCTTGACGATGTTGCTCATTAAGTCCACATTGTGCTCGCCACGCGCGCGGTTATGGCGGATGGTGCTGGCCATGCGGTAATCCAGCGGCTTGTCAATGACGGATACGGGCAGCATGCCGTTTTCGCGCTCGTAAATATCGGGGTATTCCAGCATGATCCGATAGCGGTGAAAGCCGTCGACGATGATGTACTCGTCCTCCTCCTTGACGTAGTAACAGACGATGGGCATGGTGTAGCCGTCGATGCGGATGCTCTCGTAGAGCAGCTTCATCTCCGGCGGGGCCACTGCGTTGGGGTTGTAGGTGTTGGGGTGGATCTTTTCCACCGGCACCGCGATGATGTTGTAGACGGGGCTTTTAGGCGTCATAATCGGTCTCCTCGATTTTGCTGTATTTGTCCATCAGGGCGTCGATGTGCCGCTGCTGCTCGCGGGAGATGCCAAAGCCCATGAAGCGGCAGTTGTGGTCGTTCTTCAAGATGCAGTAGCACATGCGCTTCCAGCTGGGAATATCCTTGGTGGAGCGGATGTCGTCGGTGTGGTCGGGAATCTTTCCGATGAAGACCACCCTGGACTTCCGGCTGCGCGTGTAGCTGGAGATACCGTTGCGCCGGATGTTGTAGCCGTGCTCCTCCAATTCGCGGATGACCCGCTCGTCCAGCCCTCCGCCCGTCCGGTGCCAAAAGGCGATGGAGGTCTGGAACTTTTGCACGTAGTTGCTTTGCAGCCGCAGCGGCAGGGTATCGAGCAGAAAACGGGTATACGACTCCCAGGTATGCCCTTGGGGGAGGGTGATGTTGCGGTAGCCCATCGCCTTGCTGCGGCCGTAGATGGAGGCAAAGTTCGCCCCCTGCACGCGGCCGACCAGCTTGGTCCAGATCTCGGGATCAATGACCCGGTAGAGATTCAGGCTGTCCTTGGAGTAGTCGTTGAAGGGCGAGGCCACGCGCATTTGCGAGGGCTTGAGCCCCGCCATATAGAACAGGTCGTACAGATGGTTGTAGTCGTAGCCAAAGAGAAAGTTGGCGTGCCATACGTCCGCGAGCGACCAATCGTAGAGCGGGGAGGCGCACCAGACGTCCTTAAACATCGTGCTCACCCAGCAAGCGCCCTTGTAGCCGTACTTTTTATTGAGAAATCCGCTATAGCGCTGCAAGGATTCCTCCGCGCGGATGCCCAGCAGGCATACGGTCTTTTTTTCGCCGTGGGACAGGCGGTACCAGCGGCTGAACTGCCGGGCAAGGTCCTCCTGATGCATGCGGTAGCGGTAGGTGGTCATGGGGTTGTTTTCCAGGTTGATGACGAACTTGTGCTGTGGCATGGGCCGCACCCAGGACGCCTTCTTGGTGTCGTCCCAGGGATACCAATACATTTGATAGCTGCTCAGCGCCGTGCGGGTGGCCATGGGTAGGCATACCCAATAGGGCTCCACCTCGTTTTCGATGCGCTGGAAAGTGCGCTCGATGAACTCGCTGGTGACGGTGTATTGCGCCTCAAAATCCTGATGAAATACGCCGATCTTTTTATCTGGATAGTATTTTTGCTGAAAGTCAAGCGTGAGGTTTAACAACAAACCGCTGTCCTTGCCGCCGGAAAACGAGACATAGATGTTGTCGAATTCCTCAAAAATGAACCGCAGCCGTTGTTGCAGGGCTTCGTAGACATTGTAAGCATAGTATTGTCGTATCATTGCAATCCCTTTTTACGCCGGTCGGTAAGTACGATGGAAAACAACTATAATATGACAGATTATACCATATTTTTCCAATTGGTACAATATGACAAATCCGGGCTGTCATTGTCGTGCATTTTGAAGAACGGCGGAAAGGGAGCAATCGCGCAAGACCGTCAAGGCGCAAAAAAAGGCCCCGTCATTTGGACGGGGCCGCGGACCCTAAGGCGCTACAGCTTGAGCTTAAAGAGAATGACGCCGCCAATCATCAGGGCCATGGCGACAAATTTATTCCAGTGAAACGCCACCTTTTCCGCGCCCAACCAGCCAAAGGCGTCGATGATTGCGGCGACCAGGAGCTGCGCGATGAGGATGGTGGAGATGGCCACCGTGGGGGAAAGCTTGCCAATGCCCAGCATCACCGTCAAGGTGATGACCAGTCCCAAAGCGCCGCCCAGCAGGTAGACCTTGGGCACTTGCCCCAAGCCCTTAAAGCCGCCCTTGCCCCAAATCCACATGGCCAAAAGCGAGAGCGCGAACGCGGTCCCCTGCACCCAGGCATTGGATTCATACAATCCGATCTTTTCCGAAAGTCTGGTGTTGAGCACCCCTTGCACGCTCATGGCCGCTCCAGCCAGGATGGAGAATAGAAAACCCATTGCGCATCCCTCCTTATTCTATAGGGTAGAATGAGCAATGCGCGGCGTTTTATGCGTCCCAAGGGCGTGGCGCGCGAAAAAGCGATTTAACGGCTTTGGGCGCGAGGGGCGCAGCGGCTGGACGTTAAGACCCTTTAGGCGGCTGATCGCGCGCAGGGTTAAGGCGAAACCAGGGATGAAGAGCAGCGGCCACATAAGGCAATTGAGCGAAAAACGCGCCAGATGCACCGAAACGGTTGAGTTAAGGAATCATTATGAAAAAATCCAATCACGGAAGGTGAATCGATTTTTATGTCGAATATTGTCTATAAGGGGCAAGAAATGGGCAATAATATTCGATGATATCGGGATTCATTCGGAGCGCCTTCTTTATTATTTTGAAAATGCCGCTTAATGAATGCGAATTAGCAGGGATTCCATAGTTGCCTTAGGATGAAAGGTGAAACCAGGCCAAGGACCATTGATACGCTACCGTACATTCCGGTGTAATTGCTCCGAGCGACGCTGTTGGGTCCGGCGACCAAAGGACGGTGCCCCTCCTGAGGAAAAAGGTAGACGGGATGCGGCTTAACGGCTGCCTGTTGCGATGAAAAGCAAATCAGCGCCCTGCGCATGTGCCGAAATGGAAGGATGGATGGAGCGCCATGTTGCGGAACGATAGAAAGCTATTTCAATACGTGGATCGGTCGATCTTCGTGCCGATTGCGTGTACGCTGCTGCTTTCCTTTGCCAACAGCGTGCTGCTGGTGCATATTTCCAAGCTGATCGTCGAGGAGGTTGTGGCGGGTGAGGCGCGCAATTTGGCGCTGCTGGTCTGCGCGCTGGGCGCAGTGCTGTTCTTGATTACGTTGGCCAACGTTGCCTATAAACGAAGCCGCTTTCAATGTATTCATCAGGCGGTGTTCAGGGCGGAAGGAGCATTGCTTCGCCATCATCAATACATGGACACCTGGCGGGCCATTCCTGCGGCGGACGTGCTGGGCATTCTCAAGGACACAACCTACCGGGCTTCTGGTGGCACGGTGGATTTTGCGCTGAGCCTGGCGCAGTCGATCGGCATTATGGTGGGAACCGGCATCTACACACTCCTGCTGAATCCGACGGTTTTTCTGATCGTGGTCGTATACATGGCCGTGATGATGCTCTGGACGCAACGCGATGTGCCCAAGCTGCCAGAGTTGTATGAACGCTTCTTTGAACATCTTCGCGCGCTGGACCGAAAAATTTGGGAGCAGGTGAAGAATCACGAGGCGGCGAGCCTGCTCAACCAGCAAAGGGTACAGCGGGGATACCATGCGCGCAACGAGCTCTTTCTCAAGGATCTGATGAGGAGCAAGATCATCAGCAACAAGGTCATGCTGGTGCGCAAATACGGGCCGTTGTTCCTGATGGTCATTGTCGCACTGGTCGGCGGGATATTGTATACTCGAGGCGCAGTCGACATATCGTCCATTTACGCGATGGTCGTGATGATTCCCTCGTTTGCTGGCGCCGTGTCGGGGATTCCCTCGCTTATCACCCGTCGAAAAGAGTGCGCCACGGCGATGAAGGTGCTGGACGATTATCTGGGGCAGGCGGAAGTGGTTTCGGACGGCGCGAGCGCAATCCAAGCGATTGAGCGCGTTGTCTTCTCCCATGTGCGCTATACCTACCCAGGGGGAAGTAATTGTCCGGCTGTTGATGACGTCAGCTTTGCGTTGAAAAAGGGTATGCACTGTATAGTAGGCGAGTCCGGCAGCGGGAAATCGACCATCTTAATGCTGCTCATGCGGCTATTTCCGCAGGACAGCGGCACGGTGATGGTCAATGACAAGCCCATTGCGAACTACGATCGCACACAATACTTTCAGCAGATCGGCTATGCAGCGCAAAAGCCGAACATCTTGGCAGGCACAATTCGTTGGAATATCCTATTGCGCAACGAATGCGACGAAGAGAAGCTGGACCGACTGCTCATCGAGCTTGGCCTGAAAGAATGGATTGATGGTCTGGATAAAAAGCTGGATACTTGGGTCGATGGGGAGAGCCTTTCCTCAGGTGAAAAGCAGAAGATCGGCATGGCCCGGCTGCTCTACCGCGACGCAAGTATGCTGGTGCTGGACGAGGCGACCTCGGCGATGGACCCCGCGTCGGAGCAGAGGGTGGCGGATGCATTGAAGCGGCGGTCGGAACGGGGAAATATGCTGATTCTCTGCGCTACGCACAGCGAGAGACTTGCCGGCGTCTGTGACTCGGTGTACCGGGTGAAACGGGGAACGATGACTGCGGAGCGCGTGACCGTCCGTTGATTGAATCATTCCTGTAGAAAGGGGCTCCAAGATCCAAGATGAAAGACATTCTCCATGGCGTGAAAATAGGCATAAGAATGGTCAGGCAGTACGCCATGCCCTATCTACCGCTGGTGCTTACGCAGCTTGTCACCTGTTGTCTGGTTTTTGTGGCTTATGATCTCATTCAGCCGTTGCTTTTCACGATTCTGTTTGATAGCCTGAGCAGCGCGGACTTTGCGGTCATTCTCAAGGGCTGCGCCCGCGTCGGCGGCCTTGTGGCGGTCATGTTGGCGGTTGAATATTTGAACGATGTGACGCTGGACGCCTATATCTACAAAGCGATGAATGCATCCTGTATTGTGGTGGCCGGCCAATACCACAGGCTGCCGTACTTCCGCACGATGCATCTGGAGGAAGGGGACGTATACAATCGCATCAATCAGGGCGGCCGGGAGATTCCGGGCGCATGGGGCGGTCTGATGATGGCCTTTGGCGACTTTCTGGGCGTGAGCGTGATGCTGGTTCTCTGCTTCCGCATTTCGCCATATTTCGCCATCGTGGGATTGGTGCTGACGCTGTCGATTCTGCTGCGATTGAAGATACAGGCGAAAAAGTCGGCTGGGTACGCCAATGAGCAAGAAAAAGCCAAAGGGCGCATGGAACAGTCTGCCTACAGCGCGATCTACGACATGGAATTTGCCGTGCAAAACGGGGTGGGGGAGAGCCTGATTCGTGAATATGAGGAGAAGCGCAGACAACTGTGGCAGATCAAACGTGAGGAAGTGCGCACAGAGAGCAGGATTAGCGGCCTCTATGAAGCGCTGAACAGCCTGCTGCGTATGTGTGTGCCTTTTCTGCTGACGGGTTCCGCGCGGAAACAACCCGTGTCCTACGGCGCTGCGACGTCCACATTCTCTATCCTGGATTCGTTGCAAGCAGTGACGCCCAATCTTTCTCAAGAGGTTGAGAGGATCGTCAGGACGTTCATTCCCATTGAGCGTTTGCATGAGATGCTGGGGGAAGAGCCGGATTTCACGACGCGAAAAGTGCAAGAGGCAAAGATCGTCGCGCCGCAGGTTTCTCTGCGTCTGGGGGATAGGGAGATCCTGCGCGACGTTTCCTTCTCCATTGCTCCGGGGGAAAAGGTTGCTCTGATTGGGCGCAATGGATGCGGGAAATCAACACTTCTGCGCGTGATGATGGGACTGCTGCAACCCGACAGCGGAAGCGTGTGTATGGATGGAGTCTCTGTGACCGAGATGTCTCAGGAACAGCGCCGCGCGTGCTTTTCCTTCGCCCCCGCGGCGCCACAGCTTTTTTCAGAGAGTGTGCGGGAGAATGTCTTGATGGGAGCGGATGCCCAGGAGTGTTCCCGAATTCATCTGGCCCGCCCAGGGAGCTTGTCTGGAAGAATCGTTGTTGGATAAGGACGGTTTGGAACTATCCGGAGGCCAGGCGTTGCGAACAGACCTGGCGCGCGCGCTCATTCATCGCGCGCCTGTGCTCATACTGGACGAGCCCACCGCGGCGCTGGACAGCGTGCAGAGCGCAAAGGTCATGCAATCCATCCTTTCTACAAATGCGACTGTGATCGCTGCAACGCACGACAGCGATGCAGTTTCGCTATTTGACCGCATCTTCTTGATTGAGGACCATCGCTTGGTTGCTTCGGGTGCACCGGAGCAGATAAAAAAGCATCCCGCTTTTCAAGCTTGGATCGGAGAAAACCAGAGGGACTTACAAGAATAAGTACGAACCTCAAAAATGGTCGCTCTAGGGGAACGAAGCCTCAGGAGTGACCATTTACGTACCGAGTTGCCTAGCGACACAGCCATAAAACTCTTCCGCATTTTTTCGGCGTTATGGCGGTGGGATTTGTATTCTTGCTTGTTAAGCTATAATGTAAACTATAGGACGTGATGTTGCCTTTTTTGCGCATCAGAATATATATCATAGTGAAAAAAATAAACCGCTTAGAAAATCCATTTCGAAGCGGTTATGGCGGAGAAGCCGGGATTTGAAATCAATCTCCGCCTTTTGTATGCTCATTTATAACGATCCCTATTCACTGTTTTTCCCTTCATCTAGGGATAATCCTAACATCCTTCCACGGTCTTCCATTTTCTTCCACAGGCGCTAAAGGGTGCTCTAAAGGGTAGGATTCTTGGGGGAGGAGAGAAAGAAACATCAGCAATATATAGCCCTAAATATTTTTTAATAACATTCCATAATTAATAGGCTCAACATCCCATTATTTAGGAGCTTTCGGTTTAGCAACTTTTCCGAAATTATTGCAACGAGTTGCTACATTGAGGCCGTTTTGGGAACACGCTCCGCCTGTGGGTGCCGGTGCTGGAGGTCTGCCGAGTTTATGAATACTTTCTTCGCGTGGGGGTGCCGTCGGTTGCGTGTTGCCTTCCGAACGCCTCCAGCGCCCCCCGGAGGGATGCAAAAACCATCGCGTGCGATGGGCCGGTGGTCTGTCCGGGACCTCTCCGCTTCGCTACTCCTAGCTTAAACCGCATTTTCTCGGACGGGGTGCGCGCATGAAAAGGTGCCCTCCAGCTGGAGGACGTAAAAATATTTTTGAAAGGCGTTTGCAGTTGGAAGTGCTTATCCCCTCCGGTCCGCCGCACCTTACCCTATGCCGCGTCAAGGGCGGGGGCCAAGGTTTCGCGCAGCTCGTTCAGCCATGCAGGGCGATAGTCCCTCTTGCAGATCAGTTCACCATTGCGGTACTCCGCGACCTCCACAAAGTCATTGTTCTCGTTGTCGAAGAAGGTAGCCTCGTCGCAGTAGGGCAGAACGGCCGCCAGGGCGTCATACCGCTCCGCATAGCGCCTGTGGACATCCTGCCAAGGAATGTCGTGGCCCCCCTTGGCGACGCGGTGCGATGCTTTTGAGAGCCTCCGCCTAGCTGGAGATGCCTACATAGAAGGGCCGGACAAAGTATCCCGCCTCTCGCGCCACAAGCGCCGGGCGATGCCCGGATATGGGGTTTCTTGGGTAAAGGAGACGCCCTCGCGCAGACATGCTGCCTGCTGCTGGAGGGCAACTTTACCCCCCTTCCAGGAATCCGCCGAACTGCTTGCCCAGCTTGTCCACGTCGATGATCTGCCCAAGTTCCGTCTGTTGGACTTTCAGAACGCCAGTCAGCGAAGACTTGCCGGAATCGTTGACGCCGCCGATGATGATATAGATGGGCATGGTG
>CAOKIU010000061.1 GCA_948468595.1 uncultured Christensenella sp.
CGCGGGCGGCATCGGTGTGGGCGGCTGCTGCGTAAGCTCCATTTGTTTGGGTTTCTCCTCGGGGATGGGCGGCGTGGCGAGCTCCTTAAGCGTCGCCCCGGTGTCCGCAAACGCGGTTTCCACAATGCCCTGAACCGTTTCCCTAATGGGGAAATCCTCCTTAAAGCGCACCTCCAGTTTGTTGGGGTGGACGTTGACATCCACCGCATCCATGGGAACGGTGACGCTGAGAACGCAATAAGGGTATTTGCCGATCATCACGCGCTCGCGGCAGGCGTTTTCCACCGCGGAAGAGAGCTGTGCATCGCGGACGAAGCGCCCGTTGACAAAGAAGAACTCATAATTTCGGTTGCCGCGCGCCAGGTTGCCCACGCCCACGAATCCCTCCACGCGCGTTGCGCCCTGTGCGCCTTGAAAAGGCAGCACGCCGGAGGAAACCTCGCGGCCGTGCACCACGTAGATCACCGAGCGCAAATCCCCGTTGCCCACAGTCTGAAAGACGGGCTTGCCGTTGTTGACGAAGCGCACGGCGATCTCCGGCCGCGAAAGGGCGAGTTCCGTGGCCACATCCGCGACATAACCGGCCTCGGTCTGCGCGCGCTTTAAAAATTTGCGGCGTACCGGGGTATTGAAGAAGAGATCTCGCACAACAAAGGTGGTGCCCTGCGGGCAGCCCGCATCGCGCACGTCCGTCACGACGCCGCCCTCCACGGTGAGCTTAACCCCAGCCTCCGCGCCCCTTGTGCGCGTGGTCAGTTCGACCTTGGATACCGAGGCGATGGAGGGCAGCGCCTCGCCGCGAAACCCCAGTGTGCCGATGCGGCTCAGATCGTCGCCGGAGCGAATCTTGGAGGTGGCGTGGCGCTCAAAGGCGATGCGGCAATCCTCCGGCGCAATGCCGCTGCCGTTGTCCGTGACCCGCAGGTAGGAAATGCCGCCGTCGCGTATCTCCAGCGTCACGGCCGTGGCGCCTGCGTCCAGCGCATTTTCCAGCAGTTCCTTAGCCACGGAGGCCGGGCGCTCCACCACCTCTCCCGCGGCGATGCGGTTGGCGGTCATTGTGTCCAGCACCTGTATTTTTGTCATGGCAGATCTCCTTTAAATTGAGAACCGGTTGAAAGGGCGGCGCTTCTTAGCCTAGACCTTGCGCGCCTTTTCCTTGAGCACGTAAAGCAGGTTCATCGCCTCCCTGGGCGACAGGGAGTCCATGTCGATCTGAGCGATCTCCTGGGCAAAGTCCACGGCGTTGTATTCTTCAAGGCTCATCTGCTTGTCCGCCTTTCTGCCGCCGTCCAAGATGTTTTGGCCAATGGTGGATTGGTTGACGTTGTTGACCTCCAGCCGCGCCATAATTTCCCTCGCCCGGGAGATCAGCGGCTGCGGCAGCCCCGCCATGGCCGCCACCTGCACCCCAAAGGAGGAATCCGCTCCGCCCCGCTGGATCTTGCGCAGGAAGACGATCTCGTCGCCGTGCTCGCGGACGGAAATCTGGTAGTTGACCACGCCGTCCAGCCTTCCCTCCAGCTCGGAAAGCTCGTGATAGTGCGTGGCGAACAGGGTCTTGGCGCCGATCCGCTTTTTGGAACAGATGTATTCCGCCGCGGCCCAGGCGATGGAGAGACCGTCGAAGGTGGAGGTTCCCCGGCCGATCTCGTCGAGGATGAGCAAGCTGCGCGAGGTGGCGTTTTGCAGGATGGCGGCCATTTCGCTCATCTCCACCATGAAGGTGGACTGCCCCGCGGCAAGGTCGTCGGAGGCGCCCACTCGAGTGAAAATGCGGTCGCACAGCGGGATGACGGCTTCCGCGGCGGGCACAAAGCTGCCCATGTGCGCCATCAGCGTGATGAGGGCGACTTGCCGCATGTAGGTGGATTTGCCCGCCATGTTGGGGCCGGTGATGATCATCATGCGGCCGTCCTGCGTAAGCTCGGTGTCATTGGGCACGAACAGGTCCTTGAGCGTGGCCTCCACCACGGGATGGCGGCCCTCGCGGATGGTCAGATCATAGCCCGTATGGATGCTGGGACGGCAATAGCCGTTTTCGTTGGCCACCATGGCCATGGATTGCAGCGCGTCCAGCTCCTTGACCGCTCCTGCCGTGGCCTGAAAACGGGTGATCTGTGCGGCCATCTTTTCACGAATCTCGCAAAAAAGCTGGTACTCCAGGCGAATCGCCTTATCCTGCGCGCCGAGGATGCGCTCCTCCACCTTTTTCAGGTCCTCGGTGATGAAGCGCTCGCAGTTGGCCAGCGTCTGCTTGCGCTGATAGCGGTAGGGCACCAGGTCCAGCTGCGAGCGCGTCACCTCGATGAAATACCTGAAGATCTTGTTGTAGCCCACCTTTAGGTTCTTGATGCCGGTCTCCTCGCGCTCCTTTTGCTCGATGCGCGAGATCCACTCCCGGCCGCCGGTGGACGCGGCGCGCAGCTCGTCCAGCTCCGCGTTGTAGCCGTCCTTGATGATGCCGCCCTCACGGATGGTCAGCGGCGCGTCCGGGGCGATGGCCTGGTCCAGCAGTGCGTAGAGGTCGTCCATGGGGTCCAAGCGCTGCAAAATATCCTGCATCGCCGCGCCCGAATAATCCTTGAGTAGGTCGCGCAGCTTGGGAATCATGCGCAGGGACGCGCACAGCGCCATGGCATCGCGCGCATTGACGCTCAAATAGGAGATCTTCGTCACCAATCGCTCGATGTCGTAGATGGGTTCCAGCGCGCCGCGTACCTCCTGGGTGAGCATGAAGTTACGCATCAGCTCGTCCACCGCGTCCAGGCGGTACTCGATCTTTTCTTTTTCCGCCAACGGTTCCTCAATCCAGGCGCGCAACAGGCGTCCGCCCATGGCGGTGCAGGTGCGGTCCATCAGCCAGAGCAGGGTGCCCTTTTTGCCGCGCCCGCGCATGGTCTCGGTTAGCTCCAAATTGCGGCGCGCAACGGGGTCCAGCAACAGGTGCTCTCCGCGGTTGTAAATATGGATGGCGTTGACGTGAGAGAGGGTATTTTTCTGCGTCTCCTCCAGGTATTGCAACAGGGCGCCCGCCGCGCGCACCGCCAAATCCATCTTGCCCAGCCCCAGCGACGTGACAAAGCCGCCGGTATGCTTTTTGATCAGGGCAGAAGCCCCCTTCTTGTCAAAGGCGGAAGGGGGTCGAACCGTCACGCGCTTGGTGTATCCGATGTCCGTCAGCTCCTGCTGATCGCAGGCGCAGACCAAGACCTCGGTAGGCGCGATGCGCGCCATTTCCTCCAATAATTGCGCGCGGCGCGCGGCGAGCTCGAGCACGTTCATCTCGCCCGTGGAGACATCCGCATAGGCAAGGCCAGCCTTTTTATCGCTGCCGCCGAAGAACACGGTGAGCAGGTAATTGTTCTTTTTCTCCTCCAGCATGTTGCTCTCAATCACAGTGCCGGGGGTGATGACGCGGGTGACGGCGCGCTCAACCAGTCCCTTGGCCAGCGCAGGGTCCTCCATCTGGTCGCAGATGGCCACGCTATAGCCCTTGTCCACCAGCCGCGCCACATAGGCATCCACCGCGTGATAGGGCACGCCGCACATGGGCGCGCGCTCGGCAAGGCCGCAGTCCCTGCCGGTGAGCGTCAGGTCCAGTTCCTTGGACACCGTGACCGCATCTTCAAAAAACATCTCGTAAAAGTCGCCCAGACGATACATCAAGACGCTGTCTTTGTATTGCTCTTTTGTGTTTAGATAGTGCTGCATCATCGGTGACAAGGCCATTCTCTCATCCTCCCGCTCGCCTGCAAAAATACGCACCGCACAAAAAGAAGATCGTGCACGGTGCGTACGGCAGTTTATTCTATGTTTTCAGGGCCATCTTGGCGCCATTATCACTCGTGGCAGCCGTCGCAGCCCTCCGCGCCGCCGCAGGAGCCGCCACAGGAAGAGCAGTTGCCGCCGCAGCCACCCTCTTCCACTTCGCCGGTGATGATGAAGCGAAGCACCTGGTTGACCTGGGTCAGCAAACCGGAAAACGCGGTCTGCGCCTCGTTCATCTCCTTGACCGAGGGCATTTCCGTCAACTCCGCCTGCATGTGCCGCAGCCGGTCCGCCATGGCGGCGATGGCCGCTTGGTCCGGTTCGGGAATCTGCATCATCTCCTGGATGGCCTTTTGCAGTTGGTTGAACTCGCCTACCTTGGCCTGCGCCAGTTCGTCCGCGTTAAAGGCGCTCTCCGCCTGCTGTACCCTGCGGTACTCGTCGGTGGCGATCAGCAATTCGCCAAGCTCGCGGGATTTTTCAAATAGCTCCAGTTTCATTTGTTCATTTCCTCATTTCCACTTTTGTCGTACTCTCCGCGCAGGGTGTTTGCGCCGGAGGCGGTGATACGAACGGGCACGATGCGCCCAACCCAATCGGGCGCGCCCGCGAAGTTTACGGTCATACCCCGGCCCGTGCGGCCGGAAATCTCGCCCTGACGCCGGCGGGAGGGCCCCTCCACCAGCACGTCCTGCACGCTGCCCACGCAGCTATCCAATTGCTCCCTTGTGCTGCTCTCTTGCAGCTTGATCAAGCGGTCCAGCCGCTCGTGCTTGACCGCTTCTGCGATCTGCCCATCCATCGCCGCGGCGCGGGTGCCCTGGCGGGGGGAGTAGATGAAGGTGAACGCGGCGTCGTAGCGAACCTGACGGACCAGGGAAAGCGTGTCCTCAAAGTCCTGCTCCGTTTCGCCCGGGAAACCCGCGATGATGTCGGTGGTCAAGCCCACCTGCGGAATGGCGCTTCGAAGCGCGTTGACCCGTTCCAGGTAGTGGGCACGGGTATAGCGGCGGTTCATTTCCATAAGGATGCGGTCGCTGCCCGACTGCACCGGCAGGTGGAACTGCGGGCAAACGCTGTGCGAGCGCGCCATCTCCTCAATCAGCGCGTCTGACAGATCCTTGGGATGGGAGGTCATAAAGCGAATGCGCGGCACCACGCCATCCAGCGCCCGCAGCAGAAGCGGGAAATTCTCGCCGCTTTCGCCGTCCAAGCCAAAGGAATTGACGTTCTGCCCCAGCAGCATGATCTCTTTTAGGCCGCTCTTGGCCATCTCCTCGGCCTCCCGGACGACCTGGGCGATGGTGCGGGACCGCTCCCTGCCGCGCACGTAGGGCACAATGCAGTACGAGCAGAAGTTGTTGCAGCCGAACATGATGTTGAGATACCCCGTAACTCCGCCCTCGCGCCGCACCGGCAGGCCGTCGGCGATGCGGCCGCGCTCATCCCGATCGATTTCGGTGACGCGGCGCCCGCTTTGGAGGACCTCCAGCAGCAGCTCTGGGAACCGAAACAGGTTGTGGGTGCCAAAGACCAGGTCCACGTGCGGAAAGCGGCGCAGCAAGCTTTCCGGCGCGCCCTCCTGCTGCGTCATGCAGCCGCAGACGCCCAGGATCATTCCGGGCCGCTCGCGCTTTAGAGCGCTCAAGGCGCTGATGTTTCCCGCCACGCGCCGCTCGGCATTGTCCCGAATGCAGCAGGTGTTAAAGAGCACGACATCCGCCAGGGCGACATCCTCGGTCGGTTCGTATCCCATTTCGGTGAGCATGCCGGCCAGCGTCTCAGAGTCGTGCGCGTTCATTTGGCAGCCGTAGGTGACGATTTTGTATTTTCCGCCGGCGGCACTGTCTTTAACCTGTGCCATGCACGCCCTTTGCCGCTTAAGTTCCTCCTGGGTCACCTCAATGGGGGGACGCTGTGCCATGTTACCTCTCCTTACCCGCAAGATTCAATTTATTATACCAAAAACCGCGCATTTTCGCAAGCCTGCAAGGGCGGCATCCGCATGCCCGCCGGTGCCGCCCGCTTGTCATTTAAAAGAACTTGATTCCGCCCTCTTCACCCAGGATGCGATAGCCCGCAAACCCGCGCTCCTCAAGCCGGGAGAGCGCTTTGCCCAGCTTTTTGGGCCGCTCCAGCAGCGAGACGATATGCTCTTGGCGCATCTCCTCGGCCGCGCGCAGGGCATCCATGAGGCCGCCCTCGTCATAAAACAGCGCGATGCGGGGCTTGGCGCCGGGAATTTCAAAGCCCTGGGCCGAGAGGATGCCGAAGATGCGTTCAAATCCGATGGAAAAGCCCACGGCCGGCACCTGCTCCCCGGTGAACTTGCCGATGAGATTGTCGTAACGGCCGCCGCCGGCAATGGCGCCGCGGAATTCGTTGCTCTCCACCTCAAAGACCGTGCCGGTGTAATACCCCTGCCCGCGCACGAGCGACAGGTCGAACGTCACGCCGTAGCGGCCGCCGGCGAGCTCGGTCGCGGCCTTCATGATTTCCTCCACGCTGCGCACCGCCTCATGCCCGGGCAGCAGGGAGGCGACCTTTTCCAGCGTCACCGGGCCGCCGGTGAGCGTCTGGCACAGCGCGTCCGCCGCGCTTTTTCCAAGGTCTTTTTCCAGCAGTTCGGCGCGCACGCCCTCTACGCCGATTTTGTCCAGCTTGTCAAAGATGATGCACACCTTGTCCAGATCTTCCGTCGCAAAGCCCATCTTCTCCAGCATTGCACGCAGAATGCGGCGGTCGTTGAGCTTGACGGTGAAGTTCTTCATGCCGATGCCCAGCAGCGCCCGGCAGGTGGTGTCGATCAACTCAATTTCGCAGGCGATGGAGGAAGAGCCGATGATGTCAATATCGCACTGCACAAACTCGCGCAGGCGCCCCTTCTGCGGGCGTTCGGCGCGGTAAACCTTGTCGATCTGAATGCACTTCATCGGCAAAGAGAGGTTGTTTTTGTTGTTGGCATAGTAGCGGCTCAGCGGCAAGGTGAGATCGTACCTCAGCCCCATATCCGCCAGCTCGCTCTCCTTGCCCTGGCGCAGGGCGGACTCCAGCTTGTCCCCGCGCTTCATGATCTTGAAAATGAGGTTGAGGTTTTCGCCGCCGTCGCTCTTGTCCAGGTTTTCGATGTCCTCGATGGCGGGGGTGGAAATGCGCTCGAATCCGCTGTCCTTATAGGTATCCAGAATAACGCCCTGCAAGTAGTCCCGCAGCGCGACTTGGCTGGGAAGGTAGTCGTTCGTACCCTTAACGGTTGAAATCTTCATTTGCATTCATCCTTTTTTTGGCCGGACCGCCGTACTTTTTCCTGCTTATGGTAGCACAATCCCCCCTTCAATGCAAGGGCGCGGGCGTTAACAAAGCTTTGTCAGAAGCCGAATTCTGTGCTATACTGGAAAAAAGACCGGAAAGGATGGAGACTTGGGAATATGGAACAAAGAGAGAAGGCCATGGACGCCAACGCGATTACCCGCGCGTACTTTGACGAGATTCTCATTGAGATGCGCCATATCGACAACACGACGCCCGACACCACTTTGCGCCTCTACGGCGAGACCTTTGCCACGCCCATTATGATGGCGGCGCTTTCGCACCTAAAGGGCCAGGACGGCCAGGGCGACGGCATGGTGGAGATGGCCGAGGGCGCGGCCCTTGCCAGGGCGGTTAACTGGGCGGGCATGGGCGACGAGGATCAGTTCGCGCGCATCGCCGCCACCGGCGCAAAATCCATCAAAATCATCAAACCCTACGACGATGAGAATATGGTGCTGCGGCGCATGGAGCATGCCGAGTCCGTGGGGGCGCTGGCGGTTGGCATGGATTTGGATCATTCCTTTGGCGGCAATGGCAAGCCGGACGTGGTGCTGGGCCTGCCCATGCGCCCCCGCACGCAAAAGGACATCGAGGGATACGTCAAGCGCACCAAGCTGCCCTTCATCATCAAGGGCGTGCTCTCTAGAACGGACGCGCGCAAGTGCTTGGACGCGGGCGTTCAGGGCATCGTGGTATCGCATCACCATGGCATTTTGGCCACCGCCGTGCCGCCGCTGATGGTGCTGCCCGAGATCGTCGAAGAAATTGGCGGGCGCATTCCCATCTTTGTGGATTGCGGCGTGATGAACGGCGTGGACGCCTTTAAGGCCCTGGCGCTGGGCGCTACGGCCGTTTCGGTGGGCCGGCCGGTGATGGAACCCATCCGCCAGAACGGCGCGCAGGGCGCTTGTCAGACCATATGCGATATCACCGCCGAGCTCGCCGGCGCCATGGCGCGCACCTGCTCGCCGGACCTTGCGCATATTGACCGCGGCCTGCTTTGGCGCAGAAACGGCACGCGCCTGTAAGAATCAGAACGGCATCAGTAATAAAACCAAAGAGAACGGCTAAAGGGCCGTTCTCTTTTCTATTTTTTGATTTTTTTGGTAACACCACGCATAGTTTGCGCGCTTCAGGGCAAGATAGCGCCAGGAGGCGATCGATTATGACGAGTAAGGAACTGATGTATGTGGAAGACGCGCTGGGACATGAGCAATACTTTCAGACCCAGTGCCAGGAGACGGTTTCCAAGATCCAGGATGCGGACCTGAAGGCGTGCGTGGAGCAGTTGGCGCAGAAGCACCAGCAACTCTTCCAGAGCTTTTACGGCCTGCTCTAACGCATTTGGGAGGGAAAACAAAATGGACGACAAGAATCTGATGGAAGGCATCCTGCTGTTGGAAAAGAGCGTTTGCGACCTTTACATGCATGGCACCATCGAGTCCCCCACCGCCAATGTGCGCCAGGCGTTCAACAACGCGCTGGGCGAGTCCCTGTGCATGCAGGACACCATTTACGACAAAATGGCGGCCAAGGGCTGGTATCCCACCGAACAGGCGGAGCAGAACAAGGTCAACTCCGTCAAGCAGAAGTTCAGCGGCAAGTAAATCCCCCGACCGCAGCAGCGCGCGTGGCATGCCACGCGCGCTGCTTTTTGCTTACGACCCAATGATAAACGGCTTGTCCCCATCAAAGGCGATGGCCTGGAGATTTCCCAGCTTGACGCACTCCTTTAGCTCCGCGTCCAAGTACCCTGGCGTTTCGCAGTCGTTCTCGCTGCAATGCACGCGCAGATCCCACGGGATCAAATTCATCGACGCATCGCGGTTGCTGGTAAAGATCAGGCTGCCGGCGCTGACGCCCACGGCAACGCCGCCCTCCCGAATATATTGCAGCAAGACCTGATAGAATCCTTGCTCGTGGATGCGGGCACGCAGATATTCGGTATTGCCGCCGCAGATGTACACGGCGTCATACTGCTTGAGTTCCTCCAGAGGCATCGCCTTGTGCAGATCGTAGACCGCAATGTTCTCCCTTTTGACCTGGCATTTGAGCAGATCGTCCATGCATTTGGGCAAAACTTCGATGGCGTCGGCGTCGATTGCGGCCGTTGGAATGAACAGCGCCTTGATTTTGGATGCATCCCCTCCGATATATTCCAAGAACTTCCGCTGAATCGCGTCGGTTTCAAAGCCGCACGAAGTCAACAATGCTTTCACGGTTAAGCCCCCTTCATTATGTCGAAATCTTCCCTTCATTATACCGCTTTGCCATCGTAATGGCAAGCGCCGGTCCCCTATCGCCCGCTGCCTTTGCTCAATCGAATTGGAAATCATTACCGGTACAAATTGCCGGCTCCGCGCGATATACTATATAAGGCGAACAAATGTGTCGATGGAGGGAGAAAAATGGCTGCGGACCGGGAAATTCTGCATGTAGATATGAATAACTTCTACGCCTCAGTGGAGTGCCTATACGATCCGCAGCTGCGCGGTCGCCCCATGGCCGTGGGCGGGGATGTGCTGGCGCGGCACGGCATCATTCTGGCCAAAAACTATGCGGCAAAGGCCTATGGCATCCGCACCGGCGAAGCGCTGTGGCAGGCCACGCGCAAATGCCCGGAGCTGGTGATCGTGCCCCCGCACTTTGACCTCTACCTTCATTTTAGCCGCATGGCGCGCACGCTCTACGAGCAGTATACCGACCGGGTGGAGCCCTTTGGCCTGGACGAGTGTTGGCTGGACGTGACCAACAGCGCCCCGGATGGCGCAGCGCGCCTGGCCCACCGCATCCGCACGCAGGTGCGAGACGAGTTGGGCGTGACGGTCTCTGTCGGGGTTTCTTACAATAAGGTCTTTGCCAAGCTGGGCAGCGATATGAAAAAGCCCGATGCGGTGACCGTGCTCAGCCGGCGCAATTACCGGGAACGCGCCTGGCCATTGCCTGCGGAGGATCTGCTCTACGTCGGCCCCGCTACGCGGCGCAAGCTGTACCGGCGTGGCCTTGCCACCATCGGCGATGTGGCTGAGGCCGAACCCATGGTTCTAAACCAATTGTTTGGCAAATGGGGCCTGGTGCTGCACCAATTCGCCAACGGCCTGGACGCATCGCCCGTCAAAAAAATTGGACAAGAGAGCGTGATCAAGAGTGTGGGAAACTCCACGACCGCGCCCAGAGACCTGATGAATCAGGAGGATGCGCGCATTGTATTCTGGACGCTGGCCGAGAGCGTGGCCGCGCGGCTGCGCGCCTATGGCCTCAAGGGGGGAACGGTGCAGATCACCCTCAGGGACAACCGCTTAGAAAGCATGGAGCGCCAAATGCGCCTGTCTCAGCCGACCAACCTAGCCGGAGAGCTGTTGGAGGCGGCGATGCAGCTCACGCGGCGCAACACGTCCTTTCTGCATCCGCTGCGCAGCGTGGGCCTGCGCGCCTGCCGGCTCATCGCAGAAGACGCGCCCGAGCAGATCTCCCTTTTTGACGGGGAGAGCCGGATCAAAAAGGAGCGGCTGGAACGGGAAGTGGATGCCCTGCGCGCCCGCTTCGGCCATGGCGTGATCGGCCGGGGCATCCTGCTGACGGACCCGCTGCTGGGCAAGCTCAACCCCCAGGATGACCACGTGATCCATCCGATCGGGTATTTTGGGGATTGAGCGCGGTCAAATACAGGGTGTATATCTGGTTATTCAAACATTTACAAAAGTTACACAAAGGTATAGAAATTAACTAGAAGATGTGATAGAATGGAAAAGTAAAAAAACAGATAGGAGGGCTCTACTCATGGACGTTTGCATTAAGAACACCTGCTCCAGCCCCAAGGATCTGCGCATCACCGATATGCGGATCTGCGAAATCCACCAGCATCCCGGCGGACACTGGGTTAACTATGTCATCCGCATCGACACCAACCAGGGCGTCTGCGGCTATGGCGAAGTGCGCGACGGCGCCTCTGCGCTCTATGCCAAGATGCTCAAGCGCGTGCTGCTGGGCGAAAACCCCTGCAATATCGATAAGCTTTTCCGCCGCATTCAGCAGTTCGGCGGTCGCGCCCGTCAGGGCGGCGGCGTGTGCGCCGTGGAAATCGCGCTGTGGGACCTTGTGGGCCGCATCTACGGCATTCCGATTTGGCAGATGCTGGGCGGTCAGTTCCGCGATAAGATCCGCATCTACTGCGATACCGACGTCGACGGCAAGGATACGCCGGAAGCCATGGCCGACGCGCTGATCGAGCGCATGAACCACAACGGCTACACGTTCCTGAAGATGGATATCGGCATTGGCAACCTCATCGGCATCGACGGCACCCTCACCGCGCCGCTGGGCTGGATTGAGGAGGGCCGCAAGGTGTATCAGCGCCTGCAAAATGCCCTCAAGGACGGAGATCCCGCGGAGATTCGCGCGGCCAAGGCGGCGGTTTACGACAATCAGAACGTCGCGCACCCCTTCACCGGCATCCATGTGACCAAAAAGGGCTTGGATATTCTGGAAGAGCGCGTGCGCCTCATCCGCGAAAAGATCGGCTATGACGTGCCGCTGGCTACCGACCACTTCGGCCACATCGGCCTGGAGGATTGCATTGCCATCGCGCAGCGCCTGGACGGCTACGGCCTGGCCTGGCTGGAGGACATGATCCCCTGGCAGTACACCGAGCAGTACAAGCGCCTGGCCATGAGCTGCAAGACGCCCATCGCAACGGGCGAGGACTGCTACCTGCTCGACGACTTCCAGCCCCTGCTGGACAACCGTGCGGTCGGCGTCATTCACCCCGACATCCTCTCCTCCGGCGGCATCCTGGAGACCAAGAAGATCGGCGACTACGCCCAGAAGAAGGGCGTCGCCATGGCGATGCACATGGCGGAAACCCCCGTCGCCTGCATGGCGTGCGTGCAGACCGCCGCGGCCACGGAAAACTTCCTGGCGCTGGAGTTCCACAGCCAGAAGATCGTGGACAAGTGGTCTCAGCTGGTCACGGGCCTGCCCATGCCGCTGATCGACAAGGGCTACATCGACGTGCCTTATAAGCCCGGCCTGGGCTTCGACGGCATGAACGAGGATCTCATCCGCGAGATGAACCCCGCTCATCCCGAGAACATCTGGGTCTCCACCGACGAGTGGAACGATTGGGACGCGCACGACCGTCTCTGGTCCTAATAATCCGTCACAACGCGCGGCGGGCTGCCAAGGGAAACCTTGGCAGCCCGCTTTTTATTTGGCAGCTCTATTTTACTGCGTTTAGTATGATCTGCGCGCATTGATCCAGTCCCAGTTTGCCGTTGTCCAGGCAGATGTGGTAACCCGCCTTATCCTCCCACTTGAGGTTGTAATTGACGTTGTAAAAATTCGCGCGGCGCTTGTCATACCGTCGAAGAAGCGAGGCGGCCTTATCCGGATTGTGACCGTATTCCTTTACCGCGCGCTGGATTCGCGCCTCATCATCGGCATAAATGAACACGCGCAGAACATCCGCCCGGTCCTTTAGGATACAGCCCGCACTGCGCCCGATGAGCACGCAAGGCCCTTCCTCTGCCAGCTCTTTGATGATCTCCGTTTCGGTAAAGAGGAGCATGTCTTCTGGGGAAAGCAGTTCGGTATCTCCGCGCGTTGCCCGGTAAGCTGCCATAAAGGAGTAGAACATGCTGTTGGTCGCCGTCTCCTCCAGATGCTCGATGTATTCCGCGGTCTGACCGTTGCGCTCGGCCGCCATTTCCAGTATCTCCTTGCCGTAGTACGGAATGCCGAGCGCGCGCGCCACCTGCTTGCCAATGGTTCTGCCACCGCTGGCGTATTGACGTTCAATGGCCACAATGCTGTATTGAGACATCTAAGCA
>CAOKIU010000062.1 GCA_948468595.1 uncultured Christensenella sp.
CATTTCCTATTCCGGCATCTTTGTGGTCATGACCTACAACGTGCTCTCCTCGGTGCTGCGCGCGCTGGGGGATTCCAAAACCCCGCTGTACGCCATGATCATCGCCGCGCTGATCAACATCGGTCTGGACCTGCTGTTTGTGCGCGTTTTTCACTGGGGCATTGCCGGCGCCGCGGTGGCGACCCTGTTGGCCCAGTGCTTTTCCGCGGTCTACTGCTTCCTGGTCATCCGCCGGGTGGAAATGCTGCGCCTTCACAAGGAGGATTGGGAGGTGGACCGGCCCACGGTTCGCCGCTTGATTTACCTGGGCACGCCCATGGCCTTTCAAAACGCCATCATCGCCGTGGGCGGGTTTGCGGTGCAGTATGTCATCAACGGCTTCGGCTTTACCTTCATCGCGGGCTTTACCGCCACCAACAAGATCTACGGGCTGCTGGAATTGGCCGCCATTTCCTACGGCTTTTCCATGGCCACCTACGCCGGGCAGAACCTGGGCGCGGGCAAGCTCGACCGCATCAAGTCGGGCATGCGCGCCGCGCTCCTGATGGCGGTGGGCACCTCTGCCGTGATCTCCGTGCTGATGCTCCTCTTTGGCAAGCCCATTCTCTCCATTTTCATCTCCGGTACCCCGGAGGTCACGGCCGAGGTGCTGCGCGTGGCCTATACCTATCTGTCGGTAATGGCCTACGCGCTGGTGATCCTCTACTTTTTGCACATCTATCGTTCCGCGCTGCAAGGCATGGGCGATACCGTCATCCCCATGCTCTCCGGCCTGCTGGAGCTCATCATGCGCATCGCGGTGGCGCTGATCGTGCCGCGCTTAATCGGCGAGACGGGCATCTACCTGGCGGAGCCCGCCGCCTGGATCGGCGCGGATCTGCTGCTCGTCGGCGGCTACTATGCGCGGATTCGCCGGCTCGTAAGGCAGCAGGAGGCGCGCGCGGCGCAGCCCGAGGAAATCGAGCCGGAAAACGCATAATTCACGGGCGAGATAAGGCGCCGGGCTTTCGGGGGCTTCCGAAGGTCCGGCGCCTTTTTACACGTTGTCAATCCAAGGACCGCGCTCGTGTGCTATACTGAAGGGCGAGAATTAAGGTTTTGGAGGGGAGACTATGCTGCAAGCTGTGCTGTTTGATTTGGATGGAACGCTGTTGCCCATGGTGCAGGAGGAGTTCGTCAAGGGATACTTCGGCGCGCTGTGCCGCCGCTTTGCGCCCCTGGGCTATGAGAGCGATCGTTTGGTGGACGCGCTGTGGAAGGGCACTGCGGCCATGGTGCGCAACGATGGTACCGTGTATAATCAGGACCGCTTTTGGGCGGTGTTTGCCCAAGCCTTTGGGCAGGAGCGCTTGCGCGATATCCCGCTGTTCGATGATTTTTATCAACGGGAGTTCCATGAGGCGGCGGCTCAGACCCAGCCCACGCCCCTGGCCGCCCAGTGCGTCAAGGCGGCGCGGGAGAAGGGCTTTGGCGTCATCCTGGCCACAAACCCCATTTTTCCGCGCGTCGGCACCCTGTCGCGCATGAAATGGGCGGGACTGAAGGAAGAGGATTTCGACCTGATCACAACCTATGAGACCTCGACCTACTGCAAGCCCAATCCCGCCTATTATAAGGAGATTTGCGACCAGATGCGCTTGGACCCCGCGCGCTGCCTGATGGCGGGCAACGACTGGACGGAAGACCTGGCCGCCGCGCGCATCGGCATGGAGACCTACCTGGTCACCGATTGCCTCATCGCCCCCGAGGGAGCGGACCTTGCGCACACCAGGAAGGGTACGCTGCGCGATTTGCTCGCGCACTTGGAGGAAATGCCCGCGGCGCGCGCTTAACAACAAGGAGCGCAGATCAAACGGCCCCCCGTACAGCTAGCTGTGCGGGGGGCCGTTTGATCTGCGACAGGCGGGTTTATTCCTTGTGCCAACCCATTGCCTTGGTGAACTCGAGGATGGGAATGGAGACCAGCGACAAGCCCAGCCCCGCCAAGTAGAGCCACGCCGGCAGCTGGATGAGGCCAAAGACCGTTGCCACCGGCGGGATGAAGAGCACCGCCGCCATCAGCACGAGGCTGACGAGCGCGGCCTGATTCATCTTGCGGTTGGAAAAGACGCCCACCTTGAACAGGCTTTGGTTGGAGCGCATGTTGAATGCGTGGAAGACCTGGGAGAGCGCCAGCACCATGAAGGCCAGCGTCTGACCGCCCGCGACCGCGCCGGTGACCCTCTGGCCGAACCAGAAGCCGAACAGCGTCAGCCCCGCAAAGAGCGCGCCTTGCAGCACGATGCGCACGCCCATGCCGTGGGCGAAGAGACCTTCCTTCTTGGGTTTGGGCCTGCGGTCCATCACATCGCTCTCCACCGCCTCCATGCCGATGGCAATGGCGGGCAGCGAGTCGGTCACCAGGTTGATCCACAGCAATTGCATGGACAGCAACGGCGACTGGCGCCAGAGGATCATCGCAAAGAAGACCGTGAGAATTTCGCCGATGTTGGTGCCCAGCAGGAATCCCACCGCTTTTTTGATGTTGTCGTAAATGCCGCGCCCTTCCTGCACCGCGTCGACGATGGTGGCGAAGTTGTCGTCCGTCAGCGTCATATCCGCCGCGCCCTTGGCCACGTCGGTTCCGGTGATGCCCATGGCGCAGCCGATGTCCGCCGCGCGCAGGGCGGGCGCGTCGTTGACGCCGTCGCCCGTCATGGAGACGATTTCGCCCTGCCGCTGCCAAGCCCTTACGATGCGGATCTTATCCTCGGGGGATACCCTGGCATAGACCGAGATGCTGCGCACGCGCGCATCCAATTCGGAGTCGGTCATGCGCGCCAGCGCCTCTCCCGTCACCGCGTCGTCTCCCTCCGCCAGGATGCCCAGATCCCGCGCAATCGCGCTGGCCGTGACCACATGGTCCCCCGTGATCATCACGGGCTTGATGCCCGCGCGGCGGCACTGCTTCACCGCCTCGCGCGCTTCGGGCCGCGGCGGGTCGATCATGCCCACAAGGCCCAGCAGGGTCAGGCCGCTCTCCAGCTGCGCGGAGGTGGGCTGCTGGGGAACCTGCTCTATGCGCTTGCACGCCACGGCCAGCACGCGCAGGGCCTGGGAACTCATCTCCTCGTTGACGCGGCGCGCCGCCTCCACGTCGCCGGAGACCACGCGGCTGGCCAGCACGTCGAAGGCGCCCTTGACGATGACCACGTTTTCGCCCTCCAGGCGGTTGACGGTGGTCATCAATTTGCGGTCGGAGTCAAAGGGCAGCTCCGCCAGGCGCGGATACTGCGCGTTCAGGGCGTCCTTTTCCATGCCGCACTTGTGCGCCGCCACGATGATGGAGGTCTCCGTGGGGTCGCCCATGTGCTTTTCCACGCCGCCGGAGAAATCCACCGCGCCATCGCAGCAGAGCGCCGCGAGCTTGAGCAGGGACTTGACCTGATCGGAGTTGCCCGCGCCGGAAATCGCCTCTGGACGCGCGCAGCCGTCGACATAGGCGTGCGTGAGGGTCATGCGGTTCTGGGTGAGGGTTCCGGTTTTGTCCGAGCAGATCACCGACGCCGAACCCAGCGTCTCCACCGCGGGCAGGCGGCGGATGATGGCGTTCTTTTTGACCATGCGCTGCACGCCGATGGAGAGCACGATGGTCACAATCGCCGGCAGCCCCTCCGGGATGGCGGAGACGGCAAGGGATACCGCCGTCATAAAGATCTCCATCACGGGGATTCCGTCGATCCAGCCCAGCACAAAGATCACGCCGCAGGCGGCCAGCGCCGCAATGCCCAGATACTTGCCCAGCGAGGCCAACTTGGCCTGCAAGGGCGTCTGCTCGTCCTGGCTATCCTCCAGCAGGTTTGCGATCTTGCCCATTTCGGTGTCCATTCCCGTGGCCGTGACCACAGCCTTTGCGCGGCCATAGGTGATAGAGCAGCCGGAGTAGAGCATGTTGCGCCGGTCGCCCAGCGGCGCGTCCTGAGCCACTTGGGCTTGGGCGTCCTTTTCGGCGGGCACCGATTCGCCGGTGAGCGCGGACTCTTCACACTTGAGCGAGAAGGAGGTGATCAGCCGCGCGTCCGCGGGCACAAAGTCGCCCGCCTCCAGCAAAATGATGTCGCCCTTGACCAGCTGGGAGGCGTCGATGACGGACTCCCTGCCCTCCCTGAGCACGCGGGCGTGCGGCGCGGACAGGTTCTTCAGCGCGTCCAGCGCCTTTTCCGCCTTGCTCTCCTGCATGACCCCCATCACCGCGTTGGCAATGACAATGGCCACAATCAGCAGCGGCTCAAAGAACTCCGAGGGCTCCCCGGAGGAGCAGGCCACAATAAAGGAAATCAGCGCCGCGGCCAGCAGGATCAGGATCATTACATCCTTGAATTGATCGGCGAACCGCTGCAAATTGGTCTTTTTCTTGCGCGCGCGCAGGCGGTTTTCCCCGTCTCGGGCAAGGCGCGCCGCGGCCTCCTGGGCGTCCAACCCTCGCTCGGCGGAAGTGCCCAGGGTTTCCGTCAGTTGGGAAAGCGATACGTCATGTGATGTCAATGCATTACACGCTCCTTATTTTTCCTTGCCCTTATTCTACCCATCTTGCGCGCTTCTGTCATGGGACAAAAGCGCCAGTCCGCCCAAAAGTTTCACATTTCCCGCGATGTGTTACCTTTTTGGACAGTTTTGCAAAACTGTCCATTTGGAAACGCCGCGAATGCTCATACTATGAAAGAAACCGGGCGCGTGCGCGCCGGATGAACACGAGCATAGGGTGATGAGACTTGGAGATGAACGAATTACGCCGGGCCATCGTGCGCTCGGCGATCCAAAAGGGATTGCGCGAGATCCGTCAAGATCCAAAGCGAGGAATTCGAAAGATGGTGGACCTGGGCTCCCACTTTTCCAAAGGGCGCTTTCAAAAGCGCGTCTTCAGTTTGATGCAGAATGAGCTGGTCAATCCCTCCAGCGCCTATTATGCCCTGGCCACGCGCCTAACTACCAGCGTGCGGCTGGAAAATCTGGAGCAGTTTGGGCTCAACATCGGCTACAACAGCTGGACGCACGGCGCGGCGGTCATCCGGCAGCACGAGGCGGAGCACGGCTACAACGTGCCCTGGTGCTTGATTCTGGACCTGACGCGCGGGGTGGGATTCGACCTGGACGATTTGATGCGGCAGGGGGAGAGGCTGGGCATCTACTGCTATATGGTCTTTGCCGGCGATCCCCAGCGCACGGCCGCGCTGTTTCCCATCTTTGCGCGGCATGCCGATAGCGCGGTATTCTTGTTGCTGCCCGACGAGCGGCTGCCCCAGGTCAACATTGAAAACGTCGCAAACGTGATGACCATGCTGCCCTGCGGGTGCGCGGGCACGGCGGACGGCGCGCAGGCGCTGCATGCCCGCGCGTGCCTATACGGCCTGTGGGCGCGCTATGATGAGGGAAACGCCGCCCACATCCTGGACGGGAGCCTGGAAAGGCTCGCCGTCGCCCTGGGCGCGCCGATGGTCTTTGCCGTGCCGGGGCCCGATGCGGACGCTCAAACGCTGGACGAGGTGCACCAGTACGCGCAAAGCGCTCGGGAAAAGAAGGCGGAGGCAGCCCTGCTGGTGAACTTTTTTTCCGATATTGAGGAGATCGATCGCGTCATCTCGGTGGAGGCGTGTATGCTGGGAATCGCCTCGGACGGCACGATCTTTACCGCCCAAGGCCCCAACAGCAACATCGACGTAAATCACGTCGCCCTGGAGGACGTGCTGATGTGCGCCATGCCGCGCGTGACCTATCAAACCGAAGACAAACAGAAGGAGTGTAAGAATTGAAAGAGGTCAAAACCCCTAAAAAACCGCTGATCTTCTACTATTTGATCGCCATGCTGGTTGTGATGGCGCTCAATGCGTTCCTCTTCCCCACGCTGATGAACCGGTCGATCAAGGAAGTGGATTATTCGCAGTTCCTTAAAATGGTGCGCGAGGGCCAGGTCAAGCAAGTTCAGGTGGAGGATGAGCTGATCCTCTTTGCGGACACGGCCGAGCGGCCGGCGATCTATAAGACCGGCCGCATGGACGACCCCGAGCTGGTCAACCGCCTGGAGGAGGCCAAGGTCTCCTACGGCAAGGTGATCGTGGAGCAAATGTCCCCGCTGATGTCCTTTTTGCTGTCCTGGGTGCTGCCCATCGTGGCCATGGTGCTCATCGGCCAGCTGCTGATGCGCTTTATGTTCAAGAAGATGGGCACCGGCGGCGCGCCGGGTCCAGCCATGACCTTTGGCAAGAGCAACGCCAAGGTCTACGTCCCCTCCACCACCGGCATCAAGTTTTCCGACGTGGCGGGCGAGGACGAGGCCAAGGAAGTGCTCACCGAAATCGTGGATTTTTTGCACAATCCCAAGAAGTATACCGCCATCGGCGCCAAGATGCCAAAGGGTGCGCTGCTTGTGGGCCCTCCGGGTACGGGCAAGACGCTGCTGGCCAAGGCCGTTGCGGGCGAGGCGAACGTCCCCTTCTTCTCCATCTCCGGATCGGAGTTTGTGGAGATGTTCGTGGGCATGGGCGCGGCTAAGGTGCGCGACCTGTTCAAGCAGGCCAACGAAAAGGCGCCCTGCATCGTCTTCATCGACGAGATCGATACCATCGGCAAAAAGCGCGACAGCGCAAACGGCATGGGCGGCAACGACGAGCGCGAGCAGACCCTCAACCAATTGCTGACGGAAATGGACGGTTTTGACGGCACGAAGGGCGTCATCATCTTGGCGGCGACAAACCGGCCCGAGTCCCTCGACCCCGCGCTGCTGCGCCCCGGCCGCTTCGACCGCCGCGTCCCCGTGGAATTGCCCGACCTTTCCGGCCGCGAGGCCATCCTGCGCGTGCACGCGGCAAAGATCAAACACGCCGCGGGCCTGGACTTTTCCGCCATCGCGCGGGCGGCGGCGGGCGCATCCGGCGCGGAGCTTGCCAACATCGTCAATGAGGCCGCGCTCAGGGCCGTGCGCCAGGGTCGGGACGAAGTGATCCAAAGCGACATGGAGGAGAGCGTGGAGGTGGTCATCGCCGGATACCAGAAGAAGAACAAGATCCTCTCCGACCGGGAAAAGCTCATCGTCTCCTATCACGAGATCGGCCACGCCCTGGTCGCGGCGCTGCAAACGCATTCCGCGCCCGTGCACAAGATCACCATCATCCCCCGCACCTCCGGCGCGCTGGGCTACACCATGCAGGTGGAGGAGGGGGAGCGCAACCTCATGAGCAAGGAGGAGATCGAAAACAAGATCGCCACCTTCACCGGCGGCCGCGCGGCGGAGGAGCTCGTCTTCCACTCGATAACCACCGGCGCCTCCAACGACATTGAGCAGGCCACGCGCATGGCGCGCGCCATGCTGGCGCAGTTCGGCATGAGCGAGGAATTCGGCATGGTGGCCCTGCAAACGCAGAACAACCTGTATTTGGGCGGGGACGCCTCCCTGGCCTGCTCGCCGGAGACCGCCGCCCTGCTGGACCGCAAGGTGATCGAGCTGGTCAAGCGCCAGTACGACAAGGCCGAGGCGCTCCTTGCGCAGAACATGGATAAGCTGCACGAGCTGGCCAAATTCCTCTATGAAAAGGAGACCATTACGGGCGAGGAGTTCATGCGCATCCTGGAAAAGCCCGCTCTGGAAAATTGAGTGAATGATCCAAGCAGCCCTGTTCAAGATGGATGTTGTTAGCTAAGACTTCGGCAACGCCACAAAAACGAGTTTTGAACAGGGCTATGCTTTGGGCGGATAGAGCAAGCGTCATTTATGGAGAAAACAACATGCGGCTTAGAATGCAAAAAGTTAAAATGAGCAGTGCGGAAATAAAACGCATCTACCTTGAGGCGTTTCCCCAAAGGGAGCGCATGCCGTTTCCGATGATGGTGGCGATGTCTAAATTATGGAATACACGGTTTTTCGGGTTTTACGATGGCGACATTCCCTGTGGATTGACGTACTTGGCTACGAATAGAAAAATTGTATTTGTGATGTTTTTTGCTGTGGATGAACCTCTTCGCTCAAAGGGTTACGGCAGTCTCATATTGCGGCAGCTAAAAAACCAATATCCCGATAAAAAAATAATCGTTTCCATTGAGCCTTGTGATGATCATGCCGCGGATCTGGATTTGAGGAAAAGGCGTAAATCGTTTTATTTGCGAAATGGGTATCGCGAAACTGGGTACATGATGAAGCTCAACGGCGTAGAACAGGAAATCATCATCACAAACGGAGCGTTTTCGAAAGGAGAGTTTTCCTCTTTTTTTGCATGTTACAGTTTCGGCAGTGTTTATCCCCAAATAAGGAAACAAACACAGGGGAGTGTAGCCACGTAATCCTCGGTTTGTCGGGTGGCCGCCCGCTTTCGATATTTTGACGAACGGTCGTGTCAAAGGGTCGGTGACAGCACAGACGCTCAACAGAGTGCTCAAAACGGACGCAGCCGGGCAAAGCCCGGCTGCGTCCGTCTGTTTTGTTAGAGGCCCTTTGCGCCCCGCGTGGCGCGGCACACCAGATCCACAAAGCGGGCGGGTCCCATAACGCCCTCGTCCAACCAGCGCTTGACCGCGGTGAGAAAGGCGTCCGTATAAAAGGTGATGAAGAAATCGTGCGCGTCATCGTCGTCCACAACGCCCATGTAATGGATGGTGAGGATGGGGCGCATGACATCGGCAAAGTATTCCGAAAAGCTGTTTTGCCCCGTCTGCTTGAGCGCGTTGACGTAGAACGCGCGGTTTTTGTGAAAGTAGGCGCAGATGCCCTCCAGAAACGAACGGGCGTCCAGTCGCTCTTGGGCCATGAGCTGCTCGACGAACTCCGTATAGAAGACCCAGTTGACCAAGTCAAACTTATCCTTGAAGTGATAATAAAAGCTCTTGCGGTTCATGTTGCAGCGCTCGCAGATGTCCCCCACGCTGATTTTGCTCAGGGGCCGCTCCGCCATCAGCTCCTTAAGGGCGGTGGCGAGCGCTTTTTTTGTGATGGAAGAATCGGGCATAGACTAACCTCCGGTCAAGGGTTGCTACCATGGCCACTCGCGGCCCAGCGCGTCGCGCAGCACAAAGCGGGCCTCGTCCGTGCGCCCGGGATTGTCGGGGTCATAGGCCCGGGAGCGGAGGAAGCACTCGCGCGCCGCAAAGGCCGCCTCCCGCGCGGGAACAAGCCCAATGAGCGGGTCGAACATGCGGAAGGTATACCCCTGCGGGTACAACCGATTGTAACAGATTCTGGCCGCTTGGGAAAGGGCGGCTTTGGACATGGCATAGCCATAGCCGCGCGTCTGATGGCTGAAGTTGACCGACGCATACGCCCCGGAGGTGAGGAAGCATACGCGGCGCAATTCCCCCCTGTCCAGGGCGGGCAGGGCGGCCTCCAGCGCCTTGATGGGCTCTACGAGGTTTTCCCGCACCGAGCGCATCACCGCATCGGGGTTCACCCCATCCAAAACCGTGAAGTCGTCATCCGGCTCGCGCACGTCCTGGCTGGCGATGAACAAATCCATGCGCTCCAGGCCGTCTCGCTGTTCCCCGGCGTATACCGCGTGGCCTTCGCCGGACAGCAGAGCCGCAAGCTCCCGCGCAAAATCGCTGTCCAGCCGGGTAAAATAGGCGTTCATGCACGCTCCCTCCTTCCTCAATACGGCCAGATGCTGCCCAGGTAGTCCACCAGCTCCAGCCGCGCCTCGTCAGGGCGGCTGTCCGTGAAGCGACGCACCGCCTCCCGGGCGGAGTCATCGGCGTTGATCTGGCGGTCGTCACGGTTGAGGAGCGATCCATCCGGCATCTGGCGGCGCATCCAGCCCGGCTGATACAGGCGGAAGGAATAGCCGCGCGGCGCGAGCGTATTGTGCAGCATGCGCACCGCGATGTTGAGCGCGGTCTTGCTCATGCAGTAGCGAAAGTCCCCGTCGCGCTGCATCAGACTGACCGAGGAAACCTCGGAGGAGATAAAGCAAAGCCGCTTTTGGCTGCCCTTGTCCAACAGCGGCAGGAACAGCTCCACGCATTGCAGCGCGCCCAGCGCGTTGACGCGCACAGATTTGAGCATCAGCTCCTCGTCAATGGGCTCCTCCCCGCGGATGCGCGCGTTTTCCGGCCCGCCCATGTACGCCGCGTTGGAGACAAGGGCGTCCAAGTGATCGGTCAGGCTGCTGACCTGGCGCGCGGCTTCCTGAATGCTCACGCGCGACTCCACATCCAGCTCAATCGGATGCAGGCGACCGCCCGCCTCCCTTGCAAGGGCGTCCAGCAGTGCGTAGTCCCGCAAATAGCGCCCGGCAAAGACGGTGTAGCCCAAGCCCAGATACTCCCTTGCCAGCGCGAGGCCCAGGCCGCGGTCCGCGCCCGTGATCAATACGTTCGGCATGCGCAGTCTCCTTTGATCGCAACTCAGATTTCGTCGCAGCACCAAGCGGCCGCGCGCACGAGCAGCGCGCGGAATCCCTCATTTTGGAAGGAGTCCGGGTTGTGGCCGGGGGAGAGGTAGATGACCTTGCCCTTTCCAAAGGTGCGCAGCCACGCGGCCGGATACTGTTGATCGTGATAGGTGTATTCCATCAAAATGGTCAGTCCTGCCAGCGGGTCCATGGCGAACTGATACGGCTCCTCGTCCATTTCAAAGGGCGCAAGGCCCTTGGAGACGGGGTGCGCGGTCTTGACCGCATAGGCGAGCACCTCGTGCTGGGGGTGGCCGGTGAATGCGCCGCCCACCATTTGCTCCATCTCCGGGCTCGAGTGCTTGATGATGCCATTGTGCAGGCTGAGCATGGCGCCGCCCTGCGCCACGTAGGCGATGAGCTCGCCCGCCGCGTCGCAGTTGCCGCAGCGGCTCCACCCATCGATGTAGTCGATGACCAGATCGTATTGGGCCAGGCGGTCGGAATGGAGATGTGCATAGTCGGTGCATACGTCAATTTCCAGGCCGGAGAGAATTTCCTTGATCTTTTCATCCACACCGCTGAGCGAGTGCCAGGTATAGTGGCTGGTGTCGCCCAAAAGCAATGCCTTTTTCATGTCTGTAAAACCTCCTGCTCACGGGTTTATGTTGTTTAGTATGAATCCTTCTTTGGGCGTTGTCAAGCGCCCTTCTTTGCCTTGGCCCAGTGCCGCGGCATCAATCCTTGGGCGGCACGTATTCCAATAAATCGCCGATCTGGCATCCCAGTACGTTGCACAAACGCGCCAGTACCTCCACATCGAGCCTGGAGATGGTGTTGTTGCAGTAGTTGTTGAGCTGCGTGCGCTGCATCTCCGCCCGATGGCTCAACTTGTTTTTGCTGATTCCCGCCTGCACAATCAGGTCGCCCAACTTGATTTTGATGGTTCCGTATTTGCCCATTGCGTCCTCCTGTGTCGAAATATGTCATTTTAAATCAAACAAAATGACTTGACACAGCTAGTGTAAACTGGATAAAATAGCTTTATAAGCTCTAAGAAGGCATATAAGACTTCTTACACAGTGAGAAGCAAAGGGGGATGACATGAACACTGGCAGGCGAGCAATTCAGGAGGTTGCCAAGCGCAGCGGCGTGAGCGAGGCAACTGTGCGCAGGGAAATCGAGGCGGTCATCACCGCCGCGCAGAAGAATCCCGATCCTCTTGTGCGCGCAAGGTGGAGGCGGGTGCCCTGCGCAGGGCGCTATCCCACGCCGGAAGAACTGATCGAGTACCTCTCCCGGCAGGCGGAGCCGGGGAAATCCATGCTGCTGGCGCCGTAAAAAAGAGCCGGCTATTTCAAAAGCCTTCCCGGCAATGAATGCAGGGAAGGCTTTTTGAAATGGGAGACGAGGTTTAGTCTTCTTCAATGGGGTCTAGAGCGTAAGCGGGCGTATCGTTGCACAGACGCTGTCCGCCGCATTGGGGGCAGCGCCAGGGAAGAGTGGTCTTGCTTTGCGGATGGTAGAGCGTTACCAATCCTTCATGAAGAACCTGACCGCGGTAGCGGCCATCGTCGTCAAAACGGCTGTCATAAATGGGCTGCGCGCTGACGCGCTTCATTTTGTTTCCACAGCGGCACGTTAAACCCGATTCATACTCCCCGTTTGGCAGGCGGATGCGAAAAAAATGGCGCTCCTCCAGCCGGTGGCACGCCGCACAGTAGTACAGATCGACTTCATCTTCACGGAAGTAGAGGGGCGAGCCGCGCCATAGTTCCAGGATGCGGCGGTACGCCTTCTCATCGAGAATATAGTGCCGCATCTTTTCCATGGATTGCCTGCGCCGGAAAATTCCCTGTCGATTCAGTGGCGTCTCCGAAAAGCTGGGCAGACGGTAATTAATTCCTACGCGCGAGGAAAACTTTGCGCCGCAGGAACCGCATACGAGGTGTACTTTGCTCATGAGTTGATCCGCTCCAATATTTCTCCTCAAAATACATAATTTTGACCAGGAAACAGTATAACAGACGACGTGCCAAAACACAACTGCGGAACACAGAAAATGACCCATCTGTGTTCCGCAAAATGAGACGAAAACAAAACCTAACATGAATTCAAAAGACATTAAACGCGCGGCTGCCCTAAGCTCGATCCATTTTTTCCAATAGGAATTGTCGCGCCGCATCGACGCTGGTGCACTCCAAATTCTCAGCCGTCAAGTACCGAATGGCCTCCAGCCAATCCGAGAGCGGATATGCGTCCTGCGCGATGTCGCGCAAAAAATCGGGCGAAAGGCGTTCGCGGAACACGATGGGAAGATCGGAAAGATAGTCGCAGCGGCATTCAAAAGCCAGTAGATCCAACAGATCCTGCATGGTCCTACCCTCCTTTGCTGTGAACCCATCCGTTTCGTGTCATATTGCACACTTTATG
>CAOKIU010000063.1 GCA_948468595.1 uncultured Christensenella sp.
TTTTCGGGGTTTTGCCTGGGCACCGCCCCTGCTCGATGACTGCGGCTTCCTATGAGAACAGCGGCGAACTGGCGGGCGCGGGCGGTGCTTTCACGGGGTTTTGCCTAGGCACTGCCCTCCCGCGGACCGCGGCTTCCTATAAGAACAGCGGCGAACTGGCGGGACCGGGCGGGCTTCTTTTCGGGGTTTTGCCTGGGCACCGCCCCTGCTCGATGACTGCGGCTTCCTATGAAAACAGCGGCGAATTGGCGGGACCGGGTGGGCTTCTTTTCGGGGTTTCGCCTGGGCAAAACCCCTGCTCACGGACTGCGGCTTCCTATGAGAACAGCGGCGAATTGGCGGGCCCGGGCGGTGCTTCTTCTCGGGGTTTTGCCTGGGCAAACCCCTGCTCACGGACCGTGGCTTCGTATGAGAACAGCGGCGAACTGGCGGGACTGGGCGGGCTTTTTCACGGGGTTTTGCCTGGGCACTGCCCTCCCGCGGACCGCGGCTTCCTATGAGAACAGCGGCAAACTGGCGGGACCGGGCTGGCTCCTTTTCGGGTTTTGCCTGGGCATTGTCCCTGCCCGCATTCTGCGCGACCACCCGCCGGATGGGTCAAATCCGCGAAAGCGGGCGCCGCGCGGCCTTTCCCCGCAACGCTCGCCCACGGCCTCGCTGCCTGCGCGGGCTTACAGCGCGCCGGGCTCCAGCGTGACGTGGAAGTCCACTTCCTCGGGCACGCGGTACTGCGGCAGCAGCTCCGGGCCGCAGCTGTTGGACCCCACGCCCGCGTGGGCAAAGTCCACGCAGAGCACCGTCTCCTCGACGGGAACGAGCGCAAAGTTGTGCTTCTTCTGCGTCAGCTCCTCCTGCGTGTAGTGCGAGGCGCTGAAGGAGAAGCCCTCGCCGCACACGGCCAGGCGCGCGCCTCCGCCAAAGACGCTCACCTCCCGCGTACCCCAGTGGCTGCCGTTCTCCTGGGGCTTTAAGTAGTCCTCGTGCATCTGGGAGACGCGCGCGTCAAAGCGGGCCAGGTAACAGGCTTGGTGCTTATCCGGGTAGCTCTCGGTGGGGCCGTAACCCAGGTAGGAGACGCGCTCCATGCCGGGCCGGAGCAGGAAGCGCAGGCCGAAGCGGGGCAGGTCGGGCAGCCTAGAGAAGGGCTTGCGCATGCGGCCGGAAATGTCCACGCGGCCGGCGGTGTCGATGGCGTAGCACACCTCGACCTGGGCGATGCGCGCGCTGGCGGCGGCGTTTACGGATAGCCGCGCGCGCACCACGGCCACACCGTCCTCCTCCTGCGCGCGAATGTCGTAGACCTTGACGCCGGTGCGGTCATAGCCCATGCTGGCAAGCGCCTTGGCGGTGTACATGTCGTTGTCCAGCGGCGCGCGCCAGACGTTCCACGCGGCGGGCGCCGCCAGCAGGCTCTCGTTGGACCGGGAGAGCTGGATGGGCGCGGCGGTGCGCTTGTCAAACTTATGGCAGAAGTCCGCGCCTCGCACGATGATGACCGCGCGCTCCTCCTGGATGGAGACCTCGCCCGCCACAGGGGTGAAGTCATAGCGCCGCGCGTCGTTTAGGGTGAGCTGGTCGTGGCCCAGGATGTAACCGGCGGGGAAGGCGGCGGTATCGCGCGCGGCGCGGTAGATCAGGCGCGCGTGGACGAGGTCGCCCTCCGGCGCACCGGCGGGGAGCGCCACCCACTCCTCCCCGCCCGCGGGGATGGAGACGCCGGGGAGCGCCTGCGCGGAGACCTCGCGCCCGTCCGACAAATAGACGCACTCGACGCGCGCAACCGCGTCCGTTCTGAGAAACGCCTGCTGGTTGCGCAGCCGCACGGCCCGCTTCTCCGGGTCAAAGGCGACGGCGCGGATGGGGCGGAAGACATTCTTGACCTCCATAAGGCCCGTGTGCGGCCTGCGGTCGGGGTAGACCAGGCCGTCCATGCAGAAGTTGCCGTCGTGCGTCTTCTCGCCAAAGTCGCCGCCGTAGAAGTACTTGTCCTTGCCCTGGCTCGTTCTGCCCATGTAGATGGCGTGGTCGCACCACTCCCATACAAAGCCGCCGGCAAAGTTCGCGTAGCGGTCGATGAGCTGCTGATAATCCTCCGCGTCTCCCGGGCCGTTGCCCATGGCGTGGATGTATTCGCACAGCATCAGGGGTTTTTCCTTGCTCTCGTCCTCCAGGTACTGCTTGCAGAAGGCGACGGGCGGATACATGCGGCTATAGAGGTCACTATCGGACGTATCCATTTGAACGCCGCCGGTGTTGATGCTGGACTCGTAATGGACCAGGCGCGTGGGGTCGCATTCCTTGATCCAGCGCGCGGCGCGGATGAAGCCCTTGCCATAGCCGGACTCGTTGCCCATGGACCAGATGAGCACGCAGGGGCGGTTCAGATCGCGCCGGACGCACCGCTGCACGCGGTCCAAAATGGTCTTTTCGTAGAGGTCGCTGTCGGCCAGCAGGCAAAAGTCCGCCTCGGAATAGTCGCCCATGGCCGTGACCACGCCGTGCATCTCCACATCCGCCTCGTCGATGACGTAAAAGCCCATTTCGTCGCAGAGCTCGTAAAAATAGGGGGAGTTGGGGTAGTGGCTGGTGCGGATGGCGTTGATGTTGTGGCGCTTCATGAGGACCAGGTCGCGGCGCATCTCCTCGGCCGTGACGGCAAAGCCGTTCGTAGGCGAGCTATCGTGCCGGTTGACGCCGCGGAACTTGATCGGCGCGCCGTTTAGCAGCACCGTGCGGTTTTGTATGGTCACGCTGCGCACGCCCACGCGGGTGGTGATGTTCTCCATGGGGGTTTTGAGGGTGAGGGTATAGAGGTTTGGCGTCTCCGCGTTCCAAAGGCGGGGGCGTTCCAGGCGAATGGCGATTTCCCCATTCACCGCGAGCCCGGAGGACACGCGCTCGCCCTGGAAGGAGAGCTCATAGTCCACGCGCGGGCTGCCGCACAGGGCGAGGGAGACGCGCACCTGCGCCCCGCCGTCCGGCTCAAGGGTGGTGCGCACGGTGAAATCGCGCACATGCTCCGCCGGGCGCTGGAGCAGGTAGACATCGCGGAAGATGCCCGACATGCGGAACTTATCCTGATCCTCGGCATAGGTGCCGCTGGACCACTTAAAGACCAGCACGCGCAGCTCGTTCACCCCGTCGGCCAGCAGCGGCGTGACATCGAACTCCGAGGTGGAGTGCGGGACGCCGGAAAAGCCGGCATAGCGGCCGTTGATAAAGACGAAGAAGGCGGAGTCCACGCCCTCAAAATTGAGGTGATAGACAAAGCCGGGCTCCTTATTCAAGGGGAAGCGCTTGATGTACAGGCCGCAGGGGTTTTCCGCCGGCACAAAGGGCGGGTCGTAGGGGATGGGATAGCGTATATTGGTATACTGATGGGCGTCAAATCCCCGCATTTGCCAGACGCTGGGCACGTCCATGGGCGTCAGGCCCTCGCTGATCAAGGGCAGGTCCTCCGGCGCGTCGTCCAGGCTGGCAAAGTAGCGGAAGCCCCACATCCCCGAGAGCATCATCAGCCGATCCGACTGCGCCCGCTGGTCGGGCGCGGACAGGCCGCGCGCAAAGTAGGGCACATAATAGGCCCGGTTTTCAAGGGTGTTCTCATGCAGCAGGTTGGGGTCCTCTAAATACGCTTGAAAGTCCATCTCTTTCCCCCCATATTTTCATCGTTCGGTATCTCCATTGTGGCACGGCGCGGCGGCGCTGTCAATATGCGGGCAGGGGTTGTTGGTTTGGCCGCGCGGCGGCGCGCGGGGCTTGCGGCTCTCGCGCATGACGCGCCCCGTTCCCGATCGCGCCGGCACAGGAGATGCGGCGCGGCAGCAACCGGGGTCGCTCCAACGTTGGTTGGCATGCGGCGGCGCAAGGCCACCGCGGCCTTTTGCCGCACGCCATGCAGGAGGTGCGCCACGGAATCTTTAGCCGCGCTGGTACGCTCTGCTCTGGGGCGCGGGGCTTGTGGGGTTCGCGCATGACGCGCCCCGTTCCCGGCTGCGCAGGTGCAGAAAATGCAGCGTGACAGCTCTACCGGGGCCGCCCCGACGCAGGGTGACATGCGGCGGCGCAGGGCCATTTCGGTCTTTTGCCGCACATCATGCAGGAGGCGCGCCGTGAAATCTTTAGCCGTGCACCAGCGCGTTCCTTTCCCGGCTGCGCTGATGCGCTCAGCTCTGGGCACGAGATTTGCCGATCTCGCACATGACGCGCCCCTTTCCCGGCCGCGCAGGTGCAGAGAATGCGGCGCGGCACCAGCCGGGGCCGCTCCGACGCTGGGTGAAATGCGGCGGCGCGGGGCCACCGCGGCCTTTTGCCGCATGCCATGCAGGGGACGCAGAGCGGAACCTTCTGCCGCGCACCGGCGCGTTCCTTTCCCGGCTGCGCAGGCGTAGGAAATACGGCGCAGGGCTTCAGTCGGGGCCGCCTCAACGCTGGGTGAAATGCGGCGGCGCAAGGCCACTGCGGCCTTTTGCCGCACGCCATGCAGGAGGTGCGCCGTGGAATCTTTAGCCGCGCACCGGCGCGCCCCTTATCCGGCAGCGCTGATGCGCTCAGCTCTGGGCACGAGATTTGCCGATCTCGCACATGACGCGCCCCTTTCCCGGCCGCGCAGGTGCAGAGAATGCGGCGCGGCACCAGCCGGGGCCGCTCCGACGCTGGGTGAAATGCGGCGGCGCGGGGCCACCGCGGCCTTTTGCCGCATGCCATGCAGGGGACGCAGAGCGGAACCTTCTGCCGCGCACCGGCGCGTTCCTTTCCCGGCTGCGCAGGCGTAGGAAATACGGCGCAGGGCTTCAGTCGGGGCCGCCTCAACGCTGGGTGACATGCGGCGGCGCGGGGCCACCGCGGCCTTTTGCCGCACGCCATGCAGGTGGCGCGCCGTGGAATCTTTAGCCGCGCAGGTGCAGAGAATGCGGCGCGGCATCAGTCGGGGCCGCCCCGACGCTGGGTGAAATGCGGCGGCGCGGGGCCACCGCGGCCTTTTGCCGCATGCCATGCAGGGGGTGCAGCGCGGAATCTTCTGTCACGCACCGGCGCGTTCCTTTCCCGGCCGCGCGGGCGTAGGAAATACGTCTCGCGGCACCAGCCGGGGCCGCTCCGACGCTGGGTGAAATGCGGCGGCGCGGGGTCACCGCGGCCTTTTGCCGCATGCCATGCAGGGGGTGCAGCGCGGAATCTTCTGCCGCGCACCGGCGCGCCCCTTTCCCGGCCGCGCCGATGCGGCCAGCACTGGGAAACGGCAGCGGATAAGGGAAGCGGCAAGCGGGGATTGCGGATAGCAGCCGCTAAGGCCGCCGCGATATGAAGCGGTTGATGGGCCCCCCTCGGGCGCGCTGGCGGCACCGCGTGGGGCCTGCGAATTGGGATGTGCCGCGATGGCAGCACCGCCGCCCCGATGCGGGATTGCGGCGCGGGAACCTCGGTAGACAAAGCGGGGGGCGCCTCAGCCCTCGTCGCCGCCGTCGTACGCAAAGGAGGCAAAGCGCGCCGGGCCGGCGCAGGCGCGGCCGTTGCCGGTGGCATAGAGGCCCAGCATGACGCCGGTAAAGGAGATGGGCGTGGCCTCGGTGGAGAGGAAGCGCGTCTGCGCGCCGCACAGTTCCTGATCCCCCAGGAAGAAGGTATAGCGCAGCTTATCCGCGCGCAGGCGGAGCGTCACCTCGCCCGATGGCGCGGGCACATCGGCGGCGAGGGACTCCATATCGCCCACGACGCGGCGCACCTGCACCCGGCGCCCCTGGCTGGTGCGTGTGAGGTAGATCTCGTAGTGGGTCTCCAGGTTGTAAAACGCGGTCAGGCCCGCCTCCTCGTGAAGGCGGGGGTCAAAGTCCACCCGCACCTCACAGTTCAGATCAAAGTGCTGTTGGGCGCATGAGCAGGGTGGGGTTGAGGCCGCTCAGGTTCTCCGCCACGCCGCTGAGGAGGAGGCCGTCCTCCGTAAACCGGTAGAGATCGGCGTTCGGCTCGCGCAGCATCACCCACTCCAGGCCCTGCGCGCGGAAGTCCGTGACGCGCGCCGGCGCGGGCACGGGGCAGGGGCGCAGGTTGACGGCGCCCTCCGCCGGGCAGACGCCGATATAGGGGAAGCCGTTCTCCCACTGAACGGGCGCCAGATAGGTCTCCCTGCCCAGATGGTGAAAGTACTGCTGGGAGGTGCGGTAGGCCAGGAATACGGCATACCAATCGCCATTCTGCGTCTTGACCAGGTCCGCATGGCCCGTGCCCTGGATAATGGTATCGGCCTGGGTGTTGCGGTTGGTGAGGATGGGGTTGCGCGGGCTGGGCTCCCAGGGGCCGTAGGGCGTGTCGCTGCGGGCGATGGTCTCCATGTGGCCGTACTCGGTGCCGCCCTCGGCAATCATCAGGTAATACCGGCCGTCGATCTTGTACAGGTGCGGGGCCTCGGGATAGCGGCCGCCCGTCCCCTGCCAGACCGGGCGGGTGGGCGCGAGCTTCTCGCCGGTGCGGATGTCGATCTGGCAAGTGCTCATGCACCCGTCGCCGTTGGAGGTAAAGTAGACCTTGCCGTCGTCGTCAAAGAAGAGGGAGGGATCGATGCCCCCTTGATCGACGTAGATGGGGTCGCTCCACGGACCCGCGGGGTCGGTGGCGGTGACATAGAAATTGCCGCCGCAGGAGACGTTGGTGGTGACCATGTAAAACACGCCGTCGTGGTGGCGGATGGTGGGCGCGTAGATGCCGCCCGAGGGCGGCGCGCCCTTGAGCTTGAGCTGGGAGGGGCGCGTCAGGCAGTGGCCGATCTGCCGCCAATGGACCAAGTCGCGGCTGTGGAAGACGGGCACGCCGGGGAAGAACTCGAAGGTGGAGGTGACCAGGTAATAGTCCTCGCCCACGCGGCAGACGCTTGGGTCCGGATAAAAGCCGGGGATGATGGGATTGTGGAACGGGGTCATGCGCACTTCCTCCTTTGCCTTGATGCGGCATGGTTTGAAAAAAGGCTGCCGAAGGCACATTTCCGGCAGCCTTACCGCCCCTTGGGCGGCAATAAATCAGTACTTCATCGCGCGGTTGACCGCGCCGGGGAGGGGCTGGCCGGCAAGGTAGGCCCTCAGGTTCTTGGCGAACCACTCGGCGTGCTTCTGCTTGGAAGCGCCAAGGCCGGAGATATGCGGGGTGATGAGCACGTTGGGCGCGCTCCAAAGGGGGTGATCCGGCGGGAGCGGCTCCGGGTCGGTCACGTCCAGGCCCGCGGCGGCGATGTGGCCGGATTCAAGCGCCGCAATCAGCGCCTGGGTATTGAGGATGGACCCTCTTCCGATGTTGATGACCACCGCGCCGGGCTTCATCAGGGCGATGCGGCGGGCGTCGAGCATGTCCTTGGTATAGGGCGAGCCGGGCAGGCAGATGAGCACCAGATCCGCCTGGGGAAGCAGGGCGTCCAGGCCGTCCTCGCCGGTGAAAATCTCATCATAGGGCTCAAAGGGCGCGCAGGGATTGAGCTTATAGCCCAGCACGCGGGCGCCCATGGCGCGCACGATGTTGGCCGCGTTGTTGCCGATGTCCCCGGTGCCCAGCACCGCGGCGGTCTTGCCCCAGACATTGCCCAGCATGGGGATGGCGGGCCACTGCTTATTGCGCATGTTCTCCACCGAGGGCACGATGCCGTGCAGAACGGCCATGAGCAAGGCGATGACATGCTCGCCCACCGCGTCGCTGTAGACGCCCGCGCCGTTGCTGACGGGAAGGTCCGCGCCGTGGCAGCGGTCCACCTCGTCGATATAGCCGTCGATGCCGGCGGAAATGGTGTGGATGTAGCGGACGTTCTTGGCCGGGGCGATCTGCGACTTATCGCCGTAGTTCATCAGCACCTCGGCGCGCTCGAGCACCTCGTCGGGCACCTTCGCGCCGCGCGGATAGGAGAGAAAGTCAAAGTCCGGAAACTGCTCCCGCAGGTATGCCATGGGGCCGGGGCCGAGATCACAGCCCACCACACAAACTCTCTTGGTCATTATTCTGCCTCCCTAAACTCTCTTTTTTATGCTCCCTTGTGGGAGAAAAGCCGCAGCGCCCTGCCGGGCGCTGGTCCCTTCCTCAGGCGATCCGTCAAACCGAAACATGGTCCGGCCGGTCTTGCGGGAGAGGTCATTGGCCTCCACCGCTTTGGGGGACAATTTGCCTCTCCTTCCCTCGAACCAGTATCGCTTGCGTATCCCGTAGGGGAACGAGCGGCAATTTTGCGCCATACTTTGCAATGACATGCTCCACGCTTTCCCCTAATTGCGCATTCTTAACGTGCGGCAGGGGATAAAAGTCGATAGCGCTTAAGGCTTCAAACGTTTTTAGCTGCGGCGCCGCCAGGGGATTATCCGTTTCCTTTGCGTATTCAATATTCGGCGCCAGCAAAATTGCGCCGGCAGATTCGCCTATAAACAGCTTCCCTGCCTGGATCTGCGCTTTGATTGCGTCCCCTGCGCCGGATCTATTCATTTCCTGTAGCAAAAAGAATGCGTTTCCTCCAGTTACATAGATATAATCATTTTTCTCGAGTTTGCTCACGATGTCAAAACGAGTGGCCGCGGAAATCTCCAATTCATCCACAACAAGCCCCATTTGGGCCAATAATTCCTTGCTATACCGGATATGAAAATCGAGCTTGTCCGGCAACGCGGCGGTGGGAATAAAGGTCACGGTCTTGCCCGCAAGGTTTTCCTTCGCAAAATCCACAAATAGATGCGATACCTCTTTGAATAAGGACGCCAAAAACAGCCGCTGCATCCGCTTCCCCCTTTCCTTTCTCACATGGGCTTGAGGTTTTGATTCAGCCTATCCACCATCCAGCTCAGGCGCCTTTGCCGGCCGTCGTCGGTCTTGGCGTCAAAATAGGCGCGGGCATAGGTCTTCTTTACCGAGGGCGGCATGGCCATAAAATTTGTATGGGCCAGCGCAAAGGGCTTGAGCAGGGCCTCAAGCAGGGCGATGTGCTCCGGGGTGACGTCCGCGGGCTTCGGCGCGTCCCACTGGCCGTTTGCCTTGGCCTGCTCGATCTTTTCCCGGCCGCTGGCGGTCATCAGGCCCCGCTGGATCAGGTCTTGGGCCAGGGCCTTGTTCTTGGGGGACCAGCGGCTGCCCGGGCGGCGCGGGGAGAAGTACTTGAGATACGCCCCCTTATCAACGCTGCGCATCACCCCGTCAATCCAGCCAAAGCAGAGCGCCTCCTCCAGCGCCTCGGACGCCTTGAGGGTCTTGGGGCCGCCCGGCTTGCCAAACAACAGCCATACGCCCTCCTTTTCGGGGTGATGCTCCATAAGCCAGATGCGGAAGGCCGCGCGGTCGGCAAAGAGCAAGGGCTCGTCCACCTAAGCAACGCCTCCTTTTTTCGCGCAGGGATGGAGCGCCAGGTCGGAAAGCAGCATGGCGTCGATGGAGTCCACGAGCGCCGTCCAGGCGGCCTGCAAAATGGAGGTGGAGACGCCCACGGTGCCAAAGGAGAGGCGGCCGTCGGTGGAGCGGATGTGCACGCGCACGCGGGAGGCGGTGCCGCCGTCGGAATCCACGACGCGGACCTTGAAATCCACCAGGCGCAGGCGCTTAAGCTGGGGGTAGAACAGGGTGAGCACGCGGCGCAGAGCGCAGTCCAGGGCGTTGACCGGGCCGTCGCCCTCGGCGGCGGTGATCTCCACCTGGTTGCCCACGCGCACCTTGACGGTGGCCACGGTGCTGGTGACATCCTCCGGGCGCTGGCAGAGCACCTGAAAATCTAGCACCTCGTAAAAGGCGCGGTACAGGCCCATCTCCTTGCGCACCATGAGCAGGAAGGAGTCCTCCGCGTCCTCAAACTGATAGCCCTCGAACTCCATCTGCTTGAGGCGGTCCCAGATGCGCGCCACCACCGGGGAATCACGGTCCACATCCGGATCGATGCGGCGCAGGCGGCTCATCAGCGAGTTGCGGCCCGCAAGGTCGGACAGGACAAAGGACCGGCTGTTGCCCACCTGCTCGGGCTGAACGTGCTCAAAGGTGCGCGGGTCCTTGATGACGCCGTCGATGTGCATGCCGCCCTTGTGGGTAAAGGCCGCCGCGCCCACGTAAGGGGCCCTTGCGTCGTGGGCGAGGTTGCAGACGGAGCTAACGAAGCGGGAAAGGGAGGTCAGGCTCTGCAACTTGGGGAAGCAGTCCACGCCCATTTTGAGCACCAAATTGGGGATGACGGCGCACAGATCGGCGTTTCCGCACCGCTCGCCCAGGCCGTTGACGGTGCCCTGCACCATGGTTGCGCCCGCGCGCACGGCCGAGAGGGAGGCGGCGACCGCCACGCCGCTGTCGTTATGGCAATGGATGCCCACCCGGCCCGGATAGAGCGCGGAAACGGCCGCGGTGACCCGGCCAATCTCCTCCGGCAGGGTGCCGCCGTTGGTATCGCAGAGCACCAGGAAGCCGGCGCCGGCGCGGTCGGCGGCATCCAGGGTGGCAAGGGCGTATTCCGGGTTCTGCCGGTAGCCGTCAAAGAAGTGCTCCGCATCGAAGAAGACGGTCTTTCCCGCGTCCCGCAAAAACCGCACGGAATCGCGGATCATCTCCAGGTTCTCCGCAAGCGTGGCGCGCAGGACGTTGGTGACGTGAAAGTCCCAGGATTTGCCAAAGATGGCCACGTGCCGGCAGTCCAGGCCCGCCATGATCCGAAGGGAAGCGTCCTGCTGGGCGGGCACGCCCACGCGGCGGGTGGAGCCAAAGGCCACAAGGCGCGCGCTCTTTAGCGGCATATGGCGCAGGCGCTCGTAAAGCTCGGCGTCGCGGGGATTGCTGGCGGGGTTGCCCGCCTCGATAAAGTGCATCCCCATATCGTCCAGGCGCTTGATGATCTGCTCCTTATCCTGCAAGGAAAAGGTCACGGCCTGGCCCTGCGCGCCGTCGCGCAGGGTGGTATCGTAGAGAAACATGGGCGCATCCTCCGGCCTTTAGTCGTAATCCGGCACGGACATGGTGCCGCGCATCTCGTCAAAGGGATAGGCCACAAACAGGACGCGGCCGTAGATGTAGTCCTTGGGAAGGGGACCGACGGCGCGGCTGTCCCGGGAGACGGGGCGGTTGTCGCCCATGACGAAGATCTCGTCCGGGCCCAGGGCATAGGGGCCGAAATCGCGGTCGTCGGGGCGGGTGATGTAGTCCTCCTCCAGCGCCACGCCATCGATGTAGACCACGCCCGCCTTCATCTCCACCGTCTCGCCCGGCAGGCCCAGGATGCGCTTGACGTAGAGCTTGCGGGTCTGATCGTAGTGGCAGGTGATGATCTCCCCGCGCTGCGGCTCGTTTAGGCGGTAGTGCAGGCGGGACACGCCCAGGATGTTGTTGTCGTGAAAGTTATCCAGCATGCTGCTGCCGTCGACGCGGGCAAACGTGAACAAATACGTGTGGATGACCAGCGCGGCCACCACCGGGATGATGATGGTCAGCGCCCACTCCACAATCTCTTTCAATAGCTTTTCCTTGGTCATTAGACCTCCCCCTTCCCCGCCCGCTCTAGGGGGCGGCTTTGATCGGCCGCGCCTCCCCCAAGGGGAAGCAAACCGCCACGACGCGGCCGACGATGCTCTTTTCCTCCAGCGCGCCCTCCGCCCGGGAATCGTGCGAGTTGGCGCGGTTATCGCCCATGACAAAGACGCGGCCCTCCTCAACCATGTAGGGGCCGAAATCGCTCTGGGCGGGATAGACGACGTAGTCCTCCTCAAGGGGCGCGCCGTCGATATAGGTCCGTCCGGATCTGATTTCCACCGTTTCCCCCGGCAGGCCGACGATGCGCTTGACATAGTAATCATCGCCCCCGGGATAGCGGCAGATCACCACCAGCCCGCGCGCAAAGGGATGGAAGCGGAAATAGAGCTTATCCACCGCCACGACCTGGCCGGAGTGCAGCGTTTCCTGCATGGAGGGGCCCTGCACGGTGGTCAGCGAAAAAAGGCAGGTGCGCACCACAAGGGCGAGGATCACCGCCGCGGCAAGCTCCAATGCCCAGAGGCGCGCCTCCTTCTGCCGGCGCTGTTGCCGCTGGAAGCGCAGTTCCATGCGGGTGGGCATCAGTCGCCCTCCGCCGGCGCCTTGCCCAGATTCTTTTTCATTCTCTTTTCGAATTCCGCACGCTCCAGCATCACGATGCGGCCGCAGCCCCTGCACTTGATCTTGATATCCGCTCCCACGCGGATGACGACCCATTGGTCGCTGCCACAGGGGTGCTTTTTCCTGGTCTGGATGAGATCCCCGAGCGCAAGCTCCACCATAACCGACCCTCCTTAAAGACGACGGATGATCCATACCATTATAACACATTTCTCCTCAAAGCGCATCCATCAATTGCGGCGGGGAGCGCGTTTTGGGGAGGAGCGCCGGCGATGAATGGGCCGCGTTAAGGCGATCGAGGGGGCCGGGGGCCCTTTACCTGCGCCGCGCTCCAGGAAACTGATCCCGGCGCGGGGGTTTGCAGCGATAGGGCCGCTTCCCCGCGATATATCTCTAAATCGCTTGCTCGATTCTGGGGCTGGGCGGTCTCTACCTGCGCCGCACGAGGAAACCGATCCCGGCGCGGGACTTCGCGGAGGTTGGGCGGATTCAGGCCCTTAGGATCGCCTTTTCGTGAGATTTTTTCAAAAGGAATCTGGGCTTTTCCGGCAGAGGCTTCTACCTGCGCCGCGCTCCAGGAAACTGATCCCGGCGCGGGGGTTTGCAGCGATAGG
>CAOKIU010000064.1 GCA_948468595.1 uncultured Christensenella sp.
ATTCTGATAGAATTATTCATTGATTCATTTCCTCGGAAAAGACTGTATAAAGATTTAACCTTCATTTGCAGTATATTCCTGCAAAAGTAAAGAAAATCGCGGATTACGCAAATAGATCGTGGGGAAAAACGTATAAAGCAGTTGACGCGTCAGAGAATTTGTTTTAAAATAACCTCATCCGATGCTTAAACCACCCTCGGAAGGTATACACCGGAATATATACCAATTGTGTATATAATTCTGTTAGACGTTTGAAGAGGGCGAATTTATAGTGAATTAGGATGAGGAGGCGTCTTACAAGATGGAGAAAATCAAGGTGCTCATCGCGGACGACAGTCCCGTGGTGTTGGACGTGCTCGGGTCGTTTTTGCGGGACAAAGACGACATTGAGCTGGTTGGGGCTGTGGATAACGGTCTGGCGGTGATGGAGGTGTTGCGCCGGCAAACGGTGGACGTCATGCTGCTGGACATGGTCATGCCCAAGCTGGACGGATTCGGCGTGCTGATGGAGATGCAGAAACTGGGCCTGCCGGTAAAACCGCGCGTCATCGCCGTAACCGCGCTGATGCGGGACGACTTTATTCAGCGCGCGGTGAATCTGGGCAGCGATTACTACATGCTCAAGCCCTTTGAGCTGGACGCTGTTTACCAACAGATCGTGGCGCTGACCCAGCCCGTGGAGGTCAAAAACGACCTGCCCGTGCACGCGCCGCAGCAAAACGCCTGCTCCCTGGATGAACGCATCGCCAATATCTTCCTGTCCATGGGCATTCCGGCCCATATCAAGGGCTACCACTTCCTGCGCGAGGCCATCAAGCTGGTCGTCAACGACCGCGAGATGATCAACGCCATCACAAAGGACCTCTATCCCACCGTTGCCATCAACTTTAACACCACCTCATCCAAAGTGGAACGCGCCATTCGCCACGCCATCGACGTGGTTTGGACGCGCGGACAGATGGAGAACATCAACATGCTCTTTGGCTCCCGCCTCTACGTCAAGCATGAAAAGCCCACAAACGGCGAGTTCATCGCGCTGATTGCCGACCGGCTGGCCATTGAAAAGAGCGCATAATGACTGAACAGACGCCATATATATCAAGCAAGACGAACCAAGTGTGCTGGTTTTAAGGAGGGTCTTGCATATGGCAGGCAAGTTGCTGAAGGAAAATATTCCCGTGGAGCGCGCCATCGGCCAGGGAAGCGCCCAGACGGCGGCCGAAACCTCCGTCATGCTCACGGGCGGGGACCGGAACGTGACCATCGTCAGCGTGCGCGCGCTGCCCGTCGTCACCACTACCGAGGTGCAGACCGGCGGCGTGGCGGTGCAGGGCACGGTGGAGTTTAACGCCCTGTACCTGACGGACGTGGGAGAGCTGCGCTCCAGGGAGGCACAGACGAGCTTTACCGCGGTCATTCAGATTGAGGACGCCGCCCCCAAGATGCGCGCCAAGGTGCTGGCGACCGTAACGGGCGCCCAGGCCGTGGAAAAGGACGGCAGGCTGGACCTAGAAGCGGAGTTGCAGCTGGAGGGATTTGTCTCCCAGAAGGCGACCGAGGCGCTGGCCACCGCCGTGCAGGCCCCCGTGCGCATGGCGGAAAAGCCCGCGGTGCTCGCCGCCCTTAACGAGGTGGTGCGCGCCACCGAGCGCGAATCCTTTGCGGAGAACTTCCCGCTGGACAACGACGCCTATACCCGCGTGGTGCTCTATACCGCGCGCACGGAAGTGGAAAACGTGCAGACGTCGGACGGCGAGGTGTTGGTCACGGGCACGGTCACGGTGGACAGCCTGCTGGCCGGTGCGGACGCGAACGCGCCCGTGGGCTGGCAGACGGAGACCATTCCCTTTAACGAGGACATCGAAGACGATGGGTTCAAATTCGGCATGCAGACCACCGTCACCACCCAATTGCGCGACCTCAAAAGCGAAGTGGTGTTCAACCAGGACGGAGACGAGCAGGAGGGGAACCTGCGCATCGAGTACGTGCTGGAGCTGACCGCGGAGGCCCGCGCCGTCATCGAAACCAACGTGTTGGCGGACGCCTACCCGCTCTCGGAGGACCCGTTTAAGGCGGCGGCGGCCAGCGTTTCCTATATTAGCGGCGACGAAAGGTCGTCGCAGACGCAAAATCTGATTGTGGAGATCGAGCTGCCGGCGGATCAGCCGCCCATGGCGGAGCTAGTGGGCGCGTTCGCGGCCCCTGTGGCGCTGGACACGGTGGGAGACGAGATCGCCCACGCGGAAGGACTGATGCGCGTGACGCTGCTCTACCGCACCGGCGGGGAGACGCCGCTCAACGCCTATTCCTACGAGGCGCCCTTTGCCTTGGACTTTGACGAAATCGACGGAATGAGCGAGATCTCAGGCGTGGAGATTGGCAAGGTGACGGCGGAAAGGCTTTCGCCCGTCCAGGCGCAGGTGCGCGTGCCCTTGATCCTGACGGCGGAAAAGATCGAGTCCGCCACGACCAGCGTGCTCAGCGAGATCAGCGACGAGGGCGAGCCTGTGAGCCTGCCTGTGGGCGCGGTGCTCTACTATCCCCAGCAGGGGGAGACGCTTTGGGACGTGGCGCGCCGCTACCGCACCACGGTCGAGGCGCTGGGCAAGCGCAATCCCGAGGGAAAATCCCCGGTATTGGTCTACAGACGCTTGACCGAGTTTTAGAGAATATGGTATGCTTTCCAAAGAAGCGATTTGGAGGAAGGCAATGAGGGAATTCTGTTTGCAGGCGCGCGCCAAGGTCAACCTGACCATGGATGTGAAATACCGCCGGGCGGACGGCTACCACGAGGTGGACCTTCTGATGCAGTCGGTCAGCCTTTGCGACACGCTGGCGCTGAAGGAGCATGAAACGCTGAGTTTAACCATAGACGGCAACCTTGCCGTGGAAGAGGACAATTTGGTATTGCGCGCGGCGCGTATGTTGGCGGAGGATGCCGGCATTGCGCCACGCGCCTGTTTGCATTTGCAAAAGCGCATCCCGGTTGCGGCGGGGATGGGCGGCGGCAGCGCGGACGCGGCGGCGGCGCTGGCGGGCCTAAACAAGCTGTGGAGGTTGGATTACCCCCTGGAGCGTCTGATGGAAATCGGCGCGCGCTTGGGCGCGGACGTGCCCTTTTGCATGGTGGGCGGCTGCCGCCGGGCGACCGGCGTGGGCACGCAGCTGGAGGATGTGGCCTCCGCGCTGGAGCTCAACCTGGTTGTCGTCAAGCCCTGTGCGGGGCTGCTGACGCGGGAGGTGTTTGGCGCCCTGCGCCTGGATGCCGCCACGCGCCACCCCGATACCCCGGGCGCAGTGCGCGCGGCGCAGGCGGGGGACCTGGGCGCGCTGGTGGAATGCATGGGCAATGTGCTGGAACCCGTGGCCATGGCGCGGCGACCCGAGATCGCCGTGGCGATCGGGGACGTGCTGGCGCAGGGCGCGCAGGGCGCGCGCATGTCGGGCAGCGGGCCGACGGTGTTCGGGCTGTTTGATTCGTGGGAAAAGGCCGTGGAGGCGGCCGTGGCGCTGAAGCGCAAGTACGCGGAGTGCTGCGCCGCAAGGAACGTGGCGGCGGGGCTAAAGTTTATGGAGGAGTGAATTCGCCGCGTCAAAGCGGGGCCGCATCGCGCGGGGAAGTTCGAAATTCGCTCGGAAAACTGTATAAATCCGGCAATATGAGCCAATGCTACACGGTGAGAGGAGATGATGACCGTGAAGCGTTGGCTCTATCCTTTTTTGGCGGCGCTGCTGTTGTGCGCGGGGTTGTACCAGGTGGGACGGGCACATCCCACGGACTTGCAGACCGCCGTAAAGAACGGCGACTTGGTGCGCATCCACATCCTGGCGCATGACGACACAGATGAGCAGCAGAACATCAAGCTGCACGTGCGCGATGCGATTTTGGAGGCGTTCACGCCCATGCTTGGAGGAGCCGCCACGGCCAAGGAGGCCGCGGGCATTGTGGAAGATCATTTGCAGGACGCGCTGAGCACCGCGCAGGCGGCCGCGCGGGAGATGGGCTTTGAGGGGCAGGTGCGCGTGGAATTTGGCGTGTACGACTTTCCCGAGCGGGTCTACGGCAGCCAGGTGGTGCCCGCGGGGCGCTATCAGGCGCTGCGCATCCTGCTGGGCGACGCCCAGGGGCGCAACTGGTGGTGCGTGATGTACCCGCCGCTGTGCTTTTCCGGCGAGGATTACGAGGGAGAGATCCGCTTTGAGTCCAGTATTGTCAAGTGGATTAAGAAAATGAAAAAGGAGATTTGGCATGCGGAAGATGAGGAAGAAGTTGAGCCTGATGCTGGCGATGCTGTGCCTGTTGACGCTGACGATGCAGGCAGCGGCGGCGACGGAGAGCGTCTATTGGGGAAGCCGGGGGGACTTGGTTAGGCAGGTGCAGCAAAAGCTGCAAAAATGGGGGTATCTAAAGGGCGCAGCCGACGGCGTGTTCGGCAAGGATACCTACGACGCGGTGGTGCTCTTCCAGCGCAAGAACGGCCTCAGCGCCGACGGCGTGGCGGGCGCGGAGACCTTGGCCGCCCTGGGCATCAACACCGTAAAGGCGACCTCCGCCACCACCGGAAAGTCCAAGAACCTCGATTTGCTGGCTAGGCTGGTCTACGCCGAGGCGCGCGGGGAGCCGTACCTGGGCCAGGTGGCCGTGGCGGCGGTGGTCCTCAACCGGGTGGAGCACGCCTCCTTCCCCAACACCATCTCCGGCGTGATCTACCAGTCGGGCGCCTTTGACGTGGTGGGGGATGGGCAGATCTACCTCACGCCCGACGCGCAGGCGCTCAGGGCCGCACAGGATGCCCTCAACGGCTGGGACCCCACCGGCGGGTGCATCTACTATTACAACCCGGCGCGCACCACCTCGTCGTGGATCTACTCGCGCACGGTCAATACCGTCATTGGCAAGCATTACTTCGCCAAATAGGAGGACAGCATGAACAGAAAGACGACAACGGCGGTCATTGTAGCGCTGGCGGTGGTGCTGGCGGGCGCGCTGACCTGGGGAATTGTGGAAAACGTGCGGCAGCGGTCCTACCGGCTGCGGCTACAGGCGATGTATGAGCGCTCCTTCTTTGAACTGGTGGGCGGCATGGACGATTTGGAGGTAAAGCTGGGCAAGCTCATGGTCTCCGACGGGGCCAAGCAGGATGTCGTGCTGCTGTCAGAGGTCTACCGCCAGGCCGACGGCGCGGGACGGGAGCTATCCGCCCTGCCTGGCGCGCACGAGAGCATGGAGGAGGTCATGGCCTTTGTCAACCGCCTATCGGAGTTCTCCGGCGCGCTGACCCAAAAGGTGGCGCGGGGCGAGAGCATTTCCCGGCAGGACGAGCAGCAGCTGGAGACCCTGCTGGAGCGGTGCAAGGCCCTGAACTACACCGTGCAGCATTTGCGCGCGGAGGATGTGACGAACGTATCCTTGCAGGCGCCGCTGGCGCGGCCGGAGGAGGGCGAGGACCCGTATGCCGCCTTTGCCAATCCCTCCACGCCCGTCCCCTCCCTGATCTATGACGGCGCGTTTTCGCAGGCCGCGCGCACCGCGCCCAAGGCGTTGGGAACCGAGAGCGTGGACGAGGACGCGGCGCGGGAAATCGCGCGCAGCTTCGTGGGCGCCGAGCGCGTAAAGTCGGTCACGGCCGAGCAGGGCGTGGATGGGGAGATTCCCTGCTGGGGCGTGGCGGTGGACACCATCGACGCGGGCGTTTTGCACGTGCAGATCTCCAAGACGGGCGGACACGTGCTGATGATGATGCCGGAGTATTCGCCGGGGGAGACCAATCACCCCATCGAAATTTGCCGCCAAAACGCGCTGGACTTCCTAAAGACCCGTGAATACGGGGAGATGGAGGCCGCGTACTACCAGACGAATTTCGGCATGATCACCTTTAATTTCGTGCCGGTGGCAGACGGGGTGCGGCTCTATCCCGACCTTGTCAAGGTTCAGGTCTCCATGGATACGGGCCTGGTGATCGGCTTGGAGGCCAACAACTATCTGCGCAACCATGTTGCGCGCGACCTGCCTGATGACCTGAAGACCGAGGAGGAGATCCGGTCCCTTGCGGTTTCTTTGAAGGTGGAGAGCGTGCGCCTGGCCCTCATTCCCAAGAACGGACAGGAGATCCTCTGCTATGAGCTGCGCGGCACCAGTGAGGAGGAGGACTATCTGGTGTACCTCAACGCCCAGACCGCTCAGGCCGAGGACATCCTCAAGGTCGTCGCCCAAGATGAGGGCGAGGAAGTCGTCTAAGGCAAAATGACCAAGCGACGCGCGGTTTGTGCAGGATTGTCCCCGCTTTTTGTTCCAAATTGCGGGATATTGTAAAGAGTTTGGGAAGTGTGTTGCATATTTCTAGGCGATGGTTTACCCTATATCATAAGGTTTTTGAGCCGTTAGCGGAAAGGGGAGAACCATGAACGGTCAAAAGGTCATTTTGCAAATGACGTCTACGCAGGTGCAGGAAGACGGTCAGGAAGCCGTGATGGAGTTGACCTGTGCGGGTACCCTGCGCAAAACGGACGATGCAGCTGTGCTGGAATATGAGGAATCCGGTCAGGGGGGCATGACCGGCCAGGCCAGCATTGAGATGAAGGGAGATACGGTGATGCTCTCGCGCGAGGGAGAGGCGAGCATGCGCCTGATCCTGAAACAGGGATGCAAATATCTCAGCTCCTATTACACGCCCTTTGGGCGGCTGGACATGGAGGCCCTGCCGACGAAAGTGATGTACATGATGTCGGACGGGGATGGGCGCATTGAGCTGGAGTACTATATGCACGTGCAAAACCAGTATGTGGGTCTCAACCGCGTCAGCGTGCAGTTCCATCCCCAGGCATGAGCCCGGAACTTGCGCAGATCTCCGATAGGCTGCGCGGCCTTGCGGGGCGGCGGCCGCGCGTGCTCCCGCCGCCCTACCGGCTGGGGCATTTCAGCCTGTACGGCGCGGCGCCGTTCCCATTGGATGCGGACTTTCAGTGCGTTTTTCGCGGGGATACGGCGTTTGTGACCCTCAAGGACGCGGCGCTGGCCCGCCTGCTGTTCGCCATGGACGCGCGCACGCCTAGCCTTGATGTGAACCCTGCGCGCTCGCCGCTGGACACGCTGCTCTATCAAATCCTACATCACGGTTTTAAGCGGGAGGGGGCAGCGGACTGCCCCTACCTTGCGCGGCTGTGCCTGGATCTGGACGAGGACGCCAAGCGGCGCGCGCGCACCCTAAAGCTGTTGGAGGAGGCGCTGGGCGCGCACTACGCCCGTTCCCTGCGCCTGGGGGTGACGGCTTCGACCCTGCCGGCGGTGGCGCGGCAGATCGTTTACCACAGAGAGACTTTAGCGGAATTGACGAATGGAGGAAATGGACAATGAAAATACAGTGGCTTGGGCACTCCAGCTTTCGCATTGTGGGCAGCAAGACCATCATCACCGATCCCTTCGGCGACATTGGGTTGACCTTTCCCGACGTGCGCGCCGACATTGTGACGGTTTCGCACGCGCATCACGATCACAACGCCGTGGAATCGGTGCTGGACGAGCCGGCGGTTGTGGACGATACGGGGCTGCATCGGGTGGCGGATGTTCTGGTCACGGGCTATGACACCGCGCATGACGACGCGCAGGGAACCAAGCGCGGCCGGAACATCATCTTTGTCATCCAAATGGACGGCGTTAAGATCGCCCATCTGGGAGACCTGGGCTGCATGCCGGACCATGACGTGCTGGGCGCGTTGCAGGGCGCGGACGTCATGCTCATCCCTGTGGGCGGGAACTACACCATCGATAGCGGACTTGCCGCGCAGATTGTGCGTCTGGTCGCTCCCCGCACCGTCATCCCCATGCACTACAAGACCAAGGGCATGACCGTGGATGTCTCCGGCGTGGAGGACTTCCTGGGGCGCATGGGGGAGGTCAAGCACATCGATGGATGGGAGATGGAAATCACCCCGATGATGCCCAAAGTCGCGGTCTTTGAAAAGCCCATGAGCGAGAAATAACGCGACGATCGATACGGCAAGGGCCGCCCCGTAAGGGGCGGCCCTTGCTTGCGCTTGGCCGCTCCCCTAACCCAAATGGGGCCTGCGGCCCGCAATTGAGGGACGCCGTTACAGTGGTTTTTGGCGCCAGGAGACAAGGAGCGCGCCATGGGGGCGGAAGTAGGGGAAGGAACGCCGATGGGAGCTTTACAGCCCTCAGGGCGCCGGTGCGGCAGCGCGCGGGGTAGAATTGCGTTGACAGCCAAAGGGGAAATGGTTACAATAGTACGCGAAGAAATAGGACTTCCGGGAGGAGTAGGGATATGTATGATGTGGTCGTCATCGGCGCGGGCGTAGTCGGCTGCGCCATTGCGCGGCAGCTTTCCAAATATAAAATCCGCGTGGCGGTGCTGGAGGCCAAGGTGGATGTGGCCATGGGCGCATCCCGGGCGAATTCCGCCATCGTGCATGCGGGTTACGATTGCAAGCCGGGCACCAATATGGCCCGGGTCAACGTGGCGGGCAACGCGATGTACGATGAGTGGTGCCGCGATCTGTGCGTGCCCCTCAAGCGCGTGGGCTCGCTGGTGGCGGCCTTCTCTGAAGAGGAAATGGAGCAGGTCAAAAAACTGCGCGATTACGGCGAGAAGAACGGCGTGCCGGGCCTTGCGATCCTCACGCGCGAGGAGGCGCTGGACAAGCAGCCTGGCCTTTCCCCCGAGGTGGTGGGCGCGCTGTGGGCGCCCACGGGCGCGATTACCTGTCCGTATGAAATGACCATTGCCTGCGCCGAGAACGCGCACGACAACGGCGTGGAGTTTTATTTTGACTTCCTGGCGGAAAAGATCACAACGCTGCGCGACGCAGTGGAGGTGGAGAGCGATAAAAACGTGCTGTTCCGCTCCCGCTATGTGGTCAATGCCGCGGGGGTACACGCCGACGAGATCTCCCGCCTGATGGGGGACGATAGCTTTACCATCTCCGGCCGCAAGGGAGAGTACATCCTGCTGGACCGCGAAGCCTCGGGATTTGTGCAGCGCGTGGTGTTCCAGGCGCCCGGGCCCCTGGGCAAGGGCGTGTTGGTCTCGCCCACGGTGGATGGCAACGCCTTTATCGGCCCCACGGCTGTGGACGATTCCGGCAAGGAGGATACGTCGGTGACGCAAGCGGGCGTGGACGCGCTCAAGCGCGCGGGCGTGCGGTCGATGCCGCAGGTGCCGGCCAACCGTCCCATCACCGCCTTTGCGGGCATCCGCGCCATCCCCTCGACCGGGGATTTCATCCTGGGACAGTCCAAGGCCAATCCCCGGCTCATCCAGGCGGCGGGCATCTGCTCGCCCGGCCTGTCCAGCGCGCCCGCCATCGCCGTGGAGACGGTCGAGTCTCTGCGCCGCGCGGGTTTGAACCTTGTGGAGCGCGGCGATTTTAACCCCGTGCGCAAAAAGGAGAAGCCCTTCCGCGCCATGACGCAGGAGGAAAGGGCGGCGGCCGTTGAGAAGGACCCGCGATACGGCCGGGTGATCTGCCGGTGCGAGACCGTGACCGAGGCGGAAATCGCCGCCGCCATCGAAAGGACGCTGGGCAAGGCGACGCTGGACGGCGTCAAGCGCCGCACGCGCGCAGGCATGGGGCGCTGCCAGGGCGGTTTTTGCGCGCCGCGCGTGATGGAGCTGATTGAAAAATACGGCGGAATACCCATGGAGAAGATTACCAAGAACGGCGGCGCGTCCAAAATGATTGTGGGCCGCACCCGCCAGGAGGAGAAATAGATGGATAGAAAAGTCGATGTGGCCGTCATCGGCGGTGGTCCCGCGGGCTTGGCGGCGGCGCTCAAGGCGCACGAGGCGGGCGCCCGGCAGGTGCTGGTGATGGAGCGGGATTCCTACCCCGGCGGCATTTTGCAGCAGTGCATTCACAACGGCTTTGGCCTGCACTACTTCGGCGAGGAATTGACCGGACCCGAATACGCGCAGAGGTTCGTAGACCAAGTGGAGCACACGGATGGGATTGAAGTGATGCTGGATACCATGGTGCTCTCGGTCAGCCCGGACCGCGTAGTGACCGCCGTTGGCAAGGCGGGGCTTATCACGGTGCAGGCGGGCGCGGTGGTGCTGGCCATGGGCTGCCGGGAGCGGACGCGCGGGGCGCTGGGCATTGCGGGAACGCGGCCGGCGGGCGTGTATACGGCGGGCTGTGCGCAGCGCCTGGTCAACATGGAGGGCATGATGCCGGGGCGGCGCGTGGTTGTGCTGGGCTCCGGCGACATCGGCCTGATCATGGCGCGGCGCATGGTTTGGGAAGGCGCCAAGGTGGAGATGGTGTGCGAGCTGATGCCCTATTCCAGCGGGCTGAACCGCAACATCGTGCAGTGCTTGGAGGACAACGGCATTCCGCTTTACTTTAACACCACGGTGGTGGAGATTCACGGCCAGGAGCGCGTCGAGGGTGTGACGGTCGCGGAAGTGGACCCCGCAACCCGCGCGCCCAAGATGGAAACGGCGCGGTTTGTGCCGTGCGATACCCTGCTCTTGTCCGTGGGCCTCATTCCGGAAAACGAGCTGACCAAGGGAACGGGCGCCGACATGGACCCCGTGACCTCCGGCGCGGTGGTGGATGCGGCGCGTCAGACCACGGCGGAGGGCATCTTTGCCTGCGGCAACGTGCTGCACGTACACGATTTGGTGGATAACGTCAGCCGCGAAGCAGCCATTGCGGGTGAAAACGCGGCCAAGTACGCGCTGGGGAAGCTGAACAAGGCGGAAACGGTGCGCGTCATGGCGCAGGGGGGCGTGCGATACGTCGTGCCCCAGCGCCTGGTCAAGGGCGAGGGCAAGGCGGAGCTCTATTTCCGCGTTGGCGCGGCGTTTAAGCCCGCGCGCCTGACCATCTCCTGCGCAGAGCGGGTGCTGGTTTCCAAAAAGAAGCTCGTCATGACGCCGGGAGAGATGGAAAAGGCGGAGATCGACTTATCCCAGGTGGATGGGGACGTGACCGTGCGCGTGGAGGAGGGCTGAGAAGTGAAGAAGGAATTTGTGTGCATTGCCTGCCCGGTGGGCTGCCGCCTGACCGTGTGGGATGAGGGCGGCGAGGTAAAGGTAGCGGGGAATACCTGCCCGCGCGGAAAGGCCTACGGCGTACAGGAATTCACTGCGCCCATGCGCACCGTCACCTCCTCGGCGCCTGTAAAACACGGCGATCAGGCCATGTGCTCGGTCAAAACCGACGCGCCTGTGCCCAAGGACAAGGTGCCGGACGTCCTGCGCGCCATCCGCATGATCCAGATCAAGGCGCCGGTTAAGGTGGGCGAATGCGTTCTGCGCGACGTGGCGGGGACGGGGGCCAATGTGGTGGCCACTCGCCGCGTGCGGGATAAAAAAAGATAAGGAAAAGAAAAAAGCCTCGTGTTCGGCGCTTTGGCCGTTCGCGGGGCTTTTGCTTTGCGGGCGCCTGGCCTGCGCGTCGGCGCCTCAGCGGCCGGACGCGGGGAGGCGCCGCAGTAGGGGAGGGGCGATAGACGCGGCAGCCAGGAGCTTGGCTGCGTCAAAGGGCAGATAGATTAAGCACCAATTCCATAGAATAAAGGAGAGCGTCACCTCCTGCGCAAGGACGAGGCGCAGGATGAGATAGCCGTGAACCGCGCCGCAAAGATAGACCAGCGCGATGCCCACAAGGCCGGAAAGCAGCGCGGCGGGAAAGGCGCGCAGACGGCGCTTGAGCCTGCGATACAGGAGCGAGGTCAGCGGCGCGCCGAGCACCATGCCGGTGATAAAGCCAAAGGTTGGGGTGGTCACTGTGGAAAGGCCGCCGGAAAAGCCCGCAAAGACCGGCGCGCCCACAAGGCCAAGGAGCAGGTAGGCGGCAAGGGCGGCCAGGCTTTGCAGCGGCGGCAGAACAAAGCTGGCAAGCAGTGCAAAAAACAGTTGCAGCGTGATGGCGCCATAGGGGATGGGCACGGTCACCTGCGCGCCCACCGCAATCAGCGCGCAGAAGAGCGCGCACAGAACAAGGCTGCGGGTATTGAGTCGTTGCATGCGTGGTTCCTCCTTAATTGTAAACTTATATTCAATTTACGGTTTACAATATAGCATGAGAGGGAGCGTCTGTCAATCCCCGCTAGCAAAGGGACACGGGGATGGAACCGGAATGTAAAAAGTTACGCATATAATGTAAGAAAAATATGATTTAAGAGAGGAAGCGTGAATGCAAAATAATCGTTAACAGGCAAAATCTCTCTTTACAAACAAAATCATTGGGCGTATTCTGTTTGGAGGCAATCAAAAGGGAGGGGATGCGATGCCGGCAATTCAATGGATTCCGGACGCGCTCGGGCTGGCGTGGGGGCTGGCCGGCGGCCTGTTCAACTGCGCAATGACCAAGAAGCTGTTGGTCGGCCAGATGAGCAACAAGCGGATCATCGCCCTGGTGTTGATCAAGCCCCTGATACACCTGATTATTCTGGGGTGCGCGGCGTTTGTATCCCCGTGGTTCATGGTTTTTGCGGCGGCGGGAGACCTTATGACGCTGGGCATCATGCTGGTGAAAAACTATTTGGATGGCAGGAGATGATAAAATGGAATTGGAAATCACACCGCAGCCATTCTACATTGGC
>CAOKIU010000065.1 GCA_948468595.1 uncultured Christensenella sp.
GTGCGATCCTACAAGAACACCTACGTTCGCTGGGTATGCTCGGCCCGAAACGGCAAGGGGGCGGAGAGCTGCCCCAACGCCGCCGCCGTGGAGGAGAGCGCGCTGATTTGCGCGCTGGAGGAATACTTTGCGGACCAGCTCCAAGGCAGAGGGAGGGTGGCCCCGCTGGTCGTGCGGGAGCTTGCGCGCGGGTTGTGCGCCGGGGAAGCGGACCCCGCGCGCCTAAGGGCGTTGGAGGCGCGGATCAGCAGGCTGCGCCGGGCGCGGCGCAAGTACGCGGACCTCTACGCAGAGGACCTGATCAGCCGGGAAGAGCTGGAGGAGAAGCTATCCGATTTGCGCGGGGAAGCGGAGGCGGCGGAGGCTGAGCGGGACAGGCTGTCGCAGCAAGGCCTGAGCGGCGTGCGCTTGGAGGAGATCCTCGGCGCGGTATTTCAAGAGGAGCGGGATGTTGTGGACGTGGCGCGCATGACCAACGCCCAGCTCAAGCGCGTCGTGGAGCGGATCGAAGTGGACAAGGAGGGCAATGTGGACGTCTTCATGCGCGTCCTTGCCGGCCCGGGCCGGGAGAAAACCGTTCCGTTTTGACACGGCGGTACATAAAGACCTCACCGAGCGCCTGCCGCACATCAACAAGGCGCTGCACCGGCAAACGCGGCGCGTGCTGGACGTAAACAAGGCGGAGCGCCATCTGCGCGGCGGCATTGCCACCATGCGCAAATTCCAACACTTGGATGGTAAAAAATGACAGAAAATATTTTGACGAATCGCGCGTTGCGCGGCAGGAGAAAAGCGCGGTTGCCGAGAATATAACTCACGATGCTAGGCTTACGCATAGTCAATTTTACTGCCGCCATCCTTGGCGGTTTTATATAGAGGACGGCGCGGATTTTTGTGCGCTGTCAATAGAAGGAGCGATTACTCTTGAGCGTTTTTACGCGGGATATTGGAATGGATTTGGGCACGGCATCCGTGCTGGTGTATATTAAGGGCAAGGGCATTGTGCTGCGCGAGCCGTCGGTGGTGGCGGTGGACGAGTACAGCCATACCATCATCGCCGTGGGGGATCGGGCGCTGAGCATGCTGGGCAGAACCCCCAAGGGCATCAAGGCCGTTCGGCCGCTGAAAAACGGCGTTATCTCCGACTATGAACTCACCGAGCGCATGATCCATTACTATCTAAGGCAAGTGCTGGGGCGGTTCAGCTTTGCGCGCCCGCGCGTGGTGGTGTGCGTTCCCTCGGGGGTGACGGAGGTGGAGCGCCGCTCGGTGATGGAGGCCACGGCGGACGCGGGCTCCATGGATACCAAGCTCATTGAAGAGCCCGTTGCCGCGGCCATCGGCGCGGGCCTGCCGGTGACCCGCGCGGGGGGCTGCATGGTGGTGGATATTGGCGGCGGCACGACGGATATCGCCGTGATTTCCATGAGCAGCGCCGTGGTCAAGGAGAGCGTAGAGGTCGCGGGGGACAAGGTGGACGACGCCATCATCAAGTACATGCGCCGCCGGCACAACCTGCACATCGGCGAGCGCACGGCCGAAAGGATCAAGATGCAGCTGGCCGTGGTCTCCCCGGAGCCGCCGGTGGGCACCATGGATGTGACCGGGCGGTCCATCATCTCCGGCCTGCCGCGCACCGAGCACATCGATGCCCGAGAGATCTCCGAGGCGGTGGAGGAGGTGGCCGTCGCCATCATCGAGGCCATTCACTCCGTCCTGGAGCGCACGCCGCCCGAGCTCGCCTCGGACATCTATCAAAATGGCATCACCTTAACCGGCGGCGGCGCGCTGTTGGGCGGCCTGTGCCGCCGGGTGCAGACCTCGCTGCGCATCCCCTGCCTGTTGGCGGAAAATCCCGCCGATTGCGTGGTGCGCGGCACCGGCATCGCCCTGGAGAATATGGAGCTCTATGGCGACCTGGTGTATGATTATCGAAAGCCCGTGCGCTATGACTTTCACCGTTAGGAGGAAGAGAATGAAGAAACTGGGCGCCCTCCTGGCGGCGGCGCTTCTTTTGCTGCACTGTGGCTGCGCGCCCGTGGAACCGCCCGCCGAAAGGGACGTTCCTTTGCAAGAGGGGTTTGTCTATTCCGAAAACGCGCTGGTGCGCAGTGAGGAGGCCCGATCTCTGGTCATCGGCGCGGTCTCCTATGACCAGAAGGGGGATTCGCTCCTGACATCGCTGACCGTCCTGGTTCGAGAAGGACAAGGCCGCATCGCAATGATGACCATTCCCAGGGATACGCGCGTGTGGGTGGAGAACTACGGCCGCGAGGGCGATTTGCGCCACAACAGCTATGGAAAAATCGGCGCGGTGTATCACGCGGCGGAGAGCGCGGGACTGGCTGAGATGAAGACGATGGAGGCGGTTTCCGCCCTGCTTGGAGGCGTGCGCATCGATCACTACGCACTGCTCAACACCGTACAGCTGGAGTCTTTGGCGGCGCTAACGCCGGGCGTGTACCTGACGGTGGAAGACGCCATATCCGACTTTGGCATTCAACAGGGATTCCAGAACATTTCCCCCCGCATCGCCGGCTACGCTTCCTATTCCTATCTCAACGATATTGGCGGGGTGGACTATTCCGGCACAGACATCGGCAAGCTGGAGCGCCATCAGCAGCTCATCATGACGTTGATGAAGACCCTGGCGAGCCAGATGTCCGATTTGCCCGCACCGGAGCGGGACGCCCTGGCGCAGTCCATCGCCGACTGCCTGCGCACGGACCTGACCAAGGAGGAGATTCGCGCCTGGCTCTCGGGCGGCGCGCTGGATTTTGAGGAGCCGGTCATTCTGCCGGGGACGCAGACAGAGGGCGAGCGAGAGAGCTATTGGATCGCCGACGCGGCCAAGAGCAAGGAATGGGTGCTGCGGTGCTTCTATCCGGATAAGCGAAAAACATCATAGAGTAAAACAAGACGCCCCGCCGGCGGCAATCCCGGCGGGGCGCTTTGCGTTGCGGCGTAAGGTAGCCGAACGCGCGGTGAGAGGTTAGCTTTCTTTATTCCACAAGCCATATTGTTCTTCATTGCGCAAGGCGGAGAGCATCAGCTCGCGCGCATTGGGATAGAGCTTGCACAGGCTGTCGAGCAGGTTCTTCATCTCCTCGCGCTGCGTGTTGCCATTGGCGGGGCAGGGAGACTTGACCACCGGAAGATTCAGCTGCCGCGCCACGTGCACAATGTGCTTTTCTGGAACGTAGACCATGGGGCGGATCACCGTAAGCTCCATGCGGGAAAGATAGGACTTGGGGTGGAAGGTGTGGATGCGGCCCTCGTGCAGCAGGCAGAGCAGCAGCGTCTCCAGCGCGTCGTCGCGGTGGTGACCCAACGCCACTTTGTTCATGCCCTGCGCTTTGGCCAGCTCGTTGAGCGCGCCGCGACGCATCTTGGCGCACAGGGAGCAGGGGTTCTTCTCCTTGCGCTCCTCAAAGATGACCTGGCCGATGTGCGTTTCCTGTACGACGTAGGGAACGTCCAGTTCTTTGCAGAGCGCGCGGATGCCGCTGAGGTCAAAGGGCTCCAGGCCCATGGTGAGCGTCAGCGCCACAAGGTCGAACCGCTGCTTGGAAAAGCGGCGGTAGAGGCTGAGCGCGTAAAGGAGAAGCAGGCTGTCCTTGCCGCCGGAAACGCCCACGCCAACGCGGTCGCCGTCCTCGATCAACCCGAAATCCTCGCAGGCCCTGCGGATGCAGCCGAGCACTTTTTTCATGCGTCTTATCGTCCTCCAGATTTTGATGCGGGGAACTTGCTTTTTTCCCCCACATAAATTATACTGCTTTTGTGTGTCTTGGCAACTTTATTTTGCGTTTCGTCGTCTTATTCCCAGGAAAATACAATGCTGTGAGGTATTTATGCTGTTGACAGAGTGGCTTAAGGCAGCCTTGACCGTGCTGGGGATGTCCATGCTGCCGGTCCTGGAGCTCAAGGCGTCCATTCCCATGGGCCTTGCCATGGGCCTCCCCCTGTGGGAGACGTTCATCATCGCCGTGATCGGCTCCAGCCTCCCGGTGCCCTTCATCCTGCTGCTGCTTCGCCCCTTCTTTCGGTGGTGCAAGGGCCGAAAGTTCTTTCACGACTTCGCCGAAAAGCTGGAGGCGCGGTTTAAGAGGAAGTCCGGCGGCGTGCGCAGGTATTCCCTGCTGGGCCTGTTTGTCTTTGTGGCCATTCCCCTGCCCACGACCGGCGTTTGGACGGGCAGCGGCATCGCCGCGATGCTGGACCTGCGCATCAAGCACGCGCTGCCGGTCATCGTCCTGGGCAATTGCATTGCCGGACTGCTCATGCTCCTCTTCGGCCAGATCGTCATCCTCTAGCGCCGGGCGCGATGGGCGCGAAAAATGGGGAGATGTGTTAGTTCTTGATTAAACGCTGTTGACGAACAAGCGGGGATATGCTATCCTTTACCCAGTGACAACCGAATAAGAACGCCTTATAAAGAGTGGTTGAGGGACGGGCCCGATGAAACCCGGCAACCGGTCGCATGACAGTGGTGCCAATTCCCGCAGCGCGCGTTTTCGCGCGTTGAAATATGAGGTGGAAGTGTGATTGCAAAGCCTTCTACCGTGGCAGCGTAGAAGGCTTTACTTGACGAAGGAATCTGTGCGGCGTTCTTATCCATCCTGGTGGTCCAAATTGAGAAAGGATGCGAAAAAGAATCATGCTGCAACAGGGAAAGCGCTATTTTACCTCCGAATCCGTCACCGAGGGACATCCGGACAAGCTCTGCGACCAGATTTCCGACGCGATTTTGGACGCGCACCTAAAAGGAGACCCCATGGCCCGCGTGGCGTGCGAAACCATCGCCACCACCGGCATGGTGCTGGTCATGGGCGAGATTACCTCCAAGGCCCAGGTGGACTACAACAAGGTCGTGCGCGATACCATCGCGCGCATCGGCTATCAGGGCGGAGCGTGCGGGTTTGACGCCGCGACCTGCGCCGTGCAGATCGCGCTGGACCAGCAGTCCCCGGATATTTCCATGGGGGTGAGCAATGCGCTGGAGGGCCGCGACAAGGGCGAGCACGACATCGGCGCGGGCGACCAGGGCATGATGTTCGGCTATGCCTGCGACGAGACGGAGGAGCGGATGCCCATGGCCATCGCGCTGGCCCACCGCCTCACCCGCCAGCTGGCCAAGGTGCGCAAGGAGGGCGTGCTGCCCTATCTTAGGCCCGACGGCAAGAGCCAGGTGACGGTGGAGTACCTGGACGGCAAGCCCACGCGCGTGGACGCCATTGTGCTCTCCACCCAGCACAGCGCCGATGTGGATCAGGAGACCATTCACCGCGACCTCATTGCGCACGTTGTGCGCCCCGTCATTCCGGAAGATCTGCTGGACGGGGAGACGAAATACTATATCAACCCCACCGGCCGCTTTGTTGTGGGCGGTCCGGAAGGGGATTCGGGCCTGACGGGCCGCAAGATCATCGTGGATACCTATGGCGGCTATGCGCCCCATGGCGGCGGCGCGTTCTCCGGCAAGGACCCCACAAAGGTGGACCGCAGCGCCTGCTACATGATGCGCTATATCGCCAAGAACATCGTGGCGGCGGGCCTTGCCAAGCGGTGCGAAATTGAGATCGCTTACGCCATCGGCGTTGCGCAGCCGGTCTCCGTGCTGGTGGATACCTTTGGCACCGGCGTCATGGAGGACGCCCGGTTGGAGGAGATTGTGCGGCGCGTCTTTGATCTGCGCCCGGCCGCCATCATCGAGGCCCTGGGCCTGCGCGCGCCCATCTATCTGCAAACCGCGGCCTACGGCCACTTTGGCCGCACCGACATTGACCTGCCCTGGGAGCGCATCGACAAGGTGGAGGCGCTGCTCGATGCGGCAAAGTAAATCGGGGACGCCGCCTTCGGCTTCACCCGGGGAAGGGATTGCAAAGCCATGGATGAAATCGAGGGCATTGTAGAGGAGATCATTTTTCGGAACGAGGAGAACGGCTACGCGGTGGTGTCCGTGCGCAAGGGCAACACCGCGCAAACCGTGGTCGGCACGCTCCCCTTTATCAAACAGGGGGAGCGTGTGCGCGTTTTTGGCGCGTTCACCACCCACGCGGTGTTCGGAAAGCAGCTCAAGGCGGAGCGCTATGAGACCATCATCCCCACCAAGGCGGAGGAGATCGAGCGCTACCTGGCCAGCGGGCTGATCAAGGGCATTGGCGAAATGACGGCCAAGGCCATTGTGGAGGCCTTTGGCGACGACGCGCTGAACGTCCTGGCAAACGACCCCGGCCGCCTGCGCGAGGTGGAGGGCATCGGCCCCAAGCGCGCCGCCATCATCGCGGAGAACTACGCCGCCCAGCAGGAAACGCGCGAGACCATGCTCTTCCTGCAAAAGTATCAGATCACGCCCAACCTCGCCATGCGCATCATCAAGACCTATGGCAGCAACGCGGTGACGGTGCTCAAGGCCAATCCCTATCAGCTCACCCAGGACGTGCCGGGCGTGGGCTTCCGCACGGCGGATCACATCGCCCTTTCCATGGGCGTGCATCCCTCCGATCCCCATCGCCTGCGTGCGGGCGTAACTTACATTTTAAAGGATGCGGCGGGCGGCGCGGGGCACGTCTACCTGCCCCGGGAGAAGCTGCTCGATGCGGCCCAGGGCGTGCTGCAAGCGCCCCGCGAGGAGGTGGAAAACGAGCTCAAGGCGCTGGCGCTGATGGGCGAGGTGATCCAGGAGGAGCGCGAGGACTGCACGGCCGTTTACCACCGCGCCATGCTCGATGCGGAAAAGGAGGTGGCGCTGCAACTCGTTTTGCTCCAGCGCGCGCCGCGGACGAAGGCGCCCAAGTTTACCAACGAGGATCTGGACGCCTTTGAGGAGGAGCAGGGCATTTTCTTTGAGGCCGGCCAGCGCCGCGCCATTCTTCAGGCAGCGCAGTCGCCGGTGGTGGTGATCACGGGCGGCCCGGGAACGGGCAAGACCACGGTGATCAACTGCATCATCCGGCTCATGCAGCGCGAGGGGCTCACCGTTTCACTGGCAGCCCCCACGGGCCGCGCGGCCAAGCGCATGACCGAGGCCACAGGGCAGGAGGCCAAGACCCTTCACCGCCTGCTGGAATACGCCGCGGGTGAGGACGATGCCCTTCCCCTGTTTGGCAAGTCGGAGGAAGACCCTCTAAAGGCCGATGTGGTGATCGTGGACGAGATGTCCATGGTGGACCTGATGCTGATGCGCTCCCTGCTCAAGGCGCTGCGCCCCGGCACGCGCCTGATCCTGGTGGGCGACGCCGACCAGTTGCCCTCCGTTGGCGCGGGCAATGTGCTCAAAGACATCATCGAGAGCCGCGTTATCGCCGTCGAGCGCCTGACGGAGGTGTTCCGCCAGGCCGCCCAGAGCCACATCGTCACAAACGCCCATCGCATCAACAGCGGGGAAATGCCCATACTCATCAACCGCGACACCGATTTCTTCTTTGAGCGGCGAGAGAGTCTAGCCGCCATTTCGGACAGCGTGTGCGCGCTGGCCACAACGCGCCTGCCAGGGTTTTATCACATCGATCCTGTGCGCGATATTCAGGTATTGGCCCCCATGAAAAAGGGGGAGGCGGGCGTATGGGCGCTCAACCGCCTGCTACAGGAGCGGCTCAACCCGCCTTCCCGCCACAAAAAGGAGCGCCTGAGCGGAGACAACCGCTTCCGCGAGGGGGATAAGGTGATGCAGGTGCGCAACAACTATCAGGCCGAGTGGAGCCGCGGCGCGGCCCAGAAGGAGGAAGAGGGCCTGGGCGTATACAACGGCGACATCGGCATCATCGAGAGCATAGAGGAAAACAGCCTGACCGTGCTCTTTGACGATGAGCGCCGCGTTGAATACGACGAGGCAATGCTGCAAGATCTGGAGCTGGCCTACGCCATGACTATCCACAAGAGCCAGGGCAGCGAGTTTTCCACGGTGGTTCTCGCGCTCCTGCCCGGTCCGCCGCAGATGATGGTGCGCAACCTGCTCTATACAGCCGTGACCAGAGCCAAGGAGCGCGTGGTGCTGGTGGGCAGCGAGGGCGTTCTCCAGCGCATGGTGGCCAACAACAAGACCGCGCAGCGATATACTGCGCTGGCCGAGCGCCTCTACCGCCTGGACAGCCTGGGAGAAGGGGGCGACGCGCTGAAATGGATGCAATGAAATGGAGAGACGCCGCGCTGGACGTGTTCTTTCCATGCCGGCGCTGCTTGGTGTGCGACGGCGCGGAAGCGGTGGAGGAGGGAATTTGCGCCGTTTGCCGGGAGAAGCTGCGCCGCCTGCCCGAACCGGTCTGCGCGGTATGCGGCAAGCCGCTTGCTGGCCGGGCCGTCTGCCTCGCCTGCACAATGGAGCGGCCGCCCTATTCCGCGGCCCGATGCGCGTTTCTCTATGAGGACGCAGCGCGCGACTTGGTGCGGCGCATGAAGTTTTCCGGCGAGTTTGATCTGCCGGCGCGCCTATTCGGCCGCGAGATCGCCCGCATGGTCGGGCTTGCCGGCTGGCGGCCGGAGGTGGTGACCTGCGTTCCGGCAACGGCTAGGACGCGCAGGGAACGCGGGTACAATCAGGCCGAGGTGCTGGGCCGGCGCGTATCCCGCCTGCTGCGCCTTCCCTTTTTGCCGCGCGCCCTGGGGAAGCGGAGCGGCACGCGCTCTCAGGTGGGCTTGAGCGCGGAGGAGAGGCGGGCGAACATCGCCGGCTCCATTCTTCCGGACCGGGACGCGGCCCGCTTTGTGGGCAAGACCGTACTTTTGGTGGACGATGTGATGACCACCGGCGCAACGGTGGAGGAGTGCGCTAGCACGTTCCTTCAGCACGGCGCGGAGGCGGTGTACGTCGCCTGTGCCGCGCGGCGGCTCTATACCGCAGAGGATGATTTGAAACGAGAGGAATGAGTCCAGGCGCCGCCTGACAAGGCCCCCCTCGGCTTGGCCGAGGGGGGCCTTTGTGCAACCAAGAAAGCCAGCGCCTTTATTGCACGGTGAAGCGCGCGCACAGCGGGCGCGTGCCCGTCAGCTCGAAGGAGCGCTCATCGGGCGCGGAGCCGCCGGCGAATATCGTGAAATCGCCCGGCTCGATGACGCGCTCGCCTTCCTCCGTCACCAGGCTCATGCAGCGCGGCGGGATTTCCACCGTCACCCGCTGGCTTTGCCCAGGCGCGAGCGCCACGCGGGCGAGCCCGCAGAGGGAGAAGTGCGGCACGCGCGCGCTCGCCTCCTCATCGCGGATGTAGAATTCCACCGGCGTGGCGGCCGCGAACGCGCTCTCGTTCAGGACGGTGATGGAGGCGGTGAGCGGCTCTCCCGGCCGCAGCGCGCCGGCGGAGAGCTCCAAGTCCGCAAAGTTGAATTTCGCATAGGACAGACCATAGCCGAAGGGATAGAGCGGCGCGGTCTTGAGGTAGCGGTAGGTGCGCCCCTCCATCGCATAGTCCGTAAAGTCGGGAAGATCGTCCAGGCTTTTGTAAAAGGTCACGGGCAGCCGCCCGCTGGGGCTGTAATGCCCGAAGAGCAGCTCCGCCACCGCCCGTCCGCCCAGGCTGCCGGAATAGAAGTTCTGCACGATTGCATTGCACCGCTCCTGCGCGAAATTGACCGCCAGGGCGGAGCCGGAGGAGAGGATGAGCACCGTGGGTTTGCCCACGGCCACCACCTTTTCCAGCAGCTTTTGCTGCAAGCCGGGGAGATTCAGGTGCGCTTTGTCCCCCGCGCCGTATTCGTTGGAGGCATCGCCCTCTTCCCCCTCAATGCGGGGGTCCAGCCCCAGGCACAGCACCACTACATCCGCCTGCTCCGCAACCGTCACGGCCTCCATCAGGCGGTCGCCGGGCAGGGCGAGCCCTTCAGAGCGGTCGCGGTAGAGGGGACAGCCCTCCGCATAGTACACGCGCGCCTTGCCGTCGCACAATTCGTGGATTCCCTCCAGGATCGTCACGTACTGGGAGGCCGTGCCGTTGTAGTTGCCCATGAGCACCTCCTGGCTGTCGGCATTGGGGCCGATGACCGCGATGGAGGTAAGGTTCTTTACATCAAGAGGCAGCAGGCCGTCATTCTTGAGCAGGACCTGCGCGCGCCGGGCGGCCTCCAGCGACACGGCGCGATGCTCCGGCGAGTCGTTTTCGGAGTAGGGGATGGCGTCGAAGGGGCAGTCGCGGTCAAACAGACCCAGCTTCATGCGCGCTGTCATCAGCCGCTCGACACAGGGGGTGAGATCCTCCTCGGTGAGCAGGCCCTCCTGAATCGCCGTGAGAACGTGCAGATAGACCATCCCGCAATTGACGTCGCATCCGTGCTTGACAGCCAGCGCGGCGGACTCCGGCGCGGTGTCAGTGACCTTGTGATGCATGTGGAAGTCCTTCAGCGCCCCGCAGTCGGAGACAAAATGCCCCGCAAAACCCCACTGATTGCGCAGAATGTCGGTGAGCAGGTCGTTGGCGCAGGCGGGCTGGCCCAAGACGCGGTTGTACGCGCCCATCACGCTCTCCACCTTGGCCTCCTTGACCAAAGCCTCAAAGGCGGGGAGGTAGGTATCCATCAGATCCTGCTTGGAGATCACCGCGTCAAACTCGTGCCGAAGAGACTCCGGCCCGGAGTGAACGGCAAAGTGCTTGGCGCAGGCGGCGGCCTTGAGGTATTTGGGGTCATCGCCCTGCAAACCCTTGACAAAGCGCACGCCCAGGCGCGCGGTGAGGAAGGGGTCCTCGCCGTAGGTCTCATGCCCCCGGCCCCACCGGGGATCGCGGAAGATGTTGATGTTGGGCGACCAGAAGGTCAATCCCTTGTAGATGTCGCGGTCGCCCTTGCGCGCGCTCTCATTGTACTTGGCGCGGGCCTCGGTGGCGATGATGGCGCCGATTTCCTCCATGAGGTCGGGGTCGAACATCGCCGCCATGGCGATGGCCTGCGGGAACATCGTCGCCGTGCCCGCGCGCGCCACGCCGTGCAGCGCCTCGTTCCACCAGTTGTAGGCGGGTATCCCCAGCCGGTCGATGGCAGCGGCGGTGTAGACCATCTGGCTCGCCTTTTCCTCCAGCGTCATGCGGGAGACCAGATCCCGCGCCCGTTCCGCAAAGGGCAGCGATTCGTCCAAATACTTTTCGATGTCCGACATGTCCAAAACCTCCAGTCCCGTTGTCTTCTCCCTACATGGTAGCGGAGGGGAAGGCGCTTGTCAATTCCGTTTTGCGGCGGAAATCGGGCAATCCTTGCGTTTTTTCGGCCGAAAAGAGAAAAGAAACAAGCCCCGCGCCGCGGCGCGGGGCTTGTTTTGCGGCGATCACTTCATGTGTACGATGCCGCCCACAACCGTTCCTTTGTTTTCACCGTAGAGGTAGTCCACGCGGCCGCCGATATAGGCGTCCGGGCCGATGCTGCCGTAAATGGCGTACACATCGCCCTCCACGCGGCCATTGACGTTTCCCATCACCTTGCCCAGCACGCTGCCGCCCACCGTGCCGTTGAGGTCGCCGCGGATGGCCTTGCGATTGAGGCGATGCGGGGAGCCCACGTCGCCCTTGACGGCGCCGTTGAGCGAACCGCCGATGGGGCCGTGGCAGCTTCCGTCCACAGTGCCATCCAGGTTCCGGCCGATGGGGCCGTCCACATCGTGGTGGACATGCCCCTTCATCGAGCCGCCGATGGGCCCGGAGACGCTGCCCAGAATCTCCACATTCTCCTCGATGCTGCCGCCGATGGGACCGTTGATCTTGCCGCCGATGATCGCGCCGCGCTTGATCTGCCCGCCGATGGGGCCGTTGACAAAGCCGTCGATGCGCACGTCCTCGCAGATGGAGCCGCCCAGCGGGCCGTTGAGGTTGCCGGAGATGTGCACGCCCTTTGCAATGCTGCCGCCCACAACGCCGTTGACACTGCCCTCGATGTTAAAGTCGATGTTGCCGCCAAATAAGCCCGAAACGCTGCGGCGTGTGGCGTGTTGGTTTGCCTCTTCCGTTTGCGCATGCGCAAAGGGCACGCCCTGGGCATCCCTTGCCGGCTCTTGGAAAGGAGCGCCTTCCTCGGCGGAAGAGCTGCCGGCCTTGAGGCGCTCGATCTCCTCATCCGCCTCTTGGGGGGATAGCCTTCCCTGCGCGACGGCATCCAGTATTTCCTTGATATTCGCGTACATCCCCAAATCCTCCTTTATCTCCTGCCGATGTCGCCACTAACCTGGCCGTAGTTGACGCCGTGCAGCCTGCCGACATCGCCCTTGATGACGGCGCCTGCCTGAATATCGCCCAGGATCTCCCTTACGTCCCCCATGACCATGCCGGAGACGTTGCCGTGGATCACGCCCATGACATCCCCCAGCACCTTGCCCGCCAGGTTGCCCTGAACGTTGCCGGATAGGTCGCCGCGGATGGTGCCGTTGAGATTCCCCAGGATGGTTCCCCGCATGTCGCCCTGAACCGCGCCGTTTAGG
>CAOKIU010000066.1 GCA_948468595.1 uncultured Christensenella sp.
TGAGTCAGGGTTTCACTAAGTTGTCCAGACTGGCCTTGAACTCACCCTTTAGCTCAGGCAGGTCTTCCACTGTCTATCCTCTGCCTTAGCCTCCAGAGAGCTGGAATTATAGGCCTTTGTCACCACTTTGCGTTGTGGGGGGGGGCCTGGGGGGCCTCGGGGGGGGCTGGTGTGGTTGTGGGGGTTTTGCTTGGGGGGGCGGGGGGGGTGTGGCGCGCAGGGGCGTGGTTGGGGGTGTGGCGCGGCGGGGGGCAAAGCGGGCGGTGGGAGCGAGGGACGGGAGAGCGGGGCGCTGCGGGGGTTGCCCAGGGAGTAGCGAGGAATGGGGGAGAGAGGCGGGGGAACGGGGCGCGGTAGAGGGTTCCCGGGGCGAACGGGGGATGGATGGTGATGGTGCGGGCAGGGCTTTGACGGTGGCCTGCGGCGGGGGCGCGCGAGGCGCGAGGTTGCGGGGTGACGCGGGATGCGTCGGGATGCGGGAGCGCCCTGGCGGCGGTCTTGCGGCGGGGCGCAAGGAACGGGGGATGCTTCTGATGGGGGAACGCGGCGGGAGGACGGCAGGCGCGCGGGGCGGGGGCGGCGCGCGGGGCGGGGATTCCCCGGGGCGGAAGGGGGGCGGCGGGCGGCAAAAAAGCACCCGAGGCCGTGGAAAGGGACGGCTCCGGGTGCTATGGGGATGCGGCGCTTGGGGGCCAAGGCCGCCCGGGAAAAGGTGGGTCCGGGCAGGGACCCTGGCGGGGCAAGCGCGCTTAGGCCTTCTTGCTCTGCGCGGCGACTTCCTCAGCGAAGTTGTCGTGGCGCTTCTCCAGGCCCTCGCCCATCTCGTAGCGGACAAAACGGCGGATCTTGATGTTCTCGCCGGTCATCTGCACGCGCTGGGTGACGTACTGGGCGATGGTCTTATCGGGGTCCTTGACGAAGAGCTGGTCCACAAGGCAGTGGTCCTTGTAGTACTTCTCCACGCGGCCCTCGACCATGCGGTCGACGATCTTCTCGGGCTTGCCCTCGTTGAGCGCCTGGGCGCGCAGGATCTCGCGCTCCTTGTCCAGGATCTCGGCGGGGACTTCCTCACGGCTGAGGTACTGGGGGTTGGCCGCGGCGATGTGCATGGCGATATCGCGCACAAAGGACTTAAACTCGGGGGTCTTGGCCACGAAGTCGGTCTCGCAGTTGACCTCCACCATTACGCCGATCTTGCCGCCCATGTGGATATAGGACTCCACAACGCCCTCGGCCGCCACGCGGCCGGCCTTCTTCTCGGCGGAGGCGATGCCCTTCTTGCGCAGCCACTCCATCGCTTTTTCCATATCGCCGTTGGTCTCCGTCAGCGCCTTTTTGCACTCCATCATGCCAACGCCGGTCGCTTCGCGCAGCTCCTTAACCTGAGATGCGGTAATTGCCATCTGATTTCATCCTCCTTCATCTTGATAAAAGGGAGGTTGTCAAAGCCTCCCTCGCACGTTTCCTTATTCGGCCGCGGTCTCCGCCTCGGGCGCGGCTTCCTGCGCGGGCGCCGCATCCTCGGTCTGCTCGCCCTGGTGGCCCTCGAGGATGGCGTCGGCCATCTTGCCGGCGATCAGCTTCACCGCGCGGATGGCGTCGTCATTGCCGGGGATCACGTAATCGATCTCGTCCGGGTCGCAGTTGGTGTCGACAATGGCCACAATCGGGATGTGCAGCGCGCGGGCTTCCTGCACGGCGATGCGCTCCTTGCGGGGATCGACGATGAACAGCGCGCCGGGGAGGTTCTTCATCTCGCGGATGCCGCCCAGGTTGGCCTCCAGCTTTTCGCGCTCCAGGGAGAGCTTGGCCACTTCCTTCTTGGGGAGCACGTCAAACTGGCCGTCGGCCTCCATCTTGTCGATGGCGTTCAGGCGCGCGATGCGGGTCTTGATGGTGCGGAAGTTGGTCATCATGCCGCCCAGCCAGCGGTTGTTGACGTAGTACATGCCGCATCTCTTGGCCTCTTGCTCCACAGACTCCTGCGCCTGCTTCTTGGTGCCCACAAAGAGCACGCTCTTGCCCTCAAGGGCCAAATCGCGGATGAACATATACGCTTCATCGATCTTGCGGACGGTCTTTTGCAGGTCGATGATGTAGATGCCGTTGCGCTCGGTGAAGATGTAGGGCGCCATTTTGGGGTTCCAGCGGCGGGTCTGGTGGCCGAAGTGCACGCCGGCCTCCAGCAACTGCTTCATAGAGATTACTGCCATGATTCTTCCTCCTTGTTCTTGCCTCCCCCGCGGCGGGAAATTGGGGACTGAAGACGGCGCGGCCGCCACAAGCGTCCCCCGGCGCGGGGTGTGTCATTCACACGCCTAGAAAGTATAGCACCATTTTTCCCCGCTTGCAACCGTTTTACCCGCATTCTTGGCGCATTTTTAACACGGAAGGGGCAAAGCGACGGGCGCGCGTGCGCGGTGAGACGCCAAACTGTAAAACTGAGACGGATTTTGTCCGCTTTGAAACGGCGAGACTTTGACAGCGGCGCAAAATGTAAGTAAACTATGAACAGACTTAGATACAGGAGGGGAGCGGCGGCATGATTTCCTTGAAACCGGAGCAGGCCCGCGGCCTTGCGGGGTACTTTCCCGGGGTGGCGGATACCGCGCTGCTGAGCGCCCTGCAAGGGCACATGGGCGCCGTGATGGCGGATGACCCAGAGGACATCGGGCTGATTGTGGCCCGATGCGGCGATTACCTCTACTTTGGCGGCGACCCCGGTCACCCCGAGGCGGAGGCGGCCGTGCGGCAGGCGCCCGCGGAGGGATACCTGGTGTCCCTGGAGCCCAGGTGGCAGGAAAAGTTCAAGGCGGTGTGGGGGCCGCGGCTGGAGGCGCAGCGCCGGCACATCATCAAGCGGGACATGAGCGGCCTGGACCGCGAGCGCCTGGCGGCCCTCAGCGCGCAGCTGCCCGAGGGATTTTGCCTCAAGCGCGTGGACGAGGGCATGGCGCGCGCGCTTTACGAAATGCCCTGGGCCCACGAATACGTCAACCAATTTGCCGGCGCGCGCGACTTTGTGGAGCGCGGATTTGGCTTTGCCGTGATGGACGGGGACGAGATCGCCTGCGTGGGCACGACCTTTTCCCTCTACGACGCGGGCATGGAGATGGGCATTGCCACCAATCCCCTGTACCGGCGGCGGGGCCTGGCCACCGCGGCGGCGGCGCGCACGGTCATGGAGGCCATGGACCGGGGCTGGGAGCTGAACTGGGACGCGGCCAACGAAATCAGCCTGCGGCTGGCAAAAAAGATGGGTTTTGAAAAAATAGGGGAATACGACGTGTACATCGTGCATTGCGTATAGAGAGAGAATTTGGATGAGGAGGAATGGAACAATGTGGACAAGAGCGGAATTGAAGCAGAACGCGAAGGGCGTGCTGAGCAAGAACTACTGGACGGCTTTCCTGGTGTGCCTGGTATACGGCATCCTCAGCGGCGGGATGGGCGGCGGGGCGTCGTCGGCAAACACGACGGTGACGCGGCAGATCACCAGCGCGTCCGGCAACATCGACCCGGAGGTGGTCACGGCCATTGTGTCGATGATGCTGGTGATCATGGGCATTGCCATGATTACCGGGCTGGCGCTCTCCTTCTTTGTCAGCGGGCCCATGAACGTGGGCAAGAACCGCTACTTCATGGAGAGCCGCGCGGCGGGCTCCTCCTTTGGGAGGCTGTTTTACGGGTTTAAGGTCAACTACATGGGCAACGCCGGGTCGATGTTCGTCACGAATCTCTTCATCGGCCTGTGGACGCTGCTGCTCATCATCCCCGGCATCATCAAGCAGCTGGAGTGGTCGCAGGTCCCCTACCTGCTGGCGGAGAACCCCAACCTCACCGGCGCTAGGGCGCGGCAGATCTCCTCGGCCATGACGGAGGGCGAGAAGTGGGAGATCTTCGTCTTGCAGCTCTCCTTCATCGGCTGGAACCTGCTGGGCAACCTGGCCTGCGGCATCGGCGTGCTGTTTGTCACCCCCTATGTGGAGGCCACCTATGCCGAGCTCTACGCCAAGCTGCGCGATAAGGCGCTGACCAACGGGTACGCCACCATGGAGGAGCTGCCCGGCATCATCGCCTAAGCGGCGCGAAACGACGACCCCCCCTGCGCGGATACGGACGCGCAGGGGGGCGTTTTTTTGGAGCGGGGGATGGGGGTTGCGCGTTGGCGGGCTTTGGAGCGGGGGGAGGTGTTTGGGGGTGGATGCGGGGTGCGGGGATGCGCATGGGTGCGGCGGATTGGTTTATGGGCGGTGCGGCTGGGCGTTGCGACGGGGCGAGGTTGGCGGTGGGTCGCGTGCTGTGAGGCGGCGGGGCTGGGGGTTGTGATGGCGCGGGGGCTGCGGCGGAGTGTTGTGGAACTGCGGCGCTGTGGCGCGGGTTTGGCGGGGCTTTGGGACGCTTGGCGTTGGGGAGCGGGGCGGGGTTAGGCGCGGGGTGAGGTGCGAGGATGCGCGCGGATATGGGCGGTTGGGCTTTGGGACGGAAGGAGACGGGCGGGTGCGGCGGATTGGCTTATGGGCGGGACGGCTGTGTTTTGCAGCGGCGCGGGTGTTGCAGCGGGGCGCGTGTGTTGTGGGGCTGCGGCGCGAGTTTGGCGGGGCTTTGGGACGCTTGGCGTTGGGGAGCGGGGCGGGGCTGGTTAGCCTTGGAGCAGGGGATCATGTGCGCGCGGGTTAGGCGCGGGGTTAGGTGCAAGGATGCGGGCGCGGGGGCGGGTGCGGTTGGGATTCGGGACGGAAGGAGGTGGGCGGGGGCGACGGATTGGCTTATGGGCGGGGCGGCTGTGTTTTGTGGCGGCGCGGGCGTTGCGGTGGGGCGCGCGTGCTGTGGGGCTGTGGCGCGGGTTTGGCGGGGCCTGGGCGCGCGGCGCTGGGGAGCGGGGCGGGGCTAGGCGCGAGGTTAGGTGCGAGGATGCGCGCGGATATGGGCGGTTGGGATTCGGGGCGGAAGGAGGTGGGCGGGTGCGGCGGATTAGCTTATGGGCGGTGCGGCTGGGCGTTGCGACGGGGCGAGGTTGGCGGTGGGTCGCGTGCTGTGAGGCGGCGGGGCTGGGGGTTGTGATGGCGCGGGGGCTGCAGCGGAGTGTTGTGGAACTGCGGCGCTGCGGCGCGAGTTTGGTGGGGCCTTGGGGCGCGCGGCGTTGGGGAGCGGGGCGGGGCTAGGCGCGAGGTTAGGCGCGAGGATGCGCGCGGATATGGGCGGTTGGGCTTTGGAGCGGAAGGAGGTGGGCGGGTGCGGCGGATTGGCTTATGGGCGGGGCGGCTGGGCGTTGCGACGGGGCGAGGTTGGCGGTGGGTCGCGTGCTGTGAGGCGGCGGGGCTGGGTGTTGTGATGGCGCGGGGGCTGCGGCGGAGTGCTGTGGAACTGCGGCGCTGTGGCGCGGGTTTGGCGGGGCCTTGGGGCGCGCGGCGTTGGGGAGCGGCGCGGGGCGGCTGGGCGGTTGGGCTTCGGGGTGGAAGGCGGCGCGCGGGGGCGGCGGGCCTTGGTTTTTGGGTGGAGTAAGGCTTGACAAACCGGCGAGACAGAGTAAAATTATTGTAAAGGATAGACAACGAGGCAAGGAGGAAAATGACTATGGCGACGACGGCGCTTCCCGTTGTGGAAATCGCAAAGGACACCTATGAGATCGACGAGTTTGACTGCGGCTCCATCTTTGTGCTGGTGGGGCAGGATAAGGCGATGGTCATCGACACCGGATCGGGCATCGGCGACCTGCGCGGCGTGATCGCCCGCATCACCGACAAGCCCCTGGTGCTGGTGATCACCCACGCCCACGGCGACCATGTGGGCGGGCTCGGCTGGTTTGACGAGTACTACATGAACGATAAGGACGTGGACAAGTACGCCATGGACGGCGTGGAGTTCCGCCGCAACTACGCCGGGTTCATCACCCAGCGCTCGGGAAAGACCTATCCCTACGACATGGAGGCGGACATCCGCCCCTGGCCGGACGGCGCCTGCCCCGTAAGGCACGACCTTGAGGACGGCCAGACCTTTGACCTGGGCGGGCGCGTGGTCACCGCCATGCGCGCGCCGGGACACACCCCCGGGTCCATGGTGCTCATCGACCCCGCCACGCGCATCCTCTTTGCGGGCGACGCCTGCAACTGCAACACGCTCTTTGGCTCCCTGCCCGGCGAGCCCACCTTCGTATCGGTGGAGGCCGCGGGCCAGGCCCTCAAGGAGGTCTACGCCCTCAAGGGCAAGCTGTGGGACAAGTGCTTTAACGGCCACCACGACTTCCGCCCCTTCGGCCAGCCCCTGGACGACGAGGTGATGCCCAACCTCATCGCCTGCTGCGACGACCTGGTCTCCGGCAACTATGAGGCCGAGACGGTGCCCGGCATGTTCCCCAACATGCCCGAGAGAACCGTGGTCAAAAAGGGCACGGTCATGGTCACCTTCAAGGAGGGCGGCATTCACGAGCCCAAGGAATAAATCGGGCGTCAAATAGGGTAGAGAACACCCGCCGGGCGGCAGTTGCCTTCCGGCGGGTGTTTTGCGTGGAAAGCGGGCGCGATGGGCGGCGCGCGGGTTCGGCGCGACCTGAGGTGCGCCTCAGGTTTTCCCCCTGTAACCTGAGGTACGCCTCAGGTTCTCCCCTTGTGTGACCTGAGGTACGCCTCATGTTTTTCCTTTGCGCGACCTGAGGTATGCCTCAGGTTTCCCCTGCGCGACCTGAGGTGAGCCTCAGGTTTTTCCGGCGAGGCATGAGGCGCGCCTCAGGTTTGCCGCCGAAACATGAGGTCTACCTCATCTTTTCCCCCGCGATGGTGACGGTTTCCACCTTCAGCGGGATGGCGCGGCCGCAGGCCTCCAGCGCGCGCCGCACGGCGCTCACCAGCCCCCCGCAGCAGGGCACCTCCATGCGCAGCACCGTCACGGAGCGGATGTCGTTTTGCGCAAAGAGCGCGGCGAGCTTGGCGGCGTAGTCCGCATCGTCCAGCTTGGGGCAGCCGATGAGCGTGACGCGGCCGGAGAGGAACTCCTCGTGCGCGCCCGCGTAGGCAAAGGCCGTGCAGTCCGCCGCGATGAGCAGGTCCGCGCCGCTGAAGTAGGGCGCGCGCGTGGGCGCGAGCTGGATCTGCACCGGCCAGTTGCGCAGCTGGCTCGGCCGTGCGCCGCCCTGGACGGGCGCGGCGGGGCGCAGGGCGCGCGCCGCACTGGAGGGGCAGCCGCCGGCCGGACGGTGCGCCTGGGCCGCGGCCACCGCCGCGCTATCGTAGGGCGCGGCCTCCCGCTCCACAATGGCGATGGCGTCCGCGGGGCAGGCGGGCAGGCAGTCGCCCAGGCCGTCGCAGTAGTCCTCGCGCGCCAGAACGGCCTTGCCCTCCCTAATGACGATGGCCCCCTCGTGGCACGCCTGGGCGCACAGGCCGCAGCCGGTGCAGCGATCTTGGTCGATGTGTATAATCTTGCGAATCATGCTGATTTCATCCTTTCCGCATCGTTTTGACGCGATCAGTATACGATACCCGGGAGAAGATAGCTGTTGGATTTACAACAAAAAGGAGGGTTTTGATGAAGTGCGCGCTGTTTGAAGGGATTGAGGGAGAGGCGCTTGAGGAGATGCTGCGCTGCCTGGGGGCAAAGCGCGTGGCGATGGAGCGCGGGCAGACGGTCTTTGCGCAGGGCGGCGCGGCGCGGCAATTCGGCGTGGTGCTCTCCGGCGCGGTGCAGGTGCGCCAGACGGACTACTTCGGCAACCAGACGATCCTGGCCCAGATGGGGGAGGGGGAGATCTTTGGCGAGGCGTTCGTGCTGGCGGGAATGGAGCGCTACCCCGTGGAGGTGGCGTGCCAGGCGCGCGGGGAGGCGCTGCTGCTGGGCGCGGAGCCCCTGCGCGCGGCCTGCCCCCGGGCGTGCGCGAGCCACGCGCGGTTGACGCAAAACATGATCGCCGTGCTGGCGGGCAAGAACGTGCGCCTGATGACCAAGGCGCGCATCCTCTCCCGCCGCACCACGCGCGAAAAGCTGCTGGCCTACTTCTCCCAGCTGGCCAGGGAGACGGGCAGCCGCCGCCTGCGCCTGCCCTTTAGTCGGCAGGAGCTGGCGGACTACCTGTGCGTGGACCGCAGCGCCATGACGGTGGAGTTGATGCGCCTTCGGGACGAGGGCGTGGTGCGGGTCGAGGGGCGGGAGGTGGCGCTCGGCGCGCCGGAGGGCGAGGAGGGCGGCTGAGGCGGGGGGAATGAGGTTGCGGAAACGGAAGAGGCGGGTGCGTGGCGGCACGGAGGTTATAAACGGAAGAGGGGGCGGCGTGGCGGCGTGGGGTGCGCGCCCTGACGGTTGGGACGGCGGGGCTGTGCGGGGAGCTTGGACGGAGAAGGGGGCTTCGCGGGAATGGGCTTTGAGCGGCGGAGCGAGGTTATAAACGGAAGAGGGGGTGCGTGACGGGAAGGGGGATGCGCGCCTTGGCGGTTAGGCTGGCGGGGCCTATGCGCGGGCGGCGGGAGCGGGGGCCGCGCGCTCGGGCAAGGAAGAAGGTGGCGGGAAGCTGGGCCTGGCGCGGCGGCGAGGCGCGGGAGCTTTCAGGGAGTGGCGAGCGGCGGTGCTGTGCGGGGACGGGTTCTTGGAGGCGGAGCGAGGTTATAAACGGGAGAGGGGATTGCGTGGCGGCGGCGCGACACGGAGGTTTGGGACGGAGAAGGGGACTGCGTGGCGGTGTGGGGTGCGCGCCCTGGCGGTTGGGACGGCGGGGCCTATGCGCGGGCGGCGGGAGCGGGGGTCGTGCGCTCGGGCAAGGAAGAAGGTGGCGGGAAGCTGGGTCTGGCGCGGCGGCGGGGCGCGGGAGCTTTCGGGGAGTGGCGAGCGGCGGCGGGGCTGCGCGGGGAGCTTGGACGGAGAAGGAGGCTGTGCGGGGACGGGCTCTGGGCGGCGGAGCGAGGTTATAGACGGAAGAGGGCGGCGAGGCTGCACGAAAGGTTTTGGACGGAGAAGGGGGTTGCGCGGCGGGCGCCGGGGAGGCGGCGCGTGCGGCGGAGGCGAAACTGTGATATAATGGAAAAGGCAATAGAGAGGCGCGGGACGGCCGCGGCGGATTGAGGACGGAGAAAAGAGGAGGAACACCATGCAAAGAGCGATGGAGCAATTCAAGGAGGGCCTTGCGAAGATACACGCCCTGGAGCACGCGCTGGGGGTGATGCAATACGACTTTGAGACCGCCATGCCCAGGGGCGCGGGCGAGGATTACGCCAAGACCGTGGGCGCGCTGAGCGAGGAGGTATACAGGCGCAAGTGCGGCCCGGAGTTCAAGGCGCTGGCCGGGGAGATCGCCCATGACGGCGAGGCGGACCCCGTCGCGCGGCGGGAGGCGGAGGTGCTGCTGGAGGAGATCGGCCGCATGGACTGCATCCCGGTGGAGGAGTTCGTCGCCTATGAGATGGAGCAGAGCCTGGCCTCGGGCGTGTGGCACAGGGCCAAGGTGGAGAACGACTACGCCGCCTTCCTGCCCCACCTGAGCAAGCTGCTGGAGTTTAAGCGCCGCTTTGCGCTATACTACGCGCCGGAGGGCAAGCCCTACGACACGATGCTGGACGAATACGAAAAGGGCATGACCACGGAGGCGCTGGACGGATACTTTGCCATGGTCCGCCAAAGGCTCACCCCCCTTGTGGAGCAGACCGCCGCCCGCAGCGCCCAGATCGACGACGGCTTCCTTTACCGCAACTACCCGCTGGACGGGCAGCGCGCGCTCTCGGACTACTTGATGCGGGCCATGACCATCGACCGGGACTTCTGCACCATCGGGGAGGTGGAGCACCCCTTTACCACCAACTTCTCCAAACACGATGTGCGCATCACCACGCACTACTACGAAAACGCGGTGGCAAGCTCCCTGTACTCCGTGATCCACGAGGGCGGGCACGCCCTCTACGAGCTGAACACCGGGGACGAGCTTGTGGGCTCGCCCTTGGCCGGCGGCGTGAGCATGGGCATACACGAATCGCAATCCCGCCTGTTTGAGAACCTCATCGGCCGCAGCGAGGCGTTTGTGGGCGCGATCTTCCCCAAGATGCAGGCCCTCTTCCCCGCGCAGCTGCGGGGCGTTTCGGCGCGGGACTTCTATCGCGCCGTGAACAAGAGCACGCCCTCCTTGATCCGCACCGAGGCGGACGAGCTGACCTACTCCCTGCACGTGATGGTGCGCTACGAGCTGGAAAAGCGGATGGTGGACGGCGCGCTGGACCCCCGCGACCTGCCCGGCGAGTGGAACCGCCTATACAAGGAGTATCTGGGCGTGGACGTGCCCGACGATACGCGCGGCGTCCTACAGGACAGCCACTGGTCGGGCGGCAGCTTTGGCTACTTCCCCAGCTACGCCATCGGCAGCGCCTATGGCGCCCAGTTCATGGACGCCATGCGCAAGGACCTGGACGTGGACGCTGTGGCCGCCACGGGCTGCCTTGCGCCCATTGTGGAGTGGCTGACGCAGAGGATCTACCGGTTTGGGCGCCTCAAGACCCCCGGGGAGCTGATTTTGGAAACCTGCAAGGAGGAATTCAACCCCCGCTACTACATCGAATACCTGGAGCGCAAGTACGCTGAGATCTACGGGCTGTAGGGCTGGCGGGCGCATACTTAAAGCAGGACGGGCGCGCGCGTGTTAGAAGGCACGCGCGCGCCCTTTGTTTTTGCGGCGGGGAGGCGATTTGGGAACGCCCGGCGAGGCAAGAAAAGAGCGGGGAGAGAATCGGACGATTCTCTCCCCGCCGGTTTTATGGGAACGGTTGTTAGGGATGCAAGCGGTTGGGGCCGCGGAAGAGGAACATGGCCTCCTTGATGGGCAGGCCCAGCAGCAGCATGGTCAGCCGGTCCACGCCCAGGCCAAAGCCGCCGTGCGGCGGGCAGCCGTACTTGAAGAACTCCAGGTAGAACTTCACGTCCTCGGCCAGGCCCTTTTCCTCGGCCTGCGCCTTGAGCAGATCGTAGCGGTGCTCGCGCTGGGCGCCGGTGGTGATCTCCACCCCGCGCCAGATCAGGTCGTAGCCCTGGGGCACGCCGTTTTCGTCGCGCATGTGGTAGAAGGCGCGCTTTTCCGCGCCAAAGTCCGTGACAAAGAGGAACTCGTGGCCGTACTTCTTCTTGACCCAATCGTAGCTCAGGCGCTCGGCGTCGGTGGTCAGGTCTCCCTTCTCCTCGGAGGGAACCGTGTAGCCGAACTCCTTTTCCAATTCGTCGTAGAGCTGGGCAAGCGTCACGACCGGGAACGGCGTGGCGGGCACGACGACCTCCACGCCGAAGGCGTCGCGGATCTGCTGGCCATAGGCCTGGTTGACGGCACGCAGCGCGTAGGCCAGCAGGGACTCCTCCAGGCGCATCACGTCGCGGAAGGAGTCGATATAGCTCAGCTCCAGATCAAAGCCGGTAAACTCGGTGGTGTGCTTGCTGGTGAAGGACTTCTCCGCGCGGAACACCGGCCCCACCTCGAAGATGCGCTCAAAGCCGCTGGCCATGGCCATTTGCTTGTAGAACTGCGGGCTCTGCGCCAGGTAGGCGTTGCGGTCGAAGTACTTGACCTGGAAGACCTCCGCGCCGCTCTCGCTGGCCGCGCCGATGAGCTTGGGCGTGTGGATCTCCAGGAAGTTTTGGCCCACGAGGAATTCGCGCATGGCGTTGACCAGGACGGTCTGCGCCTTGAACATGAGCTGGTTTTTATCCGTCCTCAGGTCGATCCAGCGGTAGTCGATGCGCTGGTCGATGCTCGAGCGCTCCACCGCCTTCTTCTTCTTGGTGGCGGGGATCTCCTCCCGGGTGATGGGCAGGGGCTCGGCCACGCTCTCAATGGCCAAGGAATCGGGCAGCAGCTCCACGCCGTGGAGCTTGACGTACTCGTTTTCCACCACACGGCCCGTGGCGGTGATGACGGAATCCGGCGTCAAAAGGTCGATGGTCGGGCACAGGGCGGGGCACTTCTCCTTCTCCACGGTGATTTGCATCCGGCCGGTGATGTCCTTAAGGACGATGAAGGCCATGGCCTTGCTGTTGCGGATATTTTCAACGAAGCCTTGCAGCTTGACGGTGCTGCCGGCCTGGGTCAGCGCCTCTGCGACGGTTGTTCTGTTCATCTTGCATCCTCCTCTGTTGACCTGCCTTTCATTATACTCGGTTTTAGGCGAAAATCAATCGGAATCGGGAATTCGCGGGCGGGGGCGGCGGGATTGGATGGGGGCGGGGGTAAGGCGGAGAGGGGCGCGGCGGAAGGGCGGAGGCGGGGTGGCGGACGGGTGGCGGCGAGCGGGTGGGCGCGGACGGGGGGGCGGGCGCGCGGAGCAGAGGCGCGCGGTAGGGCGAAGAAGGCGGCGAG
>CAOKIU010000067.1 GCA_948468595.1 uncultured Christensenella sp.
ACGTCACGTTCACTTCGCAGGTCAAAAATGGCGCCATCCAAATTGATGTACAGCAGATTGCCGATGCCGAGAGCTATGGCGCTGAGGTCAATGGGAAGGATTTTCCGGCAGGCTCCGGACAGTCGATTACGGTGAGTCTTTCTGACATTTCTGCTTCCAGCTCCACGCGCGTGCGCGGGTACATCGTGGTCTCGGGCAAGAAGTATTTCAGCGCCTATGCCTACCTCAACCTGAGCGCGCCGAGCATCTCCTACAGCGTCAAGCAGACGGATCACTACATCAAGACCGTCACCGCCTCCGTCAGCGGCGGCAACGGCATTACTTCTATTAAACTGGAAGGCTATAAGTACCAGAGCGACGCGAGCCCTGTGGCGGGCTACACGGCTTCCGCCGGGGATGTCTCTTCCATCTCCATGGAAGTGCGGCCCTCTGAGGTTAGCTATGTGAAGATCATCGCCGTGGACAAAACGGGCCGCGAGATCGTCAAGTGGTGCACGGTTGGCTCCAACGGCTACTACAACGGCAATTCTGGCAGCAACAACAATTACAACGATTCCAACGTTTGGGATGGGGTTGTCTCGGGCAACTCTTCCTCCTCGAATAACAACGGCACCGTGGTTTGGGATTACGGCGACGGTTGGACCGGCTATTATGAAGAGGATGACTCCGCTTCGAGCTTGTCGACGACCTACTACGTCACCTGCCGTTCTCTGAACGTTCGCAAGGGCCCTGGCACCCGGTATTCCAAGGCGGGCTCCGTTCGCCGCGGCGATGCGGTTCAGGTCTATAACATCGAGGATGGCTGGGCGGTCATTGAATACAGGGGAAGCCTGCGTTACGTTTCTTCCCGCTACCTCTCCCGTTAAGGACAAACGAACACAAAAAAGAAGGGATAATGCATCCCTTCTTTTTTTGCCCGCTGTTTCCGCGTGCGGAGATTATCTTGACAGCGCACTGTGGAAAGGATATGATGGTGGAAAAATAAAGCGCGGCAAGAGAGGAAGATTTCGATGGCCGTAGTACAGTTCCCCTATGGAAAAGAGAAGCTCGCCTTTGACCTTCCGGATGCGCGGCTCAAGGGCGTATTGGTATCCAAGCTGCACGACTACACAGCGGATGCGGCGGAGGAGAGCCTGGTTCGTGAAGCGCTTAAGCACCCCGTCGGCTCGCCAACTTTGAGCGCGCTGGCCAAGGGAAAGAAGAACATTGTCATCATCGCCAGCGATCACACGCGGCCGGTGCCCAGCAAGGTGATTTTGCCCCCCATGCTGGAGGAGATACGGCGGAGCAATCCGCAGGCGCGCGTCACGCTGCTCGTGGCCACCGGCTGTCACAGAGCGCCGACCAAGCAGGAGTTGGAGGAGAAGTTTGGCAGCGAGATCACGGAGCGGGAAAACATCGTCATCCATTGCTGTGACGACGACGGTCGCGGCAATTTGGTGAGCTTGGGCACGCTTCCCTCGGGAGAGGAATTGCGCATCAACCGCTTGGCTTGTGAAGCGGACTTGCTGCTGGCGGAAGGTTTCATTGAGCCGCATTTCTTTGCGGGTTATTCCGGCGGCAGGAAGAGCGTGCTGCCCGGTATCGCCGCCAGATCCTCTGTGCTGGGCAATCACTGCTCCGAATTCATCGCCCACCAGAGGGCGAGAACCGGCGTCCTGGAGGGCAATCCCATCCACCAGGATATGCTTTGGGCCGCGAAGGAGGCCAAGCTCGCGTTCATCGTCAATGTGGTGCTCAACGCGGAGAAGAAGGTCATCTATGCCGTTGCCGGCGATGCGCAGCAGGCGCACGAAAGGGGATGCGCTTTCCTATCCTCGCTGTGTCGGGTGAGCGCCGCGCCAGCGGACATTGTCATTTCCACCAACGGCGGCTATCCCTTGGACCAAAACATCTATCAGGCAGTCAAGGGCATGACCGCGGCCGAGGCGACGGTGAAAGAGGGCGGCGTCATCATCATGCTGGCGCGCTCCCAGGACGGGCATGGGGGAGAGCGGTTCTTCCATCAGCTTGCCGATGAACCCAATCTGGACAAGACCATGGCGCTCTTTTTGTCCCGAGACAGGTCGCAGACCGAGGCAGATCAATGGCAGTCGCAGATCCTGCTGCGCGTGCTGCGCCGCGCCACGGTGCTCTATCTCTCCGATGCGCCGGATGACTTGGTGCGCGGCCTGCACATGCGCCCCGTACACTCGCTTGCCGAGGCGCTGGAGTGCGCGCAGTCCATCCTGCATAACCCAGACGCCACGATCACCGCCATTCCCGACGGCGTATCAGTCATCGTCGATGGAGCGGAAACTTAACCATGACAGGAAACAAGCTCTGCGGAAAAGCCGCGGAGCTTGTTGGTTTTTCGCCCGCATACAGGAACAATGGCGTAATTTGTGCAAGCTGTCCATTGCTTTTGTGCACGCGCTTTGGTATGCTTATATTCGCATAAAAATACGATGGGGGCGCAACAGTGAAACAGAGAGCAGCGGTCGATCCGGCGCAGACGCCGATCCTGCAAATCATGATTCCCATTTTGTTGGAAAACGTCCTAAGGTGCCTGATGGGCACGGTCAATGTCCTGCTGATGAGCTTTGTCTCGGATGGCGCGGTGGGCGCCATCGGCATTGCCAACCAGTATATATCGCTTGCGCAGAGCATCGTCTCTTCCATCACGCTGGGAGCGGTGGTGTGCGTCACCCAGGCCATTGGCATGGGCAACATGCGCCGCGCGGGTGAGCTTTCCACCGTGGCGCTGGGGCTGAACGTCTTTTTCGGGCTGTTCTTTGGCGGGGTGTTTCTCACCTTGTCCGGGCCGCTGTTGAGCATCATGTCGCTGGAGGGAGCGGAGCGGCTCCAGGCGCTTCATTACATGCGCATTGTGGGCGGCGGCTACCTGATCACGTCGATGTCCATGGTCTTTTGCAACCTTCTGCGCGTGTTTGGGCAGACGAAAATGCCCCTTGTGGTCAATATTTTGCAAAACGCGCTCAACACGGTTGGGACGTATTTGGTCATTCTGCCGCTCAAGGCGTTCTTTCCCGACCCCGTCTCCGGCGTGGCCTGGGCGAACTTATCCGCCCAATTCATCGGCGCGGTGGCGGCGCTGTGCTTTATGCTCCGCATCCGCACGGGCATCCGCCTTAAGTATCTCTTTCCCTTTCCGTGGAAGGATGTGCGCCTGGCGCTTTCGCTGGGCGTGCCCAACAGCCTGGACGGCATCGCCTACAGCGCGGGGCAGCTGGTGACCACCTCCTTTATCTCCGGGCTGGGCACCTTTGTGGTGACGGCGAAGGTCTACGTGCAAAACATCGTGCAGTATTCTTATCAGCTGGGCATGAGCGCGGGGCAAACCGGCCAAATCATGGTGGGATACCGGCTGGGCGAGGAGAAGTACGAGGAGATGCACAAGCTGCAAAAGCGCGTCACCTGGCTGGCGCTGCTGACCAACATGGCCTTCTCCCTGGTGTGCATTCTCTTCCGGCGGCCGCTGCTCTCCCTGTTTACCCAGGACGAGCGCATCCTCACTCTGGCCATGGCCATCATCTGTGTGGATTTCTTCGTGGAAATTGGCCGCGCCATGAACAACACCATCTGCGGCTGCATGCGCGGGGTGGGCGATGTGAAGTTTACCATGGTCATCAACCTGGCCAGCGCGTGGCTGATCTCGGTGGGTCTGTCGTATGTATTGGGCATCTGGGCCGGCTGGGGATTGATTGGCATTTGGATTGCCTTTGCGGTGGATGAGAACACGCGCGGGCTCATCCTTCTTACGCGCTGGAGGAGCGACCGGTGGGTGGCAGGGGCAAAGAAGCGACTGCAATCCATCGCGGGAAAGGCGCAGTAAGGCCCGTTCTATCCCGACTCCCTTCCGCATATCATTCACTAACCTGAATGTGTACGGGAGGGAGTTTTCATGGAAAGATATGACATATACCGTGACATTGCGACTCGCTGTGACGGCACGGTGTTCATCGGCGTGGTCGGGCCTGTGCGCACAGGCAAATCAACGCTCATCGCGCAGATGATGGAGCAGATGGTGCTGCCCAATTTGCCCGAGAGTTACAAAAAGGGCCGCATGGTGGACGAGATGCCGCAATCCGGCTCCGGCAAGACTATCATGACCACGCAGCCCAGGTTTGTGCCCGCCGAGCCCGTGCAGCTGGAGATGGAGGGCGTGGGCGATCTGTCCGTTCGGTTTGTGGATTGCGTGGGCTACATGGTGGCAGGCGCCATGGGCGCGGATGAGGACGGCGCCCAGCGCATGGTGCGCACGCCCTGGTTCGACCAGGAGATCCCCTTTTCGCAGGCGGCCGAGGTGGGCACGAACAAGGTCATAGGCGATCATTCCACCATTGGCATCCTGGTCACCACCGACGGCAGTTTTTCAGGGATCGACCGAATGGGCTATGTCCAGGCGGAAGAAAAGGCTGTCCAGACGCTCAAGGCGAGCGGAAAGCCCTTTGTCATGGTGCTCAACACGTCAACGCCTTCGGACCCGGCAACGCGGCAGCTTGTGGGGGATTTGACGGAAAAATACGATGTGCCCGTGCTGATGATGGATGTGCTGCACCTCAACGCGGATGACCTCAGCCAGCTGATGCGCACCGTGCTTTATGAGTTCCCGCTGCGCGAGGTGGTTGTGGAGATTCCCAAGTGGATTCAGGCGCTGGACGAGACCGACCCGCTGGCGCAGAGCATTTTGGACGCCATTGCGGCGAGCGGGAGCGACCTGAGCCATGTCAGAGACGTGCAAAAGATGGTGGACCAGTTTGACCTGGACGACTGCAAGGGACTGGCCGTTTCCGGAATGGATCTGGGTACGGGCGTCGTATCCTTGGACCTGCCCATGCGCGAAGGGTTGTTCTACGAGGTTCTGGGGCAGCAGTGCGGCCAGGAGGTGCGCTCCGACGCCCATTTGATGGCCATGATGACGGAGCTGGTCAAGGCCAAGAAGGAATACGACCGCGTCGCCTCGGCACTGGAGTCGGTCAAGAGCACGGGCTATGGCCTGGTCGCTCCCGCCATGGAGGAGCTCACCCTGGCCGAGCCGGAGTTGACCAAGCAGGGCGGCAACTATGGCGTGAAGCTGAAGGCCTCCGCGCCCAGTTTGCACATGATCCGCGTGGATATCGCCACCGAGGTCAACCCCATCATCGGCTCGGAAAAGGAGTCGCAGGATATGATTCACTACCTGCTCTCTGAGTTTGAAAACGATCCCGCCAAGCTATGGGGCACCAATATTTTCGGCAAATCGCTGCACGACCTGGTGCGCGAAGGGCTTGCCGGCAAGCTGATGCGCATGCCCGAGGACGCGCAGAACAAGACCAGGGAGACGCTCTCCCGCATCATCAACGAGGGCAGCGGCGGCATGATCTGCATTCTGCTCTGACAAAGACCTAAAAACCCGCTGTTTAAAGCAGCGGGTTTTTTCAGTCGTTGTAAGTGGGAAGTATTTGTTGGCCCTGCGCGGGGATCAGCCCGCGCGCAGCTGCGTGGAGTACAGCGAGATGTGCGCGTCAAAAACCAGGCGGTAGAGGCCGGCCTCCAATTCCGCCGCGCAGCGGGGGTATACGTCGCAGTCGCATTGCAGTTGGCAGCCGTAGCGCATCTTTTCTTCCGAATAGGGCGTGTACAGGTCCGCTTTTAGGTGGATCTCGCAGCGCTCGGCGCACGCGCTGCCCACCAGCATGACCGGCATGGTCACCTCGTAGACCCATCGAAACAAGGAAGGATCGTGCGCATGGATGCCATCCTGCCCCTGCAAGGAGATGTGGCATTGATCCAGGATGGGGTACATGCCGTTGAGCGGACCGGTCACCCGGGCGCAGCGCAGTACCTCGCTTTTACACAAAACGTCCTGATGAGAACGATAGAGAACCTCCTGGCAGAGCAGTTGCGGATGCATGACGATTCCTCCCGTTTTTTCCAATTTATACTGTTTCCATTCTATGCGCGCATCCGCAAAAAGGTGCCTCCTTTTGCGAACCTTTGGTAAAATATCGGATGAAAAGCCGCAATTCAGGCAAAAGGGCATTGATTTTTATGGAAAGGTATGCTACTATTTTTAAGATAGTGTTTGATATTCGTTTCGTGGATAAACTAGAGATGCGAAACATTTGGAGGGTAAAATAAAATGAGCGCAACGATGGAAAAACTTTCGACCAACCAGGTAAAACTGACCGTGACGGTCTCCAAGCAGGACTTTGAAAAGGCGATGAACACCGCCTACGGCAAGCTCAAGGGCCGCCTGGCCGTGCCCGGCTTCCGCAAGGGCAAGGCCCCCCGCAAAGTCATTGAAAACTACTACGGTTCCGGCGTACTGGTGGAGGAAGCTTTCAATACGGTCTTGCCCGATTCGTATGACAAGGCTGTGGAGGAGACGGGGATTCAGCCCGTGGCTCAGCCCGAGATTGACATCGACTCCATCGGCGCGGGCGAGGATTGCGTCTATACCGCCACCGTTTACGTTCGCCCGGAAGTGACCCTGGGCCAGTATAAGGGCGTGGCTGCGCCTGCGGCCAAGTGGGAAGTGACCGCCGAGCAGATCGATCAGGAGATCGACCGTGCCGCCGAGCGCGTCTCCCGCATGGTGGATGTGGAGGGTCGCGCCGCGCAGATGGGAGATACTGCCAACATCAACTACGCGGGATCGGTGGACGGCGTGCCCTTTGAGGGCGGAACGTCGGAGAATATGCCCCTGGAATTGGGAAGCGGAATGTTTATTCCCGGTTTCGAAGAGCAGATTGTGGGTATGAATATAGGGGAGGAGCGCGATCTGAACGTAAAGTTCCCCGAGGATTACCGCGCAACCGAGCTGGCGGGCAAGGACGCGGTGTTCCACGTCAAGCTCAATTCGCTCTCTTGCAAGGAAAAGCCGGAGATCAACGATGAGTTTGCCAAGGATGTCTCCGAGTTCGACACTCTGGAGGAGTATCGCGCCGACGTGGAGAAAAAGCTCAACGATCAGGCCAAGACCGCGGCGGAAAATGAGCGCACCGACAAGCTGATCGAAGCGGTCTGCCAGAACGCGACCGTGGACATCCCGCAGCCCATGGTGGAGCGCCAGATCGACCAGCGCGTCAACGAAATGGCCATGCGCATGAGCTATCAGGGCCTCAAGATCGAGGACTTCCTCAAGTACACCGGCCAGACCATGGAGCAGATGCGCCAGGGTTATGCCGAGGCAGCGAAAAAGCAGGTGCTGGCCGAGGTGGTGCTGGACGCTATCCGCAAGGCGGAGGGCATTGACGCCACCAGCGAGGAAGTGGACGCGGAGATTGCCAAGTACGCCGATTCTGCGGAGAAGTCCGCGGAGGACATCAAGAAGACGCTGTCCGAGTCCGATATGGAGTATTTCGCCGAGATGGTCAAGACCCAGAAGACGATTGACCTCATCGTCGCCAATTCCGTGGAAGCGGAATAAATAAAAGCGTCAAAAGCGATATGCCCCGAGCACTTGACTTGTTCGGGGCATTGCGTGTACATTATACCATGGACCGAAAAAAGGAGGGAAATCCATGAGCTTAGTACCTGTTGTCGTGGAGCAGACCAATCGTGGCGAGCGTTCATACGACATCTATTCCCGGCTTCTCAAAGACCGCATTATTTTTCTTTCCGGGGAAATCGACGATTACACGGCAAATCTGGTCGTGGCGCAGATGCTCTTCCTGGAAATGGAGGACCCTGATAAGGAGATCAACCTCTATATCAACAGTCCGGGCGGGTCGGTGACGGCCGGCATGGCGATCTATGACACCATGCAGTACCTGCGCTGCCCGGTTTCCACCTTGTGCGTGGGTCTGGCCGCGTCCATGGGCGCGTTCTTGCTGACGGCTGGCGCCAAGGGAATGCGGCGCATCCTGCCCAATGCAGAGGTGATGATCCATCAGCCTTTGGGCGGCGCGCAGGGGCAGGCGACCGATATCGCCATTCACGCCGAGTATATCCTGAAGATCAAGAAAAAGCTCAACACCATCCTGGCGCAGCGCACCGGCCAGCCGCTGGAGAAGGTGGAGCAGGATACCGAGCGCGATCACTTCCTTTCGGCGGAAGAGGCGCTGGAATACGGCATCGTGGACGAGATCGTCGCGCCCCGTCGATAATTTTATTTGAGGTAAAAGCATGACCAAATACGATGGTAAGATCAAGGAACCGAAGTGCTCGTTCTGTGGCAAGACCTCTGAGCAAGTGCGCCGGCTCGTCGCGGGACCTGGCGTGTTCATCTGCAATGAATGCGTGGACCTGTGCTGCGACATCCTGGATGAGGACCTTGCCGAGGTGGAGCCTTCTACCTCTGAGCAGCTCCTGCGCCCTGCGCAGATCAAGGAAAAGCTCGACGAGTACATCATCGGCCAGGAGAGCGCCAAGCGCGCGCTATCGGTTGCGGTGTACAATCACTATAAGCGCATCGGCGTGGAGGCATCGGATGTGGAGCTGCAAAAATCCAACATTCTGATGCTTGGCCCCACGGGCTGCGGCAAGACCTTTCTGGCCCAGACCTTGGCCAAGATCCTCAACGTGCCCTTTGCCATTGGCGACGCTACGGCGCTGACGGAGGCGGGCTATGTGGGCGAGGACGTGGAGAACATCCTCTTAAAGCTCATTCAAAACGCCGATTACGATGTGGAGCGCGCGGAAAAGGGCATCATCTACATCGATGAGATCGATAAAATTTCCCGCAAGTCGGAAAATCCGTCCATCACCCGCGATGTTTCGGGCGAGGGCGTGCAGCAGGCGCTGCTCAAGATCCTGGAGGGCACGGTGGCCTCCGTACCCCCGCAGGGCGGCCGCAAGCACCCTCACCAGGAGTTCATTCAGATCGATACGACCAACATCCTCTTCATTTGCGGGGGCGCGTTCGACGGCATCGAGAAGATCATCGAAAACCGCATCGGCAAAAAGACCCTGGGCTTTGGCGCGGATATCCGCAGCCATCAGGAGCGCAATCTGACGGAGATTTTCGAGAAGATTCAGCCCGAGGACTTGCTCAAGTTCGGCCTGATTCCCGAATTCGTCGGCCGCCTGCCGGTGGTGGTGACGTTGCAGCAGCTCGATGAGGAGGCGCTGATCTCAATCCTCACGCAGCCGCGCAACGCGCTTTGCAAGCAGTATGGCCGCCTCTTTGAGATGGACGGCGTGGAGCTCTCCTTTGAGGAGGAGGCCCTGCGCTACATCGCCAAGACCGCCATTGAGCGCAAGAGCGGCGCGCGCGGCCTGCGCTCGGTCATTGAGGACATCCTACAGGAAATCATGTACGAGCTGCCTTCGCGCGACGATGTGGGCCAATGCGTGGTGACGCTGGAAGCGGCGAAAAAGCTCGCCCTGCCCACTGTGCTCGTCTCCGACGTGCCCAAGCAGGCGCGCATTGCCGCCAAGATCTCCAAGCCCCGCAAAAAGCGGACGGGCGGGGGAGAGCTGGCCTAAGTTCCACAAACTCAGAATCTATAGGGGCTGCCGGATCCATAAGGGTCGGCGGCCCTTGTCGCGCTTCTGTGCAGGATGATTTATACAATTTCTTTTCCCACGGTATAGATGCGTTGCTTTGGAAGCACAATAGACGCACAGGATTGGAGGGAAAAGACATGTACGTTGCGATCATTCTCATCCAGCTGGTCGTCAGCATTGTGGTGGGGCTGTATTTTCTGCGCGCTATGCGCCGGGAAAAGCGCGGGGCGGGCAATTCCACGCCCGAATCCGTGCGCGAAATGGATAAACTGCGCAAGATGCGCGAAGTACACCTGAATATGCCGCTGGGCGAACAAGTGCGGCCTAAGCGGTTTTCCGACATCATTGGCCAGGAAGAGGGCATTGCGGCTCTTTGCGCCATTCTTTGCGGTCCCAATCCGCAGCATGTCATCATCTATGGCCCGCCGGGCATCGGCAAGACCTGCGCGGCGCGATTGGTACTGGAGTACGCCAAGCAGCAATCGGATTCCGCGTTTAAAAAGGATGCGCCCTTCATCGAAATGGACGCGACCTGCGTGCGATTTGACGAACGCGCGATTGCCGACCCGCTGATTGGAAGCGTTCATGACCCCATATATCAGGGCGCGGGGCCGTTGGGTATGTCCGGCGTGCCGCAGCCAAAGCCCGGCGCGGTGACGCGCGCGCACGGGGGCGTGCTGTTTCTGGATGAGATCGGCGAACTGCACCCCATGCAGATGAACAAGCTGCTCAAGGTGCTGGAGGATCGCAAGGTCATGCTGGATTCCGCCTATTACTCCGAGAGCGATAAGAATATACCACGTCACATTCACGACATCTTCAAAAATGGATTGCCCGCGGATTTCCGTCTGGTGGCTGCCACCACGCGCCGGCCGGAGGAAATGCCGCCTGCCTTGCGCTCGCGCTGCATGGAAATCAATTTCCGCCCCTTGAACGCGGAGGAGACGGCGCTCATCGCGCGCAACGCAGCCAGCCGGGCGGGCTATACGCTGGAAGAGGGATGCGATCGCCTCATCGGCCGTTATTCGCCGGGCGGCAGAGACGCCGCCAACTTGGTGCAGGTGGGCGCGGGCCTTGCGCGCAACGAGCACCGCGAACAGATCACCATTGCGGACATTCAATACGTTTTGCGCACCGGCAGCTATGCGCCGCGCATGGAGCGCCGCGTTTGCGGGGGCCGCAATGTCGGCCGGGTGAATGGCCTGGCGGTCTTTGGCGCGAACAGCGGCGCGGTGCTGGCCATCGAAGCGGTCGCCTTCCCCGCAAAGTCCGGTAAAGGCGTGTGGCAGGCCACCGGCATCATTGAGCAGGAACAGCTCGACGCAGGCTCGCGCAAGATGACGCGGCGGTCCACGGCTTCGGGCGCGGTGGAAAACGTGCGCACGGCATTGCGCGCCAAGGGTCTGGATGTGGACGCCTTTGATGTGCACATCGACTTCCCGGGCGGCATGCCCGTGGACGGTCCTTCTGCCGGCGTGGCCATGGCGGTTGCCGTGTTTTCCGCCATGACGGGGCGCCCGGTGGACGGCTGCGTGGCCATCACCGGGGAGATCGGCATCGGCGGCGAAGTGCTTCCCGTCGGCGGCGTGCCGGCCAAGGTGGATGCAGCGCTCAGCGGCGGCGCTCAGCGCGTGCTCATCCCGCGCGAGAACTATGAAAAGGTATTTGAAAGCCAACCCGCCGTCCAGATCATCGACACCCTCAGCGACGCGCTCCGTGTGGCCGTGGGCGCGGCGGAACTGGAGGAAGGGGAGAGCGTGGCGGCGTTTGTGGAAATGCCAGTGGGCGTTCTCACAGCAAAAGAGGTTTAGTCAAGAATCAGAAGATGACCTTAAAATTCGCGTGCGGTGCAACCGTGCGCGGATTTTTCTGCATTTTGCAAGAGATGAGTCGTCTTGCCAAGGCAACGACTTACACAATTCTGCGACAGGAAGGAAAACAAAGAAATTCCCCCACATTCACTAGCGGAATGTGGGGGAAGAAGCTAATGGCTAGATTGACGAGAAATTACAGCTTGGGGCCAGCCTCGACCAGCGCCTTGCCAACTTCATTGCCCTCGTACTTGGCGAAGTTCTTGATGAAGCGGGAGGCCAGATCCTTGGCCTTGACTTCCCATTCGGAAGCATCCGCGTAGGTATCGCGGGGATCCAGAATGCCGGAATCAACGCCAGGCAGCTCGGTGGGCACTTCGAAATTGAAGTAGGGGATCTTCTTGGTGGGAGCGTTGAGGATATCGCCATTGAGGATCGCGTCGATGATGCCGCGGGTATCCTTGATGGAGATGCGCTTGCCGGTGCCGTTCCAGCCGGTGTTGACCAGATAGGCCTTGGCGCCGCTCTTCTGCATCTTCTTCACCAGCTCCTCACCGTACTTGGTGGGGTGCAGCTCCAGGAAGGCCTGGCCGAAGCAGGCGGAGAAGGTGGGGGTGGGCTCGGTGATGCCCCGCTCGGTGCCCGCCAGCTTGGAGGTGAAGCCGGACAGGAAGTAGTACTGGGTCTGCTCCGGGGTGAGGATGGACACCGGGGGGAGCACGCCGAAGGCGTCGGCGGACAGGAAGATCACGTTCTTGGCGTCCGGGCCGGAGGACGTGGGATGCACGTTCTTCACGATCTTCTCAATGTGCTCGATGGGATAGGACACCCGGGTGTTCTCGGTGACGGACTTGTCGGCGAAGTCGATCTTGCCCTCGGCGTCCACGGTGACGTTCTCCAGCAGGGCGTTGCGCTTGATGGCGTTGTAGATGTCGGGCTCGGAATCCTTGTCCAGGTTGATGACCTTGGCATAGCAGCCGCCCTCGAAGTTGAACACGCCGTTGTCGTCCCAGCCGTGCTCGTCAT
>CAOKIU010000068.1 GCA_948468595.1 uncultured Christensenella sp.
TTCGCGCATTCCTGTCAAAGAAAATGATGCGATCGCGGCGCCTCCGCGAAGGGGCAAAAAAACTTCTTGCATTACCGGCGGTTTCTGCTATAATATCCATGATGCGTATTCCTACATTTTTAGTCGGATATCAGGAGGCGCGGAATTTGTAGTCGCTTGATGCGCGCTTACAAAGCGCCGCTATGCGAAACTTTAACTTGATTTTTCGCGGATATATTTCATACTATACATAACTTATTCATGGGGAGGGGAACAACGCACATGGCTCAGCCCATCCTGACGCTGGAAAACATACACAAGACCTTTGACGGAACAAAAGTGCTGGATGGCATCACGCTCGACGTGCTGCCGGGACAGTTCGTCACGCTCCTTGGCCCGTCCGGCTGTGGAAAGACCACCACGCTGCGCATCATCGCCGGGCTGGAATCGCCGGATAGCGGCCGGGTGATCCTCTCCGGCGCGGACGTGACGCGCCTTCCGCCCGAAAAGCGGGCCGTGAACACGGTATTTCAGAATTATGCACTCTTTCCGCATATGAACGTGCAAAAGAACATCGCCTATAGCATGAACCTGCGCCGCGTCAAAAAGGACGAGAGCGCTAAGCGCGTGGAGGAGCTGCTGTCCGTGGTGCAGCTAGAGGGCTTTGGCAAGCGGATGCCCGCCCAGCTCTCCGGCGGTCAGCGCCAGCGCGTGGCCATCGCCCGCGCCCTGGCCTGCGATCCTCAGCTGCTGCTGCTGGATGAGCCGCTGGGCGCGCTGGATCTTCAGCTGCGCCGCCAGATGCAGGTAGAGCTCAAGGCGCTTCAGCAAAAGCTGGGCATCACCTTCATCTATATCACCCACGACCAAGAAGAGGCGCTCAACATGTCCGATCTGATCGCCGTGATGAATGGCGGGCGCTTTGAGCAGATCGGCTCCCCGGAGGAGATCTACGAGCGCCCCACCACGCGCTTTGCGGCGCAGTTCATCGGCCAGAGCAACATCCTTGAGGGCGATGTGATCCAGAGCGGCAAGGACCGCTCGGTCGTGGAGATCTGCCCGGGCAACACGGTCATGGTCAAGGGGGAATACACCCAGGGCGAGCGGCTGGCGCTGTCGGTGCGCGCCGAGCGCATTGACTATGCCAAGGAGGCGGGCTACGGCTTCCACCTCACGGGCACGATCAAGCTGCACAGCTATATCGGCGGCGTGCTGCGCACCACCATCACCCTAAAAACCGGTCAGGAACTGCTCATCACCGGGGCCAATCCCGTCTCGCTCTATCCCGCCGGCTGCACGGTTGAGGTCTTCTGGGACCCGGACGCGGCGGCGGTGGTGGAAAGGGGGCGGGGTTGATGCGGGCGCGCAAGGAGAAGAATGCGCGGCACATCTCCCCCACGGTGTGGCTGCTCTATGTTTGGACAGTGCTGTTCGTGGCGCTGCCCTTGGTATACGTCGTGGCGATCACCTTCCTCAAAAAGGGCGACGTATGGGGCATTACCGATCAATTTACGCTGGAGAACTATCAAAACCTGCTCAGCCCGGTCTACGCCAAGGTCTTTCTAGATTCCTTCCTGGTGGCGATTTTGACCACGGCGCTCACCCTCTTGATTGGCTACCCCTTCGCCTACTTTACGGCGAAGTTCTCCCCCCGGGTGCGCGCCTTCATCGTGCTATTGCTCATGGCGCCTTTCTGGATCAACTCCCTTTTGCGGCTCAACGGCTGGATCATCCTGCTCAAGGCCAACGGCGCGGTGAACATGGCGCTGCAGGGCATGGGGTTGATTGAAGAACCCGTCAAGTTCCTCTACAACAACGGGGCGATGATGCTGGGCATGGTCTATGCGCTGCTGCCCTTTATGATCACTTCCATCTACAATTCGGTGGAAAAGCTCGATTGGCCGGTGGTCGAGGCGGCGCGCGACCTGGGCGCCTCCCCGGCAAAGGCGTTTTTAACGGTGACGGTGCCGCTGACGGTGCCGGGCATCGTGGCGGGCTGCGTGCTGGTGTTCGTGCCGTCGATGGGGCTGTTCTTCATCTCCGACCTGCTGGGCGGGGCCAAGACGCTGTTGCTGGGCAATCTGATCAAAAACGAATTGATGCAGGCGCGCAACTGGCCCATGGGCGCGGCGCTCTCCATCGCCATGCTGCTGTTTACCACGGCGTTCATCTTCCTCTATAAGAAGGTGACGGGGTCTAAAAACCTGGGTGGGCTGATGTGAAAAAGAACAAATGGGCTTCCAAGCTGTTCGTGTTTCTGGTACTGCTGTTTAACTACCTGCCCATCTTCGTGGTGGTGATTTACTCCTTCAACGCCTCCAAGTACGGCAACTGGGCGGGCTTCTCCCTGGAATGGTATGAAAAGCTGTTCAAAAACGCGCAGATCCTGCGCTCGCTGAAGAATTCGCTGTTTCTGGCCGTCTCCTCCTGCGCGCTGTCGATCTTAATCGGCACCGCGGGCGCTGTGGGCATGGCCAAGTCCCGCTTCCGCACGCAAAACCTGCTGGAGAACGTCTCCATGATCCCCATGATGCTGCCGGAGATCATTCTGGGCATGGCCTACCTGTCATTCTTCTCCATCGCGCGCATACCCTTTGGCATGATCACCCTCATCATCGCGCACACCACCTTTTGCGTGCCCTACATCTTCATCAACGTGCAAAGCCGCTTAACGGGCCTGGACCCGGCCTATGTCGAGGCTGCGCGCGATTTGGGCGCCAGTCAGACCCGCGCCTTTTACGACGTGACGCTGCCTTTGATTACGCCGGCCATCGTATCCGGCGCGCTGCTCTCCTTCGCCATGTCCATGGACGATGTGGTGATCTCCTTCTTTGTGACGGGCACCACGTCCAACACCCTTCCCTTGCAGGTGTATTCCATGCTCAAAATGGGCGTCACGCCCGAGGTCAACGCGCTGTGCACCATCATGCTGGCGGTGGTCTTCGGCGCCATCGGGCTATTCTACCTGCTGGGCTCTCTTCGCAAGAAAGCGCGGTAATACCGCCGTAAAATCGGCGTATTATAAACTATTTTTCATGTGGGAGGAAGAATCAAAGAGATGAAAAAGACCCTGATCCGTGCCTTCAGCCTGCTAATGGTGGTGGCGCTCGCGGCGCTCTGCGTTGTCGGCTGCTCGCCCGCTCCCAAAAAGGAGCTGGTCATCTTCTCCTGGGCCGATTACATCGACCCCGATCTTCTGGCACAGTTCACCGAGGAAACCGGCATTGCCATCAACTACAACTACTTCAATTCCGAAGAGGAGATGCTCGCCAAACTCGAGGCCGTGGAAGGCGGAGACTACGATATTATCATCGCCTCTGACTACATCATCAACATCGCCCGCTCCGAGGGACTGCTCAAGGAAATTGACAAGTCCAAGGTGCCCAACTACAGCAACCTCAACGCCGAATACCTCAACCAATACTACGATCCCGAGGGCAAGTACACCATCCCTTACGTGGCGGGCACGCCGCTGATCGTCTACGACCCCTCCAAGGTCACCTGCGAAATCACCGGCTACAACAGCCTGTGGGACGAGAGCCTGAAGGATCAGCTGGTGGTGATGGACCACATGCGCAACATCATCGGCATGACGATGAAATCCATGGGCTATTCCCTCAACACCGAGGACCCCGATGTCATTGCCCAGGCCGGTGAAAAGCTGCTCCAGCTCAAGCCCAACATCCGCGCGCTGGATGGCGACACGCCGCACGAAAAGCTCATCTCCGGCGAGTGCACCATCGGCTATGTCTTCACCTCGCAGGTCTCCGCCGTGCTGACGGAGCGGCCGGATTTTGCCGTCTGCTATCCGGAAGAGGGCATGGGCTTTGGCATCGACTCCCTGTTCATGCCCAAGAACGCGCCGCACGAGGAAGCCGCGCTCTCCTTCATGAACTTCATGTGCGACCCGCAGATCAGCGCCAAGGCCTCGGTCTTTACGCAGTACATCAACTGCAACGCCGCCGCCACGCAGTACCTGCCCCAGGAATTCCTGGATAACAAGGCGGTCAACATCCCCGCCGACGTCCTGGGCGAAATCGAGTTCATGGAGGACATCTCCGCCGAGGCGACCGAGCAGATGAACGAGATCTGGAACACCTTCAAGCAGTCCTAAGCGAAACCCGAAGCGCTTTTTGTGGGGAGGGGCGAAAGGCTTAACCGGCCTTTCCCCTTTCCCTCGTTCGTTTAACCCGACAAGAACAAGGAGTTTGCCCTATGTATACGCTTTGCATCAACAACGGGCTGGTCGTCGATCCTGCGACGCGCCTGGCCCGCTTGGCCTCGGTGGGCGTAAAGGACGGCCGCATCGCGGAGATTTCCGATACCCCTCTCCATGCAGACACCGAGCTTGACGCCGCCGGGCACGTCGTTTGCCCCGGGTTTATTGATGTACACGGTCACGTGGATAACGTGACCACCTACCCTGACCATGAGGCCTGCGCCCGCCTCTCGCTTTTGCAGGGCGTCACCACCCTGGTCAGCGGCAACTGCGGCTTGTCCGTACAGAACGTCGCCCAGTTCTTCGACGCCCTCGACCGCGGGTATCCCCTCAATCAGGCGGAGCTCATCGGCGGGTCCACGCTGCGCAAGATGGTGGGCGCCTGCAACATCTATGTGCCCGCAACCCCCGAGCAGATCAGCCATATGTGCTGCCTGGCGCGGCACGGCCTCTCGCAGGGCGCGGCGGGCCTGTCCTTTGGCATGGGCTATACGCCCGGCACATCCATGGAGGAGGTCTTTGCTCTGGCCCGCGTGGCCAAGGAATTCGGCCGCGTGGTGGCCGTGGATACCCGCATGCAGGACGATTACGACCTCAACTCCCTTCACGAGGCCATCGAGATCTCCCGCGTCACGGGCGCGCGCGTGCTGGTGAGCCACCTGGTCTACCAATACGGCGAGTGTGTGATGCGCGAAGCGCTGGAGATGCTGGACGAGGCGCGCGCACAGGGGCTGGACGTCTGGGCGGACAGCGGCCTGTATGTGGACTGGGCGACCTCCATCGGCTCGGAGTGTTTCCGAGAAAGCTACATCTACGCGCATGAGAACATCCTGCCCAACCTGCTCGTGGCCACGGGGGAATACACGGGCAAACGCTTGAACGACGAATTATACCGCACCATGCGCACCATCCACCCCAACGAAACCGTCATCTGCAAAACAGGGGCGGAGGCATCCATCGCGCCGGCTTTCACGCGCGATTACATCATGCCCTCCTCCGATACCGCGCCCTACAATCCCCACGAGGGACATCCGCAGATTGCCGGCACCTTCGCCGCCTTCTTCCGCATGGTGCGGCAGGAGGGCAACCTCGACCTGTGCGAAGCGGTGTACCGCGCCACGCTGCTGCCGGCGCAGGTCATGGGCTTTTCGCGCAAGGGCCGCATGCGCGTGGGGGCGGATGCGGATATCGCGGTATTTGACCCCGCGACGATCCGCGACAACGCCGCCTATGTCGACGAGGGCGAGCCCGACGCGCCGCCCGACGGCATCGACTACGTCATCCTCGGCGGCAAGGTGGCGGTGCGCGGCCACGAGGTCGCGTGCGGCAATGCCGGCGTCGCGGTCAAGTGCTGTAAAAACTGCGGATGCGATCGCGCGTAAGGGCTGACCCTATCGCGCGCCAAGTCCGCCCAGAGAGGGACCCGCTTATTTAAGCGGGTCCCTCTTTTTTATCGCGTTGATCCCGAAACGCCTCTTAAAAAGCGGCAATCCCTTCTAAAGACTCATAACCACTTTTTAATTTGACAGAATCAGGTTACAGTTGTAACCTTTAGGAAAAAGGAGGGGATGCACCTTGTCTATCCCTGAGGAAAGAATCACCGATGCGGAATTGGAGGTCATGCAGGTGTTGTGGGCGTCTGAGGAGCCCATGACGCTGAACCAAATCAAGTCTGCCCTGGGAAACCGCAACGGCGAAACCACCAAGACGCTGCTGCGCCGCCTGTGCCAAAAAGGGGCTGTAACGCAAGAGAAGCGAGAGGTATTCCACTACCGCCCGCTGGTGGATCAAAGTGAGTTTGGCCGCTGCCGCACCCAGCGGCTCATTGACAAGCTCTACGCGGGGAGCGCCAAGGCCATGGTGACCGCCCTGGTGGAGCACGATCAGCTGCGGCCCCAGGATGTGGACGAGCTGCAAGCGCTGTTTCAGAAACTGTGGAAGGAGAAAAAATAAATTGGCGAACTTCTTAGCAACCCTTCTGCGCCTTAGTTTCTGGGGATCGATGCTGGCAGTGCTGCTGATCCTGCCGCGTTACTTTTTGCGAAGGTGGGTCCATCGCGCGGCATTCTACTACCTGTGGCTGCTGGTATTGCTGCGGCTGTGCGTCCCCCTGGGCATCACCGTCCCGCTCCCCTCTGGTTTCGATCTCCCCCATCCCTCGGCGGCTTTATCGCAGCCAAATTCGCCTGCTTCTCCGGCGCTGGCGGAGAGCGGGGCTTTGGGCGCGGCGCCCTCCCTCCCCCAGGCAACGCCGGCCCAAGCTCCCGCAACGCCAGGGGCTACGGGTTTGGCAGGAGCGCTGAACTGGAGCGCCTTGCTCACGGCCCTGTGGGGATTGGGCGCGCTCATGCATCTGGGATGGTACATCTGGAGCTATCTGCACTTTTTTAGGCGCGTGAAGAGCCGTTTCCGGTCGCCTTCTCCCCAGGCTCTGGCGGTTCTGCGCGAACTGTCTCCGGTCAATCCGCCGGATCTGGCGGAGTGTCCGCTTGTGAACACGCCCATGCAGTTGGGGGTGATTCATCCCGTCATCCTCCTTCCCGTGGGAACGGAGGGCAGGGAACGGCTGAAGGACATTCTGTCTCACGAGCTGACGCATGCCCGGCGGCATGACCTGTTGTACAAATGGTTTGCCGTCGTGGCAACCAGCCTGCATTGGTTCAACCCCATGATGCTCTTGGTGCGGCGAGAGATCCGCACGGCCTGCGAGCTGTCCTGCGACGAAGCGGTGATCCGCGGCCTGGACGAAGAAGGGCGGCGGCACTATGGTCAAACCCTGTTGGATATGGCGGCTACGCCCACCACCAAGTTCAATCTGCTGACCATCACCCTGTGCGAGGAAAAGGAGCAGTTAAAAGAAAGGTTGGTATCCATTGTGCAATACCACAAAAAAGGAGCCGCTGAAACCACACTGATGCTGTTGTTGACGTTGACCATGGTTGGTTGCGCGCTGGTTGCGGGCACGAGCGCATCGCAATTGAAAACCGGAGGGGTGTCCGCGCCAACAGAGGTGATCCGTCCTTCTCCCACCGTTACCGCCACCCACTTGTTGGAAAATCAGAGCGGCGATGGCCCCGGCAGCGCGGTGGGGTTGGATCAGGAGATCATCGCATCCGGCAATCGCAAGCTGACGCTGAATTGGGACGGCGAGGATGACCAACTGCAAATTCTCGAGGGAGGCAACATCCTACAGACCCTTACGCCGGACGATGTGGTATTGGATGAGGACTACTTATTTGAAGGGTTCTTAAACAGCCTCTCAGGCCCTACTATTCAGGACGTCAACTTCGACGGTGCGGCGGACCTGGGAATACTGTGCGGCTCCACCTACAACGGCCCCGTGTGCTGGTTCGTATGGGACCAGGCCGATGAACGGTTCCGCTTCGCCTTTTACTCCTCCCTGGCGTTTGAGGTGGATTGGGACAAACGCCAGCTCATCGACGCATGGCGAGACGGGAATCTCGGAACGGAATACTACATCTATGCATACGACGACAAAAATGAGCGCATTCAAGCGGGCTATTCCTATGTGGCAGCCGGCTATGAGCCGCAGCGCTGAAGAAGGACCGGCGCAGCTGCGCCGGTCCTTTGTTACATGGGGTTGGGGCGTTCTCCCCTTTATGGGGCAAAACGCCGTCGCCCCCGCCCGTAGGAACAGGCCGCCGGCACGGAGCTCGGCGGCCTGCAAAGGGCGTCGCTTATTCTGCGGCGGCCCCGTCAACCCGGGCAAAGAGGCTGGCCACCTTGCGCACCGCCTCCTGGGCGGACATGGCGGCAAAGAGCGTGCGCCCCGGTTCAAAGGGCTCGATCATGCGCGGACCCGTGAAGCCGCCCGCGCGGAACCGCGCGCAGACCTCTCCGGCGTCGATGAGGCCGGTCTCCATCGGCAGGCGGCGCTGCATGTCGCGCTGCTGGTCAAAGGGCACGCCGGCCACGGCGTCGTTGAGGTGCAGCGCCACCACGCGATCCGCGTGCTGCGCGGCGTAGAGGAGGTCGTCCCGATCCCCGTCGGTGCCGCAATACCAATGGAAGGTGTCAAAGGCGACGCCCACCCCGGCGTCCGCCGCGTCGGCAATGGCGAGCACCCCGTTCAGCGTGTGCACAAAGGGATGGGGCTGCAAGCGCCCCAGCTCCCAGGGGCCGAGGAATTCCAGGCCGTAACGCACGCCGTGCTCGCGCAGGACGCGGCCAACCTTGCGCACGCGGTTGACATGCCAGTCAAAGTTTTCATCAAAGGGCCTGGGGCTGGAAGGCCAGACGTGGTTATAGGCATAGCGCACGCCCAGCTTCTCCGCTGTTTCGGCCCGCCGCTCCAGGCGGCGCAGGGCGGCCTCGAACGCCTCGTCCCCAAGGTCCCAAGCGTAAAAATCCGCCGTCATGGGCATCAGGCCCCATTCAAGGCCGTACTCTCGCATCGCCCGGCCGGCCTTCAGCGCGGCCTCTCCGTCGTCCAGCACCGCTGCCGGCGCGCTCAGGCCCGCCACGCCATATTGGGCGCACAGCGGCGCCAACTCCTCCACGCTCCGGTTCATGCCCAGCATGGAGGCATCCAACACGTCAAACATGATCGCTTCCCCCTTTTCGTCGCGTTTCTGTCTTCTTCAAGAGTATACCAGACGCGCGCCCGGGTGAAAAGATCAATCCTCCAAATCGATGTTCAGCGCACGGCAGAGCGCGCGCATATAGCCGATGGTATAGGCCACGCCCGTTGTCCAGGGCTGCGCGACCGGCATGGTGGGCACATGATCGGGAATGATCATGCCCTTAAAGCCGTTGTCGCGGTAGATGGTCAGCGCGCGTATCATGTCCACATCGCCGGTATCGATGAATTCCTCGTAGTAGCGGGGCAGCTTGCCGCGCACATTGCGGAAATGCACATAGGCAATCTTGTCCATCTTGGTGAAGTGGTCGATGGCGTCATAGACATAGTCCTGGCCAAAGGGCATCTCGGTGAACGTGCCCTGGCAGAACTCCACCATGTTGTTCTCCGAGGGATGCCGGCGGAAGTTCTCGTCGTAGCGGTCCACGCTCACCATCAGCCGGTTGACGCGCCGCATCACGGGCACGGGCGGATCGTCGGGGTGGATGGCCATCTTCACGCCCGCCTCCTCGGCCACGGGCAGGATGCGGTCCATGAACCAATCGTAGCGATCCCACATCTCCTCCAGGGATACATCGCCCATGTCGCCCTCGGCCTCCTCCACCTGGCGGCCCCAGACAAATCCGTTGGGCAAGGGCTTATCAAAGTTTTCATCCGCCGCCTTGTCGTAGACGGGAGAGATGGCGCCGCCGCGGGCATAGGGCAGCATCTTGCGCCCCGCCACCGCCGCCAGGGAGAAGTTATAGCCCATCACGGGAATGCCTGCCTTGCCCATGTTGCGAATGGTGCGTATGACGTTCTCCATCTGCTCTTCCCGCCTGGGACCCGCCGTGAGGATGTGGTGCCAGTGCGCCGGCTCGAAGTTCTCCAGGGCTTCCAGCTTGAGGCCGTGGCCCTCCACCTGCTCGACCAACGCGCGCAAGTCCTCGTAGGACCAGTAGCCGTCCTTGGCGGAGGGCAGCATCTCCGCGCTGGGAATGTGGATCATGATGTGGCTGACGCCGATCTGCTTGGCGAAAGAGAGCGCGTCGTCGTTGTAGATGTTGGGGTAGAATCCAAGTCCCATTTTCATAGTGTTTTTCCTCCATCCTATTCAAAATATCGGCCGATGACCGCCCTTTGCCCCCTCAAGGCATAGGGGAGCGGGGCGCCTAAATGGAGAAAACGGACCCGCTCGGATGGAGCGAGCCCGTTTTCCGTCCCATTTAGGATATTACTGTCCGAGGTAGGCGTCAACCTGTTTTTGCACTTCTTCCACGATTTTGTCCGCGCCGGCGTCAATCTGCTTCTGCCGGTACTCCGCAATCGCCGCATCCACATCCTCTACCAGGCCGTACTCAATCAGGAAGCCCAGCTCGCTGTAGAGCGCGTCGCGCGCGGCGACCTCGTTTTTGATGTTGGTGGTGTCAGGCACGAAACCGGCCAGCGGGTTGTTGACATTGCCCTCCTGCTTGAGGAACTCGTTGTTCAGGTCCCATGCCTCCTGAGAGCGCGCGGGAGTGGGCTTCATCTTTTCCAGACGCCAGAAGCCCCACTGGGAGTTCCACTCCATCCAAGAGGTATTGGTGTTGTCCATGCCCTCCTCGGCCCAGACGTAGTTGCCGTCCGCGTCGATGTCATAGGTATCGCCCTTGATGCCGTAGAGCACCGCGTCAAACACGGCGTCGTCCGTGTAGAGCAGATCCAGGAACATCAGCACGCGCTCGGGGTTGGCGGCGTTCTTGTTGATGGCCAGCAGGTTGTTGGTCGGGGACTTATTGACGAACTTGCCCTCGGGATAGAGCTGGGCGTAATGGAAGTTTTCGTCCTTCCACCGATCGTTGTAGGCGATGTACTCATACATCGAATAGCCGGCGTAGTTGTGCTTGTCGCCAAGCGCCGTGTGCGCGGCGTTGTTGGTGGCAATGTCGATGGGATACACGCCGTCTCCCACCCACTTCTTGGCCCACTTGCCCACTTCCTCAAACATCTCGGTCTGTTCCTCGGGCACAATGGTCACCTTGTCCTTGGAAAGGTCGAACGTGAGGTAGTGGAAGTCCCATTTGGCCATGTTGTACTTGGGCTGGAGCATGGTCATGATGTCATAATCGCCGTAGCACTCGAAGATGTGCGTGGCGTTGGGGTTGAGGGCCTTGGCCTCCTGCAAGAAGGCGTCGATGTCCTCCATGGTGGAGATGTCCTTCTCCGTGATGCTGGTAACGGGGTTATCGATGCGGTTATCCCACCAGGTGAAGAAGGGACGGGGGTTGTAGGGCGCTTCCCACGGCACGCAGTACATGCCGTCGCCCACCATGCAGGCGGAGAGGTTGCCCGTCTCCTCCAAGCGCTTGTAGTAATTGGGCATGTAAGTGGGCGCCAGATCCTTCAGATCCAGGTATGCGCCCTTGTTGACCAGGGTGTTGTAGCTCCACCAGTCGGCGTCAAAGCACATGTCGAAGTTATCGCCCGACGAGATCGCCAATTGCAGCTTCTGGGGGTATTCATCGCCCCAGGGGATGAACACCACGTCAAAATCCGCGTTGAGGCGGTCGCCGCACACTTCCGAGACGTTTTTCCATACGCGCTCCCGAGCGGAATAGTCGGGACCAGCCAGGTAGAAGCGCAGGGTGACGCGCGGCAACCCGTCCGAGCCGGACGAGGACGCGCCGGGGTCAGTCTTGCCGGGATCGGTCTTGCCGGGTTCCGCCGCCGGAGCCTTGGCGCAGGCGCACAGCGCCAGCACCATCACAAGCGCCAGCACAAATGCAAGGACCTTTTTCATGGTACGCATGGTTTTCTCCTCCTTTAGTCTATGTCACAGCGGCAGCGCCGCCTGGGGAACTTAGCCCTTCACCGCACCCACGGTGATGCCCTTGACAAAGTACTTTTGAATGAAGGGGTAGACGATGATGATGGGGCCCACCGTCGCCACGGCCGTGGCCAGCTTCACCGTCTCGGAAGGCATGTTGTTCAGGATGTCCTGATACCCCGCCGCGGCGGAGTTGGTGGTCATAAACTGAATTTGGGATATGATGGATTTGAGCACCAACTGAAGCGAGAAATAGTTCGGGTTGTCGTTGAGCATGAGGGAATTGAACCAGTCGTTCCAGTAGGCGATGGAGATAAAGAGCGCCACCGTCGCCAGCACCGGCGTTGCCAGCGGCAGCATGATCTGAAAGAAGATGCGCAGCTGGCCCGCACCGTCCACCATCCCCGATTCGCGCAGCTCCTCGGGCAGACCCATGAAGTAGTTGCGAATGAGGTAGACGTTGAAGGGCGAGACCAG
>CAOKIU010000069.1 GCA_948468595.1 uncultured Christensenella sp.
CCGTTCGAAAAAAGGAAGCGGGTTGCCGCCGCATGGAAATAAAAGAAGGAAGGGGCCGCGGCCCCTTCCTTGCCATCCTGGGGAGGGGGAACGGCGGCCCGCCAGGAGCGGGCTTCCGTTCGGAAAGCGGTTGCGGCCTGCGGCCGCTGGATGATCAAAGAAGGGGCTGCGGCCCCTTCTTTACTTCCCCAAAGAGGAGACGGGGCTCGTGCGGCAGAGGATCGCACGAGCCCCGTTGCGCTTGAGAGGGGCGGTATGCTCCACGGACGGAGATAGAGCGGGGCCCCGTCGCAGCGGCCGCAGAGGCGGTCCGGGCAGACCTTACGCCGCGACGAGAGGATACAGGGGCGTAGGTGGGATTGTGCCGCTTGCGCAATGCGCGCGGACGAGGATCTTTAAGCATAGTTCATCACCGCCGGCACAGCCGCATGCTGAGAGACAAAATGGCGGTTTTAGAGGAATAAACCCCGATGCGAGGGGCACATTTTAGCGGCATAGCGCGTTTATCTTGTGTGCCGCCGCCCAACGCCCTGGGCGGGGGATTTATCCGTTGCGGGCACAGGGCAAAGCGTCTATAATGAAGCTGGACGGACAAAGAGCATACAGGATGCGGAGGATACAGCAAATGAGGAAGAGGATCGCGCTGTGCGCACTGGCGGCGCTGGCGGTGCTGATAACCGGCTGCCGCGGGCGCGGCGGAACCGCGGCCAGCCAGGTACACATCAAGGATTATTCCGGCGTTCCGGCCTACGAACAGCCCACCCTGGAGGGCGGCGGCGAAGGCGGCGGCGCCATCGATCCCAACGAGCGGGTGCAGGTGGATATCTGGGTGGACGGCACCCCCTCCATGGCGGGCTTTGTGGCGGGAGATCTGGCCACGACCTACCGCAAGGCGCTCCCGCGCGTGGAGGAGACGGCCTACAACACCTGGATCAACGCCAGCGTGAACTACTACCGCTTTGAGGTCTCCCTGCTGCCGGACGACTTTGCGGGCATTGCCGGCATGGACGAACACTTGGAAAGCACCGGGCAGACCATCGAGGAATTCACCCGCGGGCTGTATGCCTTTGCGCCGGTTGCGCAGGGGGCCAAGGTGCGCGCCTACGAACAGAGCGAGTTCTACGGCAAGACAACCTATTTTGAGAATTATTCCGCGGGCGACGGCAGCGTGATGCGCGCGGTGAGCGACAAGGTCAAGACCATCGCCGCCGTTGGTTGGGACCGCCAGACCCTGCCGCCGCTGCGCACGGCGCTGACCATGGCCGACCCCGAGCACCTGACGGTGATCGTGACCGATCTTTACGAGGAAAAGGGCATGGTGGAGAAGATCGGCAACCTGATGACCGAGCGGTTTTTCTCCGCGGGCAAGACCGTGGCGGTGCTGGGCATCCAAAGCGAGTTCGCCGGGTTGATTTACGACGTTGGGGAGAGCGACCTGACCATCGCATACGGCGTGGACGAAAGCCGCAGGTTCTCCCAATACAAGCAGCATCCCTTTTACCTGCTGATCATCGGCGAGGAGGCCCAGGTCAACGGCTTTGCCGCGGCGCTCAAAAGCCGCCTGGATAGCGAGATTGCCGATGGCGACATGTACGCCTCCCAATTGCAGCTGATGAAGACGGGGAATTGGGGCGCGCCCGCGGGCTATGCGGAGATTACCGGCTTTACCGCGGGCGAGGCGCTCGCCGCGCAGACGCAGAAGGACCAGCGGAAGCTGGAAGCGGGTCAGGTTTGCGACCTGAGGTACACGCTGCCGCGCGCCGCCGCCACGGGCCGCGGGCAGACCGCGGCGCCCGCGCCAGTGCAAAGGGAAGAGCTGTCCTTCGAGTTTACCGTGCCGGTGCGAATCCTCTCGGATAAGGAGGTGGACTTTTCCACCTTTACCTACACGGGGCGGGCGCAGGTGGAGCGCACGGCGCTGAAGGAGGTGGCCTCCGGCCGGCGCGGCGTGCGGGGCGAGATCGAGGACACCGGCGAGGGCCTGCCCATCACCGCGGCCATCGGGTCGTCCAAGTTCGCGGGGGAGTTTGTTGCGGACGAGGCGGCGCAGGCGCTGGTGCGCGAGGTGGCCTTTGTCTCCGCCGGCGCGGCGCGGCGCGAGGGGGAGGCGCTGATTTGCCCCGTCACCTTCCGCGTGACGATGGACGCGCCGGAAAAGATTGGCATTTACCGCCTGCGATTGGACCTTTCGGTGCAGTGCCCAAAGGAACTGTTCCCAACGGAGATGGAGCCGTGGGTGGAAGCGTGGGACATTTCGGCTGCGGAGGAGCTGAGCTGGATTGCCGACCCCGGGACCTTTGACGGGTCCAAGACGCTGTACTTAAAGCGCATCATGAACCAGCTTGTGGCCTCCTCCAACGTGCTGAAGACCACCGGGGAGAACGCCCTCTCCCCCACGCACGGGCTGGCGGAGTTCTACATGGACCTCTATGTAGACGAGCAGGGGTATTTCGCGGGCGAATAGAGACGACGGAGAGGATGAGGGACTTTGGCAAGGACGAGGGACAACAACTGGAAGCACGTCATTTTCATCGTGCTGCTCTACGCGGTGACGGCGCTGCTGCTCTTTGGACAGCTGGGATGGAACAAGGTGGATACGCCCTTTGCATACGAGTTTTTGCAGCGGATGGGTGTGGCGGGGGTTGAAAACCTCTCCGACGAGGCGGTGCGCGAGGTTTGGTTCCAGATGATGGCGGGGGTATACGGAACGACGGTGGGCCTTTCGGTGCTCATGGCCGCGCTGTGGAACGCGATCTTTTGGAAGGCGGGCAAGCCCAGCCGCAGGGGGCTGGAAAACTGCCTGTTTGCGCTGTTCCTCGCGCTGCACGTGCTGATGACCTTCCTGGTTGCGCTCCTGAGCGGCGTATTCGGCTTTGCGATCTCCATGGTGCTGGACCCCTACGACATGCTGGCCTATTACGGCCTGTTCCTCTTCAACATCCCCTTTATCCTTTTGCTCTGGTTGTTTTCCCCCGTGGGGATGCGCAGCTCGCTGTTTAAAAAGTGGTAGGTCAGGAGGGAGCAAGTCATGGGCAGCTATGTTTTCTATGTCGGCGGGTCTGGCTCTAAGATGCTGGAGGCCTCGCTGCACGCGGCGGCGGCGGGCGTTCTGAGCCATGTGGGCGAGCCCATTCACGCCGTGATTGTGGATCTGGACCAGACGGGCGGCAACCTAAAGCGGGCGGAGGCCCTGGTTTCGGCCTACCGAGACGTGCGCGCGTCCATCAACATGACCGACGCCCAGACCGAGGAGGCTGCGGGCATCGGGTTTAAGACGGATTTTGAACTCTACCGCCTCACTGCCGTGGAGGAGCAGGCCATGAGCGGCATCCTGCGCTCCACCGGCATGGGGGAGGAGCGCGAAATTGCCCGGGCGCTCTACACGGATTATGAATTGGAAATGAGCTACCGCCGGGGGTTCTACGGCCACCCCAACGTGGGCGCGCACTTCTTCGCCTCCGAGCTGCCCAACCTGCCTATGGAGCACAGCTTTACCCAGGCCATTGACCTGATCCGCCAGGAGCTCGCCAAGGGCATGCGCCCGCGCATCCTGCTGGCGGGGTCCATCTTCGGCGGAACGGGCGCCTCGGCCATGCCCTCCATCGCCAAGTACATCCGGCAGTTGACCGACGAAAACCCCAACCCCGACGCGCGGCGCGTGGTGGGCGGGGGCGCGGTCATCGGCGCGGTGCTGCTGCTGCCCTATTTTGCCACCACCAAGGGCGACGGCGTGATTGACTATACGCAGTTTGAGCCCAAGGCAAAGGCCGCGCTGGAATACTACGCCAAGGAGAACGTGGCCTATGGGCAGGACAAGGTCTTCAACGCCGTGTATTTGGTGGGGTGCCAGGACAAGGTGGTCTACGATTACTGCACCGGTGGCGACAAGCAGAACAACGCCGCGCACCTGGTGGACTACCTGGGCGCGCAGGCGGTTTCGCACTTTTTGACCACCAACCCCGACGGATATATCGATAAGGAGCAGGACGGGCACTGGCTCTTCAACCTGGACCTTGCCAGGACCAACGCCGAGGGCAAGACGCTGCTGACCTGGGACGCCTTCCCGGATATGTCCACGCGCAATGGCTTTGCGCGCCTGCTGCGCACGGCGTTTGTGCTGGCGGCCGCCTACGGCTATCCCATGGTCAAGGACCTATCGGGCAGGCAGAGCATCTTTCGCACGCAGGACGCCGTGACCAAGCGGTATTTTAGGCGGGTCAAGGCGGACGAGGAGCGCGAGGAGGCGGTGGGCTGCTTCCGCTGCGCGGGCAAGTACTTTACCGAGCTTGTGCGCTGGGTCACGGAGGTGCTCCTCACCCTGCCGCCCAAGATGGTCAAGTCCGACCCCGGGGCGGGGTATGTGGTCAACATTGAGGGCGGGGAGGACCGGCGCGTATGCGTGCCCAGCAGCGAGCTTGTGGACGGCGCGCTGCTGGCCCGCCTCTACAAATACTACATGGAGCTGCCCGACGGGCGCTACGACGGCTTGGCGCCCCTAAACGGGGACGTCTCCCAGGAGGATGTGACGCGCCTGATCTGCGGCCTGCCCGGCGCGTACTCGTTTGAAAACGTCAATTCCAGCGTGGTGGCGCAGACCTGCGACAGCATGAGCGGCAGGAAGGGCTTTGAGGTCTTCCTCTCCAGCCTGCTGAGCGCCTGCCGCGTGGACTAGAAGGGGGGAAGAGCACGATGCTGGAATCCATGATCGTCCAGCTCAACGAGGGCGAGGCGCTGCCCTCGCTCAGCCAAAAGGGCTGGGAGCGCGTCGGGTCCGACGGCCACGCGCCCTTTAACCTGTGCGATAAGATCGCCAAGCGCATGAAAGCGGGCGAGGAGCTGGTGGCCTCCTCCTTCCCGGAGATCTACTCCCACTACTATTCCTTCCAGGCGGCGCTGAACATGGGCATGGAGGACGCGGTGCGCCAGTGGCGCGGCATGACCGCGCTGGCCCTGCTTCAGGACGAATATCCCTTTGAGATGGCCACCCTGCCCTTTGGCCGCCAGGAGCGGCGCGGCAAGGCGAGCTTTACCCAGATCGGGCGGGCTTACGCGCCGCCGGAGGAGGATTTCTTCCTGCCGGCGGACCCCGGGCGCGGGGACTATACCCCGGCGGGCATGCACGTGGCCTACTTTGACGGCGCGCCGCGCTTCATCTTCTCGCGCAACCTGCTGGTTTTCCCGGCCGCGGTGCGCACGGACCCCAAGGGCGCGCAGGTGGTGCCGTGGTTCAACTACGCCATGGGCGTCTTCCGCGACCCCAGCCAGATCAAGATGCCCGTGCTGCAAAGGGACGTGCTGCTGTGCCGGCTCGCCGGCGTTATGAGCATGATCGCCGTACCCAACTCCCCCATCTTTGGCAACAAGCTCGTCGCGCGCCTTACCGAGGAATTCATCGCGGACCTAAGGCGCGAGGAGATCCATTGCATCCATCAGATGCGCACAAGTGACCAGATGCGCAACCTGTGGCTGCTCATCACGCGCGGATATTTCCTGGGAACCTACTACGCGGACCTGGGCATCAGCGTCAAGATGGGGGACCCGGATAACACCTTGGAGCGCGCGCGGCGGCAAGTGGCGCTGCTCCAAGAGGTCATGGCGGTGGCGGGCCTGCCCGAATCCATCCGGCGCAGCTGCCCCAAGGGCGTTTACCTCTATTACAACGGCCGCAGCATCGCCTTTTTGTCGGGCGAGTGGTTCTGGGTGCCGGTGGGCGGCGTGTCCGACCCGGCGCTGGTGAGCCTGAACATGAGCGTGGACTACCAGCTCGACCCCGCGCAGCGGCAGTATACCTATAACTGCGACATGATCAACAAGATGCTGGGCATGCTCTCCCAGGCGCAGACGCTGGAGGTGGAGTGCCTCAACCTCATCGAGAAAGCGCGCATGCCCGCGGTGAGCAACCTCTCGCTGCCCGATACCCTGGTGGACCTGGACGCGCCGCCGCCGGTGGAGCTGCCCCTGCCCGCGCCCTTTGCGGCGGTGGTCAATCCCGTCAACGCCCTGCCCTTTGCGCGGGAGGACGATCTTGTGGCCGGCAGCATCTACAAGTTCAGCCGCTCGCTGCTCTCGGACTTTAACCTGACGGACAACATCGACAAAAACATCATCAAAAACGTCAATTTCTCCGCCATCCGCAACGAGGCCGGGGAGGTCGTCGATCACGCCGTTCCGCCCATCGGGCGGCGGCTGATGCGCCTAGAGCTCAGCGGCCAGGTCCACATAGAGGACGTGCGCATGACCGCGCGCGACTATGGGGATATCACGGCGGATATCGTGGTGGAGGCCCGCGCGCCGGGCTTTGCGGGCCGGCGGTACATCATCCGCAAGTCCATGCCGGAGACCAAGGTCATCCTCTCGGAGGATATGGCGCTGTCCGACCTTGTGATCTGGCCCAACGTGCGGCTGCCCAAGTGGCAGCGCTACTTCACGTATTTTAAGCAGAACAACACCATGAGCGGCAAAAACCTGCTGGAAATGATGGTCGTGGACGCCGGGCAGGAGCAGGAAGCGGTGAAGGTGACCCAGCAGGTGGCAACAAACGGCGGGCTGGCGGAAAACGTGTGGCAGATCGCCTCCTCCTCCTTTTTCCCGCGCATTGTGGGCTTCCAAGTGACGCTGCCGGCGGGCAAGTGCGTGGTGGGATGCTTCTTTGCCGATGACGGGCGCTTTGCCGGGCCGCCGGTGGTCATGGCCAAGACCGCGAGCATTGGCCTGGACTTTGGCACCTCCAACACCATCGGCGCGATGGAGATAGAGGGCCAGTACCGCACCGTGCAGTTGGAGGACGCCATTTACCTGGGCAAGCACCTCATCCGGGACACCGAGACGGAGACCAACATGCTGCGCGAATTCATCTGCGATGCGCAGCTGAAGACCTTTGGCGGCATCTCCACGGCGCTGGAGGTGACCGACGGCAACGCCTTTGGCCAGATGACCGAGGAGGGCGTGCAGCGCACGCGCATCCTCATTGACGGGCACATCTGCCATTCCACGCGGGACTTCGGCGAGCGGGACGCCATCGTAACCGGCCTTAAGTGGGGCGACGGCAAGGGCCTCACCCCCACGCACAAGGCGGCCATGCGCCTGTTCCTTAGGCAGGTGATGCTGCAATACACGCTGATTGCGGCGATTAACCAGGCCACCAAGGTCAATTGGCGCATTACCTTCCCCAACACCCCCTCCTTTGACGTGCAGGGGTTCAAGACCTGCGTGCAGGACAACGCCCGGTGGGTCGCCGAGAGCACGGGCATTGAGCTGGGCACGGTGGAGCTGTTCACCGAGAGCCAGGCCGCGGGCGCGTTTTTCATCGCCGCGGGCGTGACGGCGCTTCAGGACGGCTTCCTCTGCGCGGACGTGGGCGGCGGCTCGACCGACGTATCGCTCTGGCTGAACAACATGCACAAGCCGCGCAGGGAGTTCTCCGTCATCATCGGCGGCAAGAACATCCTGACCGAGGCGATTTTCAAGGGCATGCTGCTCAGCTGCCGGCGCGGGGATAAGACCTGCCCGGAGCAGGAGTTCCTGACGCGCGCGGCCGGCATGCACCTGGCCTCCGGCGACGAGGCGCTCAAGTCCATCGCCGTTAAGGACCTCTCCCGCATCAACATGCTGCGGGATATGGCCGCCAGGCAGTCGGGCTCCGCCGACGCCCTGCCCGAGGCGTTCGCCCTGATTGTGGACCTGATGTGCGCCAACCACGCCCAGGACCTGATGGAGCAGTTCCGCCTGGGCGGCGCGGCGTGCCCCTCGGTTTACGAATCCATCCGCTTTAACTTTGCCTCCATCATCTACCTCATCGCCGAGAACGCGCGCAGGTTCACCCAGTCCACCGGCCAGGCGCTCAACGCGAGCGGCATGCTGCGCCTGTTCTTTGCGGGCAACGGCGGCAGGCTGTACAAATGGCTGACCGCGGAGGACCAGGCGCTGGTGCGCCGGGTGCTGGACGCGGTATACGGCACGCACACCGCCCCCGACGCGGTGCAGATGTGCTTAAACCCCAAGACCGAGGTTGCCATGGGCGTGCACAAGCTGGACTCCGCCCTGGCGCGCAACGACGCCCCGGGCGGCCGGGCGGGCTTTACCACCAACCCCTTTGGCGTGGGCGGCGGCCTTGGCGCGGAGGCCCAGGACGCGCCCCGGGCGGCGGTCAGTCCCTTTGCCATGGCGGGGGCGCTGCCCGCGGCGGAGGCGGAGCCCGTCCCGGAAAACCCCGTCGAGGTCCCCAGCCGGCAGGAGCGCGTGATGGAGTTTCTGACCCTGTACGCCCGGCTGACCAACGCGCCGTGGCTGACGCGCTATGTCGATCAGAACGGCGCATGCGCCGACAGCATGACCATCATCGGCAAGCTCAACGCCTTTGACGAGACGACGAGCGACGAAATCGCGCTTTCGGAGTGCTTTAAGCGCGTCTTTGACGTGTGGTACTGGCGCGAAGGGGGGCAGATGTGATGGGCAGGAGAAAGCGCTTCTTCGGCATGGCGCTGCTGGCGGTGGGCCTGCTCCCCGCCGTGACGGCGCTGGCCGATGCGGACGCGCCGGAAAAGGCCGCGGGCGCGGACCCTATGAGCGGACTGGCGCTCATCGCGGCGCTGCTGGCGCTGGCCGTGGCCGTCGTGCTGTATCTGGCCATGCGCAGGGCGGTGCAGGCGGGACGGGAGAGCGCGTCCGCGCTTTCCCGCCGGGTTAAGGAGCTGGACGCGGCGCTGGGCCGGCTCAAGAGCGGCGAGACCGCCAAGGCCGGCTTGGGGCAGGAGATTGCCCGGCTGGAGCAGGAGCTGCAAGACCTGCGGCGCGAGGTAGACCTCCTCCAAAGCATGCAGCAGGCGGCCCCAAGGAGCGCGGCCCCGACGCCTCCGCCCGCGTATCCCCGCCCGGCGCCGGCAGCCTACGCCCCGCCGCCAAGGCCGGCAACCGCGCCCCGCGCCCCGCGCGCGCCCGAGGCCGCGGACGAGATCGCTCGGTTCAACCGCGTGCTGGACGGCAGCGACAGCCCCGAGCGCGCGATGCAGAAGGTCTTTACCCCAGGGGAGATCGCCCGCATGGAGCTTCTGCACTATGTGCGGCCGCAGATGAAGTTGCAGGATGCGTCCTACGCGCAGTTCTGCGCCTACGACCGGATCAACCCCAGCAATGTCTCGCTGATTAAGGCGGGCAGTTACGTCGTGCCTTCCAAGCTCAGCCTCAACGCGCCCGCCATTGCGGATTGGTACGAGGTCTCCCGCCTCAGCGACAAGGAAAACGCCGCGCCGCACATGGTGATTCTGACGCCCGCCCAGGCGCGGGAGTGCCCGGAGACGGTGATCAACGAATCGCATGAGAGCAAAAAGCGCGTCGCGGTGGAAAAGAAGGGAAAGCTCGTGGCCTACAATCTGTAGGCCGCGCGCAATTTGGGCATTGGGGGAGGAAGATGGCGAGGGGGCGCAGAATTCTCCTGTATTGGCTTTGAACTGAGCGGGGGAGGGGGATGGACGATGCCTTCGTCGTATGCCGGCATGAATATTGAGCAGCTACGCCTGTGTGCCAAAGAGGGGGACACGGAGGCGCAGTTTCTTTTGGGCGTGCGCCTGCTGGCGGTGCGCGGCGGCGCGATGGAAGGAACGGAGCACCTCAAGGCGGCCGCAAAAAAGCGCCACCTACAGGCCTGCGAGCGGCTGGGCAGCGTCTACCTTTATGGCGAGGGCGGCGTGCCGCAGGATAAGAAGCAGGCCACGGTCTACTACGAGCAGGCCTTTGCCCTGGGCAGCGTGACGGCGCGCACCCGGCTTGCCGAGCTCTATTTGGAGGATGAGGAAAAGGCGCCCCGCGGCCTTAAGCTGCTGACCGATATGGCGCAGGCGGGGGACAAGGCGGCTGCCACGCGCGCGGCGCGGCTCTTTTTGAGCGGCGAGGTTTCCGGCGTGGACTTTGAAAGGGCCGCGACGTATGCAAACCTCTCGGAGGATAGCGCCGTTCTGTACGAGGCCGCTGAAAAGCTCGACACACTGGGCGTGAACCCGGAGCTGCGCGACGAATTGTATCGAAAGCTCATGGAAAAGGACCGCGAGGGCGCGCGCCTGAGCCCCTCCACCCTGATCACCATGAGCCGCATGTACAGGCTGGGCAAGGGCGTCAAGCAGGACGGCAGGAGCGCCGAGCGCCTGCTGAAGCGGGCCGTGGAGCTGGAGGGCCAGCAGGCCATGACCGAGCCGCGCGCGGAGCTGGCGCTGGCGGAGCTGTACGAAACGGGCGCCGCCGGTCTGCCCGCCGATCATGCCGCCGCGCGCGGGCTGCTCAAATCCCTGTACAAGGAGGGCAGCGAGGTGGCGCGCGTGCGCTATGTGCGCCTGTGCACCGCGGATGGGCGCTATTTGGACGCCTACTGCGCCCTGGCCGAGGCGAAACAATACCATGACGCCTTGGGCTACGTGCTGGAGCACTGGGATGCCATACCCGACCAAGCGGCGTTTGTTCAGCGCGCGTTCCTCTTTGCGGAGGCTGCGCAGAGGGAGCAGCCCGGCTTGCGCGCGCTGCGCGACGAATTGTACCGCCGCCAGCGCCTGGCGGGCATGCCGGCGGACCAGGTGCTCGCCTTTGCCCTGAAGAAGGGGGATGCGCAGGGCGCGCTGACCTTCTTTTCCGCGCTGGACGACGCGGACAAGAGCCTGATCTATCAAAATCGGGAGGTGTGCGCCTCTGTGCCCGCGGCCAGGCCCGACGAGCCGCCTGCCTGCGCGCAGCTGCGCGCGCTGCTGGGCGAGGTTCCGCAGGAGATTCGCCGTTGGGAGGAGCTGCTGCTGCGCCTGCGCGCCTGTACCTCGGCGCCGCAGCGGTGGGAGTTTGCCCAGGCCGTCCTTGCGGACCTGCCGGCCGCGCGCGCCGGCGAGGCGCGCCAGTTGACGGCGCTTCGCAAGGCGCTGGAGCAGGTGCGCCAGCCGGAGGAGACGCCGGCCCCCGCGCCGGAAGAAGAGCCGGCGTATGCCGTGATGCGCTCGCGCCTGCGGGCGCTGCCAGAGCAAAGCGAGGAGCGCGCGCGGTATGCGCGGGAATGCCTAGCCGGCCTGCCGCCCGAGCGCGCCGGGGAGGCGTCAGCGCTTGCGGGGCTCAGGCAGGCGCTGTTGGAAGCGAGCGCGGAGGAGCGGCCCGCGCCGCCGGAGGAAGAGGATGCGTATGCTGCGATGCGCTCGCGCCTGCGGGCGCTGCCAGAGCAAAGCGAGGAGCGCGCGCGGTAT
>CAOKIU010000070.1 GCA_948468595.1 uncultured Christensenella sp.
AGGCACGCCGCCAGCGTTCGTCCTGAGCCAGGATCAAACTCTTATATTTGATCTCTTATCGCTCAAGCGTTTCCGCTTTGCGCTTCATTACTTTTGTCCGTAATTCTTGGAATCGACTTATGTCTATCCTTGTCATTCTTTATGTATCGTTTTCAAGGTTCGCATGCCGTAGGCTCACGAGTTCGTTCCCGTCGCTGACGACGATGTATATAATACCAAATGTCGTCTGGTTTGTCAACCCTTTTTTCGAAACTTTTTTCTCTTTTGAGGCGACTTTGCGGCGCTTTCCGCAAAAGCCCGTCTTTTACGACATTTCCGCCCTTTCAATGATGCCGCCGCCCAGACAGACCGGCCCTTGATAGAACACAACGGACTGTCCCGGCGTCACTGCGCGCTGTTTTTCCTCAAAGAAAACGCGCGCACTGTCGCCCTCCATTTTGACGCGGCAAGCCTGATCCTGCTGGCGGTAGCGCACCTTGGCCGTGCAGTCAAACTCCTCACCGGGCGCCTGTCCGCGGATGAAGGACACATTGGAGGCGAATACGCAATTGGAATACAGACGCGGATCATCCTCGCCCTGGCAGACCAGCAGCCGGTTGCACTGCAAATCCTTGCCCACGACGAACCAGGATCGTCCGTCGCCCCGGCCGCCGATGCCCAGGCCGCGGCGCTGGCCAAGGGTATAGTACATCAGCCCGTCATGCCGGCCCACCACCGCGCCGGAAGGGTCCACCATGTCGCCGGGCTGCGCGGGCAAAAACTGCATGAGAAAGCGCTTGAAATTCCGCTCGCCAATAAAGCAGACGCCGGTAGAATCCTTCTTCTCCGCCGTTTCCAATCCGTTCTCCCGGGCGATGCGGCGCACCTCGCTCTTGGTCATGCCGCCGACGGGAAAGAGCGCGGGGCGAAGCTGCTCCTGGGTGAGCATGTGCAAAAAGTAGGTCTGATCCTTGTTGTCATCCGCGCCGCGCAGCAGCTTGACCTCGCCGCCGGACTTGTCCAGCCCGCAAAAGTGCCCGGTGGCCATGTAATCCGCGCCGTTCCTCACCGCAAAATCCAGGAAAGCGCGGAACTTGATCTCTTTGTTGCACAGCACGTCCGGATTGGGCGTGCGTCCGCGGCGATACTCCGAAAGGAAGTGGGAAAACACGCGATCCCAATACTCACGGGTGAAGTTGACCGTGTAATACGGAATGCCGATGTGATCGCAGACGGCGCGCACGTCCTCATAGTCCTTTGTCGCGGTGCACAGCCCCTCTTCGTCCTTCTCCTCCCAATTCTTCATAAAGACGCCCATCACGTCATAGCCCTGCTCCTTGAGAAGCAGGGCCGCAACGGACGAATCGACGCCGCCGGACATGCCGACGATAACACGCTTTTTCATGGGTTCACTCCTTGAACATCGGCGTAGAGAGATACCGCTCCCCGGTATCGGTCATCAGCGCGACGATCCTTTTGCCGAAGAACTCCGGCCGCTTGGCCAGCTCCACCGCGGCGGCCAGCGCCGCGCCCGAGGAAATGCCGCAGAGCAAGCCCTCCATCCGCGCCAGCTCACGGCCGTAGGCATAGGCCTGCTGCGTGCTGACGGTCATCACCTCATCGACGACCGTGGGATCGTAGTTCTTCGGGATAAAGTTCGCGCCAATGCCCTGAATGCCGTGAGGGCCCGCCTTGCCGCCCGAGATGAGAGGCGACTCCGCCGGTTCTACCGCAGCGACATACACCCCTTTATTCGCCTTTTTGAGCACGCGGCCCGCGCCCGATACCGTGCCGCCGGTTCCCACGCAGGCTACAAACGCCGCGATCTCCCCGTCGGTGTCGCGCAAAATCTCCTCCGCCGTGGCGGTATGCGCGTCGGGGTTGGCGGGATTATCGAATTGAGAGGGCATGAAAGCGCCGGGGTTCTCCTTCATCAGCTCCTCGGCCTTCTCCTCCGCCCCCGTCATGCCCTTATCCGCGTCGGTGAGCACGATGCGCGCGCCCAGGGCGGAAAGCAGCATGCGCCGCTCTTGGGACATGGAAGCGGGCATGGTTAGAATGAGCGTATAGCCGCGCTGCGCCGCGACCATGGCAAGGCCCACGCCCGTGTTGCCGCTGGTGGATTCGATCAAGAGGGCGCCCTTTTTCAGCAACCCCTTTTTCTCCGCGTCCAGCACCATATTCAGCGCGACGCGGTCCTTGGCGCTCCCCGCCGGGTTGCACTTTTCCAGCTTGCCCAACACCTCCGCGCCGCAGCCGTGCAGCTTGGCAATGCGCTCAAGGCGCACCAGCGGGGTATTGCCGATCAATTCCAGCGCGTTTTCCGCGATTTTCACAGACGCTCCTCCTCTTTATTCCACAAATGAGGCATAAATGCCCTCGTGATCCGCCGCATCCGAGACGATGCGGTAAATCACCGTTCCGCCGTCGAACTCCGTTTGAATGAGCATCAAGCCCTTGCCGCTCTGATAGAACGCATACCCATCTCCGCACGCAATGACGATGCTGTCGGAAACCTGCATATCCCCGGCCATGCCGGAATAGTTGACCGCATAGACCCTGCACGCGCCCAGCATGCCGTTGAACCGCATGCCCACCGCGCAATTGGCGGGCAACACCAAGACGTCGGAACCGCCCTCCTCAATGGATGTATAGCGCAGGTTGCCCGCGCCGTCCAAGTAATAGCCGTACAGCCCGCCGCTGGGCTCCCTGTTGTTGACGTCGTAGACAAACCGGGCCGCAATCAGGTCCGGCCGGCTCATGGGCGCGCGCCCGGTGATCCAGGTGGTTCGTATGCCCGCGTCCTCGACGACCATCACGCGGTTGGGCGCTGGTACAAAGGAGGACAGGGATTCCTCGGGGACGCTGCCCTCCAGGAAAGGGAGCAGCGCAGGGTCCACCGGGGTGGGCGTGGGCGTGGGTTCCGGCGTGGGCGAGTAAGAGGGCGTTGGCGCCTGCGTCGGAACGGCCGTGGGAACCGGCGTATAGTCCAGAACGTCCGCCGTCTCCATCGGAATATGGGAAACCGATGGGGAAGGCGTCTGCCCCATGACGCGAGTAATATAGTAGAAAAACAACAGCCCCAGTCCCGTGGCCGCCAACAAAATGGCGGTCAGCACCACGGTGGCCGGGCGAACGCCGGCTTTCTTCTTGTGCCTGCGCGACGGCTTGCGGGCCGGCTGCTGCGCCTCCTTGCGTTTTTGCTGTCGCGGCTTCGATTTTTGCGCGACCGGCGGGCGGGGGGTCTGCACCGAGGGCGAGCCGCTCAGCAGCGCCGCGCGGAAGTCGCCGATGGACTGGAACCGCTCCTCCGCGCGCACCGCCATGGCGCGCAGAATTGCCGCCTCAGCATCGGCCGGGAGGGAAACGCCCAAGCGCGAGGGCGGAAGCAGGCACTCGTGGGTCAGCCGCTCCAGCGCCTCGGGAGGGATCTTCCCCGTGAGCGTGCGGTACATGGTTGCGCCCAGGGCGTAAATATCCGTCCAGGGGCCCTGATGGCCGTGCGAGCGATACTGCTCCTCCGGCGCGTAACCGGGCTTGAGTATGACGGACATGGATTGCTGCACGCTCATGGACTGGCGCGCCGCGCCAAAGTCGATGAGCGTCACCTGGCCGGACGTGGTCAGGAAGATGTTGTCCGGGCTGATATCCCTGTGGAGCAAGCCCGCGTCATGCACGGTCTTGAGCGCGTCCATCACCGGCAGGAGAATGCCCAGCATCTTGTTGAAGGGGACCGGTTTGCCCCCGCTGCGCACCAGGTACTGCTTAAGCGTGATGCCCTCCAAATAGTTCATCACCAAATAAGCCGTGCCGTTCTCGGTGAAAAAATCACGAACGCCCACGATGTTGGGCGATCCGTCAAAGCGCGCCAGCGTGCGCGCCTCCTGTAGAAAGGACTCCAAGCCGTCGGCAAAGCGCTTGGCGCCCTCGCCGGAAAAGGGCACCACCAAATTTGACCCCGGAGCGCGGGAGGCGCAATCCTGCGGGAGATATTCCTTGATGGCGAGCTTGACGCCCAACACCTGGTCGCGCGCGATATAGGTTGTGCCAAAGCCGCCATGGCCCAGGCCGCGACCCACCAGGTACTTTCCCGCCAAAACCGTGCCCGGCGCCAGGTAATGCGGGGCCTGCGGCGGGGTACCCTCGCGGTACCCGCAGAAAGGACAGACTTCCGCCTGCCCTTTTTCCTGCATGCACCCAAGACACACCGTATACTTGCGCACCCGTCAATCCCCACTTTCCCATTATTGCATCCGGCGCCTCGCCGCTCTTTCTTCCTGTTCTTCCCGTGGCGCCGGCCGCCGCGCCGCAAACGCGCCCCATTTCCCCACTACCGCGGCGCAATCAGGCGCCGGAAACCTAGATCTCCTCCCAGGAGAACCGGTCCCCGCACAGCGGCAGGAAGAGAAGCGCGGTATCGCTGATCTCAATGCGGTCGTAGGGGTGCAGTTCCTGGGGGCCGAAGAGCTCCTGGTCGTTTAAATAGATGATGGCCTTGCCCTCGCCCGGGACGAGGTGAAAGGCGCGGTTGCGGGGGTTATAGGACAGCACGCCGTTGGTATCGCGGGAAATGCCGACATCGCCCTTTAGGCAAATATCCATCGAAGAGGACCTGCCGATGGTGTTGCGCTCGGTATGTATGGCGTAGGCCTGGCCCTTGTTGGGCCCGGCGATCTGCACCAGCCATCCCACGGGCGGGTTGATGCCCGTCTTTTGCTCCATGCGCGCGACGGTGACGGACTCTTCCTCGTCCATGACGGGCCGGGCGGGCGCGGAAGGCTCCTCCGCCCGCGCGCCTCTGCGCCGGGAGGGCGCTTCGATGGGCGCGGCGTCGTCAAAATCCAGATCGTAAGCCTTCATAATCTGCTCGTCGATGGGCGTCTTGGCCACGGTGTACTCCGCTTCCACCCCGGCAGAACGCGCAAAGCAATGCGGGCAGCTCTCGTATTTGGACGGGTCGTAATAATGCCCGTACTCACAGCGCTTGAATCTCAATTCGCTCTCTCCTTTTACCGGCGCTCCGGCGCCTGGTCGCGCACCTCGAACAGGCAGCTTTCCTCCACGAGGTAGAAGCTGTCGCCGCTGTGCAGGTCCGCCGCGTCGCCGTCATTCATCTGACGGCCTCCCTTGAGGAAAGTTCCGTTGCGGGAGTAATTTTCCAAAATGAAGCACTGCCGCTCCTGATCATAGCGCACGGAACAATGCACGCGGCTGATCATGTATTCCGCAGCGTCAAAGACGATCTGGCAGCGCTGCGGATCGCGCCCAAAGAAGACCGTCTCTCCATTCAAAGCGATGACCGCGCCGGCATAGGCGCCCTTGCGCCCCACGATGTAGCCCTTTTCCTTCTTGGGCAGCACGCTGGCCATCCAGCCGTTGACCCCGCCGCGGCGTTTGATGAACATGTAGGCCAGCACCGCCGCAAAGGCCAGCGCCGCCAGAATGAAGATCACGAGCCAGAAAGTGCTCCAAGCGGAAGAGGTGGCTGCGACGGGCGCGGTGCTTTGCGTGGGCGCGACCGACGGGCTGGGCGAAGGGGTGGCGTCTTGGGTGGGCGAGGGCGCCTGCGAGGGAACGTCGGTGGCCGTGGTGGGTGTAAAGAGTTTGTAGGCCACGCCCACGCTGGAGAGGGCCTCCAGCGCCTCGTCAATGCGGATGGCGCCGTTGATTCCTTCGGAATCGGCCATCTTCATGGTGCAGATGCCGATTACATATCCATTCTTATGCAGCAGCGGCCCGCCCGAGTTGCCCGAGTTGAGCGCCGCGTCGATTTGATAGTACTTAACCCCGTTCCAAGTGGACATCTTGCTGATGATGCCCTTGCTGGCGCTGACGTCGCTGGGATAGGAGGTGATGGTATTGCTGATGTCGTTGGTGGGGTACCCCAGGGCAAAGACATCGTCGCCCATCTTGGCCATGTCCTCCGTGCCCAAGGGGAGGGGCTCCTCCTCGATGGTCTTTTCCAGCTTGAGCACGGCAATGTCCTTCTCCGGCACGGATACGGCCACCTGGCACTTGATCTCCGTATCCTTGCCCATCCAAATGTGGACGCCCTCTTCGTTGGGGGAAATGACGTGATAATTGGTCAGCAAATACTGAATGGGCGCGCTGTCGCCCACGCCAAAGGCGGTGCCAAAGCTGACGACCGTGCCGTTTTGATCCTTCGTCGCCACGCGGAATACGGCGCTCTTCGCCTCGTCCGGGCCTATCGTGCTGGCGTGGATGGTCGCCGCCAGCGTCAGGGGCAACGCCAACAGGAGCAGCAGCGCGGCAAAAATCCTGAATCTTCTCATTCCAGAGCCCTCATCGCTACACCGCGTCGCAGTAGAGCATCACAAGCGTCACGTTGTCCTGTTTGCGCTTGCCCTTGGCCTTGACCGCGCGCAAAAGATCGTCCTGCGCCTCAAACTCCTGGGACGTGGCGATGATTTCGCTGATCTCGCCCAGGGGCAGGGTCTTAAACAGGCCGTCGGAGCACAGCAGCACGCGGTCTCCGGGGCGCAGCGCGACAGGCTCCACATTGTAGTCCACCAATTCCAGCTTCTCTATGCCCACAAAGCTGGTCAGGTGCGCGCGCTCGGGATGGCGCTGGGCCTCCTCCATCGTCATGCGGCCCGCCTTGACCTCCTCCAAAAGCTCGGAGAAGTAATTGTGATCGCGGTTGATTTGATAGATCTTCTTATTGCGCCACAAATAGATGTGGCTGTCCCCCACCGAGACAAAGCGCAGGCCGTCCGGCAGGATGGACGCGGCCACAAGGGTGGTACCCGCCATCTGCCCCGTCTTGCCCTGAAACGCCTGATAGACCGCGCTGTTGGCCTCATATACCGCGTCCACCAGCGTGTTTCCATCCACCTTATTGGCGGCAAGATAGGCGCGCATAAACTGGATGGCGCCCATGTTGGCGGCTTCCGCGCCGTTTTCCATGCCGCCCATGCCGTCGCAGACCACCGCCATGACGCCGTGATCCTTCACTACAAGGCTCTCTTCCAAGGGGGTGATTGCAAACGCATCCTCCTGTTGCGGGCGCATGCCGATGTCCTGCGCGTTGCCGATGTTGAGGGCAATGTCTCCCACGCGGGTGCCGCTCTGGCTCCGGTCCTCTTTTTTAACCAAGCGCAGCGGCGCGGTGGTGACGGGCTCCTCCTCCTGCGGCGCGTCGAATTGCGCCGGCGCCGGGGGCTCCTCCTGCGCGCCGTCAAAGGGCGTAAACTTGACCTCGCGCACGGGTTCGGCCGCGGGCTGCGCCGCTTCCAGGGGATGGTCCTCCGCTTTTTCGATAAAGCCGTCCAACTCCTCCGCGTCCTCGTCGTCGCCGTCCTGAATCTCCAGCGCGCGACGGCCCATCACCGCGTTGCATACCATCAATCCGATGCTCCCCACGATTCCGACGGCCGCGAGAATGAGCAGGATTAAAATCTCTCTGGGCATGAAAATCTGCCTCCTTAAAACGTGCATACTTACCTTCCCATTATAGGGCATACGTGGTAAAAGTGCAACGATTAACGCCCATCGGGCGGGCATGTTTTCAATTTCGCAACATCTTCGGCAATGAGGCGCGCCAGAACCTCCTTGGGCTGCGCGGCGTCCAGTACCATGATGCGCTCCGGCGCGCGCTGGGCAAGGAGGGCAAACCCCTCGTCAACGCGCTGGGCAAAGGCCCGCCCCGCGCTCTCCATGCGGTCCATCTCCCCCCGGGCGCGCACGCGCCGTTCCGCTTCCTGCCGGCCGAGCGCCATCAGGTACGTGCGGTCGGGCATGCAGCGCCCCACCGCCTGGCGGTTGATCTCCCAAACCGCTTGCGCGCCGATTTCCCGCCCAAATCCCTGATAGGCCAGGGAAGAATCGACATACCGGTCGCACAGCACCACGCAGCCGCGCGCAAGGGCGGGCAGGATCACGCGCCGCACATGGTCCGCGCGCGCCGCCGCATACAGATAGGCCTCCGTCATGTCGTCCATGTCGTTTTCCCTGTCCAGCAAAAGGCCGCGGATCTTCTCCGCAATCGGGCTGCCGCCGGGCTCGCGCGTCAGCAGTACCTCCTGCCCCTGCGCCTCCAGGCGCTCCCGGAGTAGTTCCATCTGCGTCGTCTTTCCCACGCCGTCCGCACCTTCAAAGGTGATGAACATCCTGATTCCTCCTCACAGTAACCCTTTATCTTCCCAAGCGGCTCACAAAAGGATGCCGCGGAGGTCGCGCGCGCCCTCCACGATGAAGGTCGCGCCGCTGCGCTCCAACTCCTCCCTGCCCCCAAAGCCGTGCAGCACGCCCGCCGAGTCAATGCCGTTGGCGCGCGCACCCTGGATGTCAAAGCAGCGATCTCCCACCATCAGCGCGTTGCGGCCGCACGCGGCGAGGATGGCGCGCACCATCTCCGGCTTATTGTCGCGCGTATCGGAAAGGCTCGGCGTGAGCAGGCGCTCGATGTGGCTGAGCAGTCCCTCGCGCTCCAAAATGATGCGAGAGAACTTTTCCGGCTTTCCCGTGGCCACGCACACCTTTGTCCCCGCCGCCGTGAGCTCCCGGATGAGCTCCGCCATGCCCGGATAGGGCTTGTACTCCAAAACTCCCTGACGCGCATAGCGCTCGCGGTAATGCGCCACGGCCTCTGCCGCTTCTTCGTCGCACATGCCGTAAAACTGCACAAAGGAAGCGTGCAGCGGCGGACCGATGAACCGGCGGATCGTGTCCAGATCGCCGTCCGGCAGCCCCATTGCGCGCAGGGCGTATTGCACGGAACGCATGACGCCTAAGGAGGTGTCCATCAGCGTGCCGTCCAAGTCAAAGATCACCACATCGTAACGCCTGCTCACCACCGCAATCTCCCCCTTGTCGTCCACGCCAAAGAGCGTGCCGCCCAGCCGGCGCGCCGCCTGCATCGCCTCAACCACCGCGGGCGTGACGCGCTCTCCGGGCACGCACAGGGGCACGCCCGGCGGGTAGATGCCCAGGCTTTCCGCGGCGGTCAGGTCCGCGGCTCGGTCGAGGGGCACCCTGCGCACGCTGCCCAGCGCCGCCTGCCGAACGCCGCACACCGCCCGCCCAAAAGCCAGTTTTGGCAGGGTGGGGGTGCGCGCCTCGCTTCCGCACGGCAGAGCGCGCAGGGCGCACAGCAGCGCATCCATGTCCTCCTGCGTGGTCATCACCGACGGTATGCCGATCACCCGGCTGTCATCCGCCATTTCCATATCCACGCCGCACATTTCCATGCGCCTTGCCGCCTCAAAGCCCCTAAGGCCCGTTCCGCGCACGTCAATGACCAACCGCGTGGGGTCCACGTCGTACCGCTCGTAAAACGCAGCAGTCCTTGCAAATCGTCCGTCCGCGCAGATCCCCTCGCGGAACGCCGCGCACAGCGACGTCAAGCGCGCCAGCGCATCGGGGTGGTCATCCATGTAGTCCAGGCAGCGCTCCATCGCGTGGAGCAAGAGCGAGGAGGGACTGGAGGTCTCCAGCAGGCGGTGTATCCTGCGCACCTCTCCCTCAATCGATGCGTCGGCGGCATGCAGCACCGCGCAGGGGGTGAGGGCGGGCAGCGTCTTGTGCAGGCTCTGCACCCACAGATCCGCCCCCAATCGTCCGCAGGACCGCTCGCCCGCGAAGGGAAGATGCGCGCCGTGCGCTTCGTCCACCAGAACCTTCATGCCCTGTGCGTGCGCCGCGCGCACAACGGGCGCAAGATCGAACAATCTGCCGTAGTAATCCGGCCGGGTCAGGAGTACCGCGCCCGCCTCAGGGTGTGCGGCAATGGCGCGGCAAAGATCCTGCGCATCCAGGCAGGGAATTTGCATCTCCGCGTCCATGCGCAGCGGCACGGGGATTGGGTCTATGCCTCCCAAGGCGCAGGCAGACCACGCGGAGGAATGCGCGTTTCTGGGTAGGATCAAGCGCTGGCCGGGCTTGAGGGAGGAGAGAACCATCAATTGCACGCCGCGCGTGCTGCCGCCGACCAAGGGAAAACTCACTGCCGCGCCGCATCTTGCGGCGAGCCGGCCGGCCAAATCGCAATACGGTCCTCGCGGCGAATGCAGGTCATCCGTCCGGTCCAATTCCGTCACATCCCAGGCGCTGCCCTGGCCAAAGCGCATCTTATGCCCCGGCATGTGAAAGCTCGTGCGCGACGCCATGCCGCGCAGCATTTCGTCAATCTTCATGCAACTTACCTCATACAAAAAATCACCGCTCCATTGTTTGAAACGGTGATTGAAATCCCTCACTCCGCGCTTGTTTTGGGTTCTTTAAAGGCCGCGCGGACGCGAATGAGCTGCAACAAATGGTCGCTGGGCTGAAGAATCACGCGGCGGTCTTCTCCGTCGGTCAAATAGACAATCTGCACCGCTTTCAGCCGCTTAGTGGGCAGGGTAAACCGCTCGGTCTTCAGCTTACATCCCTTCTCGACAGCGCCGATTCGCGTAATGTCCGTAATCTCCAGGGAGTAGACGTTTTTTTCACGATTGCCCACCTTGCGGGCGACGATCAGCTCGGTATCCATCAGCGAATACCGGTACTCCACAATGCGCTTGCTGAAAATCATAAACGCCCAAAAGACCAGCACGGCAAAGGCGAGAAAATCCACCCACGGCAATCCAATTTCACTCAAAAACCACGACAGGATACTGACCAAAAACACCCCGAGCACGATGAATGCGATATAGATGAGGTTCTCCCGTTTCGTGCCGCCAGGATATTTGACCCATTCCTGATACATACAGCCTTTGTCCTCCTAAAGAACCTTCCCCGACATTGTACAGCTTCTCCCGTGTGGATTCAATCCCTTTACGGAAAGTTTGCAAAAGATATAGCCCCGTCTTAAGACGAGGCTATTGAAAACAATGGAAATCCGGCGATGAACTATCCTCCCGGGCCGTCACCAGCCAGGTACTTTCGCCGCAGAA
>CAOKIU010000071.1 GCA_948468595.1 uncultured Christensenella sp.
GGGATGCGCGATGAGGCCCGGGTCCATGATCTTGATGGCCGGCCCCTTGCCCAGGGCGGAGACGACATAGGCGTTTTTCTCATTGGCGCGCGGGAAATCCTGCGCGATGGTCACATCCAGCGCGATGGCCATATCCGGGTCAAGGGCGTACCCAGCGGTGCCCGCGCCGCGCAGGCCCACCTCCTCTTGGGTGGTAAAGACGGCCACAACCTCGCTCTTGTTGTCCTTGAGGCGCTTGATGGTCTCCATCAGCACCGCGCAGCCCGTGCGGTCGTCCATGTACGGACCGGCGATGCGGTTGCCCATGTCGGTGACGACGCCGCGCACCACGGCCCAGTCGCCAATTTGCGCCTTTTGCTCGGCTTCCTGGCGGGAGGTTGCGCCAACATCGATGAACAGCGCGTTTTCCGCGCCCCCCGCTTCCTGAAAGAGCACGCCTTGAGCGCCCGACTTCATCTCAACGTGGCTGGCCACGGCGACCTTGGGATTGATGCCGCCCAGGTTGGTCACGCGCAAAAAGCCGCGCTCTTCAATGGCGGTGACGATAAAGCCGATTTCGTCCATGTGCGCGGCGAGCATGACGCGCTTGCCCGCGCCCTTTTTGACGCAGATGAGGTTGCCCATGACGTCGCGGCGGATCTCGTCTACATAGGGGCGCAGCTCCTCCTCAATGAAATCGGCGCAGGCGCCCTCATAGCCCGAGGGGCCGGGGATGGAAAGCAGCTTGAGCAGAGTTTCTTTAAGCATCAGTATTTTCCTCCTTCTTCAAGAAAGGCCGCAACGAGCCTGAACTGGTTTTCCACATCCTCCAGGTTGCACACCGAGGCAGGGCTGTGGATATAGCGGCAGGGCACGGAAATGGCTGTGGTGGCGCAGCCGCCCCGCGCGCGCTGGATGCTGCCCGCGTCGTTGCCGCCCGTGGCGCCGCGCTTGAGCTGCCAGGGAATGCCGCGCTCCTTTGCCAGCGCGCGAAGGCGCTCAAAGAGCTGGGGATTGGCAATGGAGGCGCGGTCCATAAAGCTGATGGCGGGACCTGCGCCCACCGAACAGATTTCCTCGTGTACGCGCGCGCCCACGGTGTCGTTGGCGGTGGTGCCCTCCAGGACCAGCGCGCAGTCAGGCTGCGCGCGGAAGGCCGTGGTCTTGGCTCCGCGCAGGCCGACCTCCTCCTGGGTGTTGAAGGCATAGACGACGTCAACCGGAAAATCGCGCCGCATCAATTCCAGCATCACCGCGCAGCCCACGCGATCGTCCAGCGCGCGGGACTTGACCAAGCCGCGCCCAAATTCAACGTATTCGGAATCAAAGTGGATGTAGTCGCCCACGCTCACGCGCGAGAGCGCGTCCGCCTTGTCCCTGGCGCCAATATCGATGAACAGTTGGCTGTGCTTGAGCGCCCTGGTGCGTTCGTCGCGCTCCTGCAAGTGCACCGCCTTGCAGCCGATGACGCCGGGCACGCGCTTTTTGCCCACCAGAACGCGCTTGGAGACGCATACCGCGGGATCGATGCCGCCCACCGTCAGATACCGGATGAGGCCGTCGTCGCGGACGTACTGGACCATAAAGCCCACCTCATCCATGTGCGCGGCCACCATGACGGTGCGGTCGCTGCCGCCCTTGGCGCGCTTTAGGCACAGCACGCTGCCCATGGAATCCACCGTAATTTCATCGCAATGGGGCGCGGCCTGTTCCTTGATAAAGGCGCGCACCTCTCCCTCGTCGCCGGAAACGCCGGCAAGGCGGGTCAATTCCTTTAAAAGCATAGCCAATCCTCCCATTTCTCGTCCACGCCCTTGAGGAAGCCGGCCAGCAGCCGCCCCGCCTCCCGGCAGGTGGTCAGGCTGATGGTCTCCACCATCGTATGCATGTAGGACAGCGGCAGGGATAACAGCGCCGTGGGCACGCCCATGCGCGCCTGCATGATGTTATCCGCGTCCGTTGCGGTGCTGCCGCCGCTGGGGTCCACTTGGATATCCACATTCAGCGCCTTGGCGGTGTCCCGCATCCGCTCAAACATCTTGGGGTGAATGGTGGGACCCATGCCCAGGCCCACCTTTTCGATGGGCATGGTGTCCCAAGGATCGGTGCCGGGGGTGGTGGCGTGGCACACGTCAAAGGCCACGGCAAGATCCGGGTCGGCGTCATAGGCCGCTACCTGCGCGCCGCGGGAGCCAACCTCCTCCTGGACGGTGGCGCAGAATTCCACCCTGCACCGCAGCTCCACGCGGGACAGCTCCTCCATGGCCACCAGCATGGAGGTGATGCAGGCGCGGTCGTCAAAGGTCTTATAAGCCGCGCGGTTGTTCATCAGGCGCGTCATGGGCACGCGGAAGGAGACGGGGTCGCCCACGCGCACCAGCTTTTCCACCTCTTCCTTGGGAAGGCCCAGGTCAATGGCCAGGTCCCCAAGCCCCGCCGCCTTGAGCGGGCCGTCGTTTAGGTGCGGCGGCTTGGCGCCGATGACGCCGAAGAGCGACTTTTTGCCAAACACCGTCACCTCGCTGCCGGGCAGGATGCGCGGGTCAATGCCGCCCATCTGCCAAAAACGCAGAAAGCCGTTGTCCTCAATGGCGGTGACAATCATGCCCACCTCGTCCATATGCGCGCAGACCAGCACCTTGGGGCCCTTTTCCCCCATCAGGGCGCGCACGTTGCCCAACTTATCTACCGTGACATTCGGGGAATACCGGGCAAATTCCCTGGCCACGCGGGATGCGACCGTGCCTTCCATGCCCGAATGGCCGGGCAAAGCGCAGATCTCCTGCAAAAAAGCCGCAACATCCATTTGCAGACCTCCTTAAAACAATACTGTCTTGGTATTATAACACGGATTGCCTTTTTTTACAAAGAACTGTATAATGGAGGCAGAACCGAGCGGGGCGTGACCCGCGGCAAAGAAACGGAGGGAATTTGAATTATGAAGCTTTCTGTTTTTGCGGTGCTGCTGGCGGACAAGAGTCTGGACGATGCGTGCAAGTACCTGAAGGAGTCCGGCGTGCAGGCGGTGGAAATCGGCTGCGGCGGCTTCCCCGGCAAGGCGCACTGCAACCCCAAAGAGCTGTTGGGCGACGAGAAAAAAATCGCCGAATTTAAGAACACCATTGAAAAGCATGGGCTGGAGATTGCGGCGCTGTCCACCCACGGCAACGCGGTGCATCCCGATCCCGCCGTGGCCAAGCAGTTCCACGATGATTTTGTCGACGCCGTCCATCTTGCCGAAAAGTTGGGTGTGGACCGCGTGATCACCTTCTCCGGCTGTCCCGGCGGCAGCCCCGAGGATAAGACCCCCAACTGGGTGACCTGCCCCTGGCCGGACGATTTTTCCGCCATTTTGGAATACCAGTGGAACGAGGTTCTCATCCCCTATTGGAAGAAGATGACCGCCTTTGCCGCGGAGCACGGCATTCGCAAGATCGCCTTTGAAATGCACCCGGGCTTCTGCGTATACAATCCCGAGACGCTGATGAAGCTGCGCAACGGCGTGGGCTCCGACATCATCGGGGCAAACTTCGACCCCTCTCACCTTTTCTGGCAGGGCATCGATCCGGTATACGCCATCCGCTACCTGGGCGACGCCATCCACTTCTTCCACGCCAAGGACACCAAGATCGACGATCTCAATGCCAAAACCCAGGGCGTGCTGGACACCAAGCACTATGGGGATGAGATTCACCGCTCCTGGATCTTCCGCTCGGTGGGCTACGGCCACGATTACCAGGTATGGAAGGACATGATGAGCGCGCTGCGCATGGTGGGCTATGACGACGCGATTTCCATCGAGCACGAGGACAGCCTGATGACGCCCAACGAGGGCTTGCAAAAGGCCATCGCCTTCCTCAAGGACGTGATGATGTTCGAGGATAAGGGCGCGATGTGGTGGGCCTAAAGCGCGCAGGCCGGAGAGTAATGCAGAAATGAAATTTGTGTTTAAATCTCGTTTTCGTTGGGGCATGGCTGCGGCGCTGCTGAGCCTTGCGCTGCTTGTCACCGCCTGTGCCGCGCAGCCGCAGCCCACGCCCGATGCCGCGCAGCCGGAATCCGCTACCCCACAGCCGGAAACCATCACCTCACAGCCGGAATCCACCATCGTGCAGCCGGAATCTACCGGCGCGGCGGATCTTTCCGGCACGTATACCGACTGCCAGGGCACGAGCGACGTCTACAGCGAATTGACGCTTGAGCATCTGGCGGATGGCACTTACGCCGCGACCATCGGCCTCTACCGTATAGGCCTGCTGGAAGGCATCGCGCAGGCGCAGGATGGCGGCTTGCTGCTCTTTAACTGCGAGGAGCCCGCGGTCCAGGGTGAAATCACGCTCGGTGAAGACGGGGCGGTGTTCACCGTTACCCAGTCCGCGTTTTCGGCCATTGAGGCCGGAGAGGTCTACCGCTTCCCGGACGGAAAGACCGGCGGCGCGGAAGGCTGAAAAAAAGGCTTGCAAAACGCGGTTTAATGTGATATAGTTTGATCGTTGTGGTTTGTGCACTGCGTTTTAAGTTGCATGAAGCATTTGGGAAGGGGAATATAACGATGGAAATTGTGAGAATCATTCTCAGCATTATCTTAGGACTGGATTGCCTGGCTTTGATCGTGCTGGTGCTCATGCAGCAGGGAAAGACCGCTGGCCTTTCCGGTTCCATCGCCGGCGGCGCGGAGACCTTCTTCGGCAAGAAAAAGGCCGCCAGCTACGAGGGTAAGATGGAGCTGTTTACCAAGATCTTCGGCGCGGGCTTCATGGTGCTGGCCATTGTGCTGTTGATTTTGCAGCGCTTTAGCTAAGAAACGAATGGATACGGAGTGGGCACTTCGCCCGCTCCGTTTTCTCTTTTTTGGCGTATTTTTGCTCCAGGCGGTGTGCTATACTAAAGTGAATGAAGGAACGGAGTTATGAAAATGGATATTCAGAATGATATTGAAAGGGCGCTGGGCAAGCTCGGACCGCAGAAGATGTCCGATCTGGCGCAAGAAATCGGCGTGGAGCCCTCCGCGCTGAACGGACCTGTGGAGGCCATGGTGCGGGAAGGCCTTCTGTTTAAGACGAAAAAGGACCGCTATGCCCTGCCGGAGGCGCTGGGCCTCATGCGCGGGCGCTTACAGGGCAACGCGCGCGGCTTTGGCTTTTTCATTCCCGCGGACGGCCAGCCCGACGTCTTTCTCCCCGCAGGCGCCATGAACGGCGCGCTCCATGGGGACACGATCTTTGTGCGCATCACCAACCGTGAAAAGCGGGAGGGCGAAGTGGTGCGCGTCATCGCGCATGCCAACGATGTGATCGTGGGGACGTTTGAAATGGATGGGACCGCCTCCTACGTCGTGCCGGACGAGCAGCGCATTTTTGTGGACGTCTACGTTCCCAAGGAGGAGCGCGGAGGCGCCAAGGACAATGACAAGGTTGTGGTGCGCGTCACCCAGTGGGGCAAAAACAGCCGCAACCCGCGCGGCCATGTGGTGGAGGTGCTGGGCAATAAGGACGACATCGGCACCGACATCAAGTCCCTGATCCGATTGCACAAGCTGGATGAGGAATTCCCGCAGAGCGTGCTTGCGGCGGCGGCGCAGCTTCCCGACCGCGTGCTGCCCAAAGACCTCGCCGGGCGCGAGGACCTGCGTAAGCTTAACGCCTTTACCATTGACGGGGCGACGGCCAAGGATTTTGACGACGCCGTTTCCATTCAGCGCCAGGACGGCGGATACCGTTTGGGCGTGCACATCGCCGATGTGAGCGCTTATGTAACCGACGGCTCTCTGATCGACCGCGAGGCGTTCAAGCGGGGCACTTCCGTATATCTGCTGGACCGCGTGCTGCCCATGCTGCCCGAGGCGCTATCCAACGGCCTGTGTTCCCTTAACCCGCACGTGGATCGCCTGACGTTTTCCTGCGTGATGGATTTGGACGGCAAAGGCGCGGTGCGGGAATACCGCATCTTTCCCTCGGTCATCCGCTCGCATGCGCGCCTGGTCTATGAGGATGTGACGCGGTTGATCGAAACTGGCGATCAGGCGGGGTTTGAGCCGGCCGTGGCCAAGGACCTAAAAATCATGGCGGAGCTGGCGGGCAAGCTCACCCGCTTGCGCATGGCGCGCGGCGCGCTGGATCTGAACATTGACGAAGCGGCCATCACCCTAAACGAAGAAGGGGTTCCCACCTCGATTGAAAAAGAGGAGCGCGGCATTGCCAATCGCATGATTGAGGAATTCATGCTCAAGGCCAACGAGTGCGTGGCGGAATACGCCCGGCAGCACGAGCTGCCCATCCTCTACCGCGTCCACGAAGACCCCGACCCGGAAAAGCTGCAAACCTTTGACGCCTTCCTGTTCAACCTGGGCTACCGCATCAAGGGAATCAAGGGCAAGGTACACCCCAAGGCGCTGCAAGCGGTGCTGGACAAATCCAAGGGCACCAAGGAAGAGGGCGTCGTCTCCCGGCTGATGCTACGCTCGCTGCAAAAGGCGCGCTACGCGCCGCAGCCCCTGGGGCACTTTGGCTTGGCCGCGCCCGATTACTGCCACTTCACCTCCCCCATCCGCCGGTATCCCGACCTGATCGTGCATCGGGTGCTGCGCATGAGCCTGGCGGGCAAGAATTTGGCGCGCATGGCGGACCGTGCGGAGGAATATGCGCGGCATTGTTCGGACAAGGAGCGCCAGGCCATGGAAGCGGAACGCGATGTGGACGATTTGAAAATGGCGCAATACATGCAGGGGCACATTGGAGAAAGGTTCGAGGGCGTGATCTCCTCGGTGACGTCGTTTGGCTTGTTCGTGGAGCTGGAAAACACGGTGGAGGGCTTGATTCACATTTCCAACCTGGACGACGATTATTACACATTCGTGGAAAAGTCCTACATGCTCATCGGCGAGCGCAAGAAGAAGATGTACCGGTTGGGCGACGCCATCCGCATTGTCGTCAGCTCCGTGGACATGGCCTCGCGGCGCATCGATTTTGTGATTGACGATGAGCGGGAATCACGTTATACTAATTCGTAGAACATAATAAATGGAGGTTTCTTTCCCAGCATGTATATAAATCGCAGGTTTGTCCTTTTGCTTGCGCTATGCTTGATTTTCCTCGCGGGTGTATTGAGCGGGTGTGTCCCCGGCAAAACCGCCGTGCTTCCCGACCCTGACCAAAGCGTATCGGCGCCCACGCAGCAAGCGACGCCTGAGGAGAGCGCCGCGCCGGCCGCCACCCCGACTCCCGCCGCTTCGACGCCCGAAGCGGACCCGGAAAGCGCGCTTCCAGATGTCTTTCCCATGGAGTTTGGATTTTCCAGCGGCGCGGGTGCTTGGGGGACGTCCATAACGCTGCGTCAGGACGGTACCTTTCAAGGGCAGTACAGCGATTCCGAAATGGGCGATTCCGGAAAAGATTATCCGCATGGAACCGTCTATCGCTGCGACTTCAGCGGGCGATTTGACGAAATTCAGAAAATTGACGAATGCACCTACTCCATGACGCTGAGCGAGCTCGCCATTGAGGGCGCGGTTGGCGACGAAGAGATTCGGGATCAGATTCGGTATGTCACGCAAAATCCGTATGGCTTTGAGAGCGGAAAGACCTTTCTCCTCTACACGCCCAGCGTTCCGTTGGAGGGACTGTCGGAAGACTTCTTGTCCTGGTGGCCGGATAACTGGCTGCGGGATGAGCAGGGCCTGACAGAGCTGGGCCGCTACGGCATTTACAACCAGGAAACGGGGTACGGATTCTTCTCTAGTCCCCTCGATACGGACACAGCGGATGAAGCGTAATGCTTTCAATTCATAAAAATCATTTTAGGGGGAAACAGACATGAAAATGCTCGGTTTTGACCACGTCGGCATCTGCGCCAAGGACCCCAAGGCCATGGCGGATTGGTACGTCAATCACCTTGGTTTTACCCTGCATTCCGCGGGCAACGCGGGCAACTACTTCGTCGAATCGCCCGACCACATTCTCATTGAGATCATGGTCCCCATGAAGGGGCACGACATCGACGCGGTGGAGCCCGCCATCGGCTGGAAGCACATCGCCCTGGTGCCCGAGAACTTTGAGGAAGCGGTCAAGGAAATGCTCGATCTGGGCGTCAAGGTCATCAGCGGCCCCAACTACCGCGACGATGGCTACTGCACCTTCTTCTTCCACGATCCGGACGGCAACATCGTCCACTTCGCCAAGTGGGCAAACGACCGCGGCATGTTCAAGTAAGCAAACAAAAAAGGAGAGCGGCTTAAAAACCGCTCTCCTTTTTTGTTTGCGCTATAGCCGCGCTTTGAGAAAGTCCACAGCCAGGGCAATGTCCTTCGCCGGATCGGGACCCACCTCTCTCTCAATGGTGAGATAGCCGTCATAGCCAATCTCCTTCAGCGCGGCAAGATAAGCGGGCCAGTCCACGTCGCCTTCGCCTAGGGGCAGCTCGACAAAGCAATCCTCCATGCGCAGGTCCGTGATGCCGCCATCCGCAAAGTAGTCGTAAATGATTTCCGGGTCATGGTAGGCGATCATGCGGCCGTCCTTTGCATGGGTGTGGACGATGTAGGGCGCAAGGGTGCGCACCGCCTCCACCGGATCGTCGCCCGCGACCATGGTCAGGTTTGCCGGGTCCAGATTGACGCACATGCTGCCGCAGCCCAGGCTGTCCAGGAAGGGGCGCAGCACGGCGGCCTTCTCCGGCCCCGTCTCAATGGCGAACTTGCAGCCCACCTTGTCGCCGTATTCGCCCATGGCGCGGCATGCCTCCTGCATCACAGCGTAGCGCGGGTGCGAAGGGTCCGCCGGCACCACGCCGATATGGGTGGTCACCACGCGGCAGCCAAGGTCCAGCGCCAGGTCCATGATGCGGCAGGAGCGCTCCACTTTATAGGCGTTATCCTCTTTGCGGGTGAACGCATGGCCGCCCATGTCCCCGCAAAGGGCGGAGACCTCCAGGCCCAAGCTGTCGATGTAGGCCCGCAATTCCCTGCGCTGCTGTGCGTTCAGGTTTTCCGGGGCCATTTCGCCTGCAACCGCATAGATCTGCACCCCGCTGGCGCCCAGCTCCGCCGCCTTTTTGAGGCCGTCCCTCAGGTTCAGCCGGAAACTGTCGGATATGATGCCGATTTTCATTCGAAATACACCTCCCTGCCCTGGTCCGCGGAATCGTACAATCCCTGCATCATGCGCGCCGTAATTAGGTTATTGTCCACATACGAGCGGATGTGCTCGCCGGTGGCGGCGCACTCCACGAACGCCTTGAGCTCCTGATAGAACATATCGCGCTGCAACTCGTCCGCGGACAGGTCTGGCGTCTCCTCAAAGAGCTTTCCATCCTTGGTGCCAAAGAAGGTGAATCCACCGCCGTAGTTCAGCTTAATGCCGCCCTTATCCCCGATGAATTCGATGAACGTGGAGTTGGGGTCCTTGATGTTCTCCGCCCAAGCGCCGTTTAGGCTGATGGTGGCCTTGTCCGTGCGGATAAGGCCGGTGACAAACTCCTCCACATCGTATACGCCCTGGTAGTCGGGCGGTCCGGCCCACATGTCCTCATAGACGTAGTCGCGCATGTTGGCGGCCAGCTTGGAGTAGCACGCGCCGCTGACGCTCTTGACCTTGCGGATGTCCAGGACGTAATTGATGAGGTCCAGATAATGCACGCCCCAATCGATGAGCACGCCGCCGCCCGCCAGCTCCTTGGTGGTAAAGGGGCCGCCCAGGCCGGGGATGGATCGGTGCGCGCGGAAGGAGCAATACACGTGGTAGACCTCGCCCAAGCGTCCCTCCATGACATAGTCCCGCACCTTGTTGACCGCCAGATTAAAGCGGTTCACCACGCCAATATTGAGGACTTTGCCCGTCGCGTGCGCGGCGTTGGCCATCTCCTTGGCAAGATCGTAATTGACGGCGGCGGGCTTTTCGCACAGCACGTTCTTACCCGCGCGCAGGCAGTCAATGGTGATGGGGTTATGCAGGTAATTGGGCACGCAGACGGATACTGCCGTCACACTGGGGTCCGCAAGCATTTCGTGGTAATCGGTCAGCGCGATGGTGCTCTCATCGCCGAACTTCTCCTTGAGCGCCTGCGCGCGCTCGGGAATGATGTCCACACAGTAGGCGATCTGTACATCGGGATTCTTCTGATACGACGGCCCGTGCGCCGCGTTGGCGATCGTGCCGCAGCCAATGATGGCAACCTTCGTCTTTCCCATGAACACAGTCACTCCTCGGCTTTATTTTGTAATCAAACCAGCATGGCGTCATTATACACGCTTTCGCCGCATTTGTAAAGATTTACAAACCCCTGCTCGACGGCGCCTCTCACGGGAGCTGGTCCGAGATCGCCGCCGAGATCGCCGCCGAGATCGCCGCCGAGATCGCCGCCGAGGTCGCCGCCGAGGTCGCCGCCGAGGTCGCCGCCGAGGTCGCCGCCGAGGTCGCCGC
>CAOKIU010000072.1 GCA_948468595.1 uncultured Christensenella sp.
TACGAGGAAGTCCCCGCCAATATCGCGCAAAAGATCATCGCCTCGGCCAACCTGTCCGACGACGACGAATAAGGGTTAAAAAATACCGCCCCGGGCCACGTCCTGGGGCGGTATTGCCTATACCTGGGAAATGACGCGCAAAGAGTTTGTCCTTCCGAAACAAAATGGCTGCTCAAGCATACCCTTAACAGGGGGGTGCGCTCATGGATAAATTGCAAAGCCACATGGTGGATTATTTGAACAGCATTGGCTGCCGCTACCGCTGCGAGGAGTCGGAGAGCCTTTATACCTTTGCCGTAAAGGGAAAAAACGGCGTCTACCCCGTACTGCTGTACGCGAAGACGCCGTTTTTGATCTGCATTGCCCGCCTGCCCGTGACCATACCGGACCGGAACCGTTTGGAGGTCGCCGAATACTTGCACCGGGCCAATTTCGGCCTGCTGCTGGGCAGCTTTGAAATGGATTATGACGAGGGTGAAGTGCGTTTTCGCACCGCGCTGGTCACGCAGAACGAGGACGTGGGGGAGTCCGTGCTGGACCGCTACATCCAGATGCCCTCTACCATGTTGGATAAATACGCACCCGGTATTTACTCCATCGTCTACGAAGGCGATATTGCGTTGACCGCGCTCAGGGCACTTGAGGAGGATTAGTCCCTCCCTTTAAGGGAGGCGCGGCCTCCTTTTTTCTTTGGCGCCGCTTGAGATCGCCGCGCACGATGTCATAGACGGCGCTCATCACGGGAATCCCCACAAAAATGCCCGGAATGCCCCAGAATCCGCCGCCGATGATCACGGCCAACAGCACCCAAAGGCCCGAAAGGCCGATGGAGTCCCCCACCACGCGCGGATAGATGAAGTTGCCCTCCACCTGTTGCAGGGCAATGATGAAAATGATGAAGATCAGCGATTGCAGCGGATTGTCCATCAAGATGATAAAGGCGGAGGGAATGGTGCCAATCAGCGCCCCAAAGATGGGGATCACCGCGGTGACGCCCACCAGCGTGCTCACCAGCGGCGCGTAGGGAAGGCCCAGGATGCTCATGCCGATAAAGCAGAGCATGCCCAAGATCGCCGCCTCGGTAAGCTGCCCGCCTAAGAACTTGCGGAACTTATCGTTGAGCATGGAGGCGATGGGCAGCACACGCTTTGCAACCCCAGGCGCATAGGTGGTAAACACCGTCTTGATCTGCCACACCAGCTTATCCTTGGAGATGAGAAAGTAGAAGGAGAGCACCAGCGCGATGACGGAATCCGTCACCACTGAGGCCGCCGACGCGGTGAAGGAGTACAGATGCGGCGCGAGGGTGGAGACGAATTTGGGGATGCCCTCCAACAGGTTGGCGTAGCCTTCGGAAATGCGCGTGGCCAGGTCCAGATCCGGCAGATAGGTTTGCGACCACTCGATGAGGTTGGCCTCATAGGCGGGCAAGTTGTGGACCAGCAGGGCGATGCTGTCGCGCAGCTGCGGGTAGAGCAGCGATACCGCCAGGGTCAAAATGGCCAAAAAGGCGAGGAAGGAGAGCAGCATGCTCGCGGCACGGCAGATCGTCTCCTTATGTTTGGATTTGGTGCGGCCCATCAGCTTCATCAGCCACCGCTCCAGCATGCGCATGGGCAGATTGATAAAAAAGGCGATGACAATGGCGATGATGATGGGGCGGAACACCGAGGACACGCCGGAGAAGAGGCGTATTACCGCGTCCCAGTTGAGCACCACGCCCAGCGTCAGGCCCGCAAAGGCGATCAGGCCCAACATCCGGCAGGTGTTGTGGGAAGGCTTATTCATGGGTTTTCCTCCTTAGCGCATGTGCTTTTCGTAAATCATGGTGCAAACATCCACCATCTGCCGCATCTGGTAGAGCACAATGCTGCCGTAGGGCGCGCCCAGCACTTGCTCCACTGCGTAACGGTAAAGCTCCAGATATTCCAGAATTTTGGCGGTATCCGGCGCGCCGGCCGGTCCCAGAAGGAGGCCGGCAATGGCGTCCGAAAAGCTGGACCCCAATTGCAGCACCAGCGTCCCGGTCCCTTCGGGATAGGGGGTGAGGAATTCCTTTGCCGCAACGCCGCCGCGCACGATTTCATCCACGAGAGGGAGCATCAGGTTCATGCTCTTTTTTTTGAGCTTGTCGCGCATGATCAGGTTGTCTTCCCGGTAGGCCACGCGGATGAGCAGACCCATAAAGTCCGCATTGCCGCTGCGCCACATGCCGTATTGATCAAACATCGCATTGAATTTATCCGCCCAGGCGCCGGGGCAAAGGCGCACAGCCTCGCACGCGGCCAAATAGGATTCCTCCGCCTTGCGGTCGCAAATCGCCTCAAGGAGCGTTTCCTTGCTCTCAAAATGGTGATAGAATCCACCCTTGGATAGCTCCAGCGCCGCAATGATGCTGTTTACAGTGGTATTTTCATAGCCGTTTTGGTAGAACATTTCCTCAGCCACGCTCAGAATCTTGGCGCGGCGCATCTCGCCCTTGCGCACCGTCTCACCCTCTCTTAACTTTTCTTTCATTGTATAGGCAACGCTTGGACAAGTCAAGCGCGCTCGCTTTGCCGCGGACTGCTTTTACACACTTCCCAAATGAAAAAATAAATGGTATAATGATTGGGATAAGATGCCACCGCGACATCGAGAAAACGATCTACGGAGGAAACCGTGTTATGGACGCGATTCTATCCTGGTTGGACGGCGCGCTCGCGCCGCTTTTGCCGGCCGATCTTTATGCAAAGCTGGACCTATACTATAACGGCTCGCTCGTTTGCCTTGGGGCGGGCGTTGCGCTGATGCTATTGGCCGTTGTCTTTATGATTATTGCCGTGCGCAAGGCCAGAAAACATGCGCTCAATCTGTGATCTACCTGCTGTGGGAGGGTGCTCATGTCGATCTATCCGGCTTGGTTTCACGCAGCCAAAGCCATCGTCAAGCCATTTTGGAAAAAACTGTCCGTTAAGGGTGAGGAGAACCTGCAAGAGCCGTGCGTACTGGTCACGCGGCATTTGAACAACTACGGCCCCTTTGCGGTGTACCTCTTTGCGCCCTTTGAGTTTCACATGTGGTCCTTTTACGTGTTTTTCGATCCCGACGACTATTACAAGCACTGTTCTGAGTTCACGTTTTCCAAACGGGCGGGAATGCCTAAATGGTTGGCCTGCGCCTTAGCTGGCCTGCTCAGCCATCCGGCCGCTTGGTTTTACCGCAGCTTGCGCATGATTACCGTCTACCGCGGTACGCGAGAAATCTTCAAGACGCTGGATCTCTCCTTGGAGGTGCTGGAAAAGGGTGAAAACATCCTGATCATGACGGATGTGAACTACGCCGGCGAGGGAAGCGAGATGGGGGAGATGTATACGGGCTTTCTCCACCTGGGCAAGCAGTATTACCAGCGCACGGGCAAGAACTTGCGCTTTGCCGCCATGAGCATCAACCGCGAGAACCGTTACCTGCGCGTGAGCGCGCCCATCGAGTTTGACGGCGCCGCGCCCTATCGCCAGGAGCGGGACCGAGTCGGCGCCTTGCTCAAGCAGGAGCTGAAGGACAATTATTGAGCTTTTCGGGCCCAATGGCCCGGAAGGCTTTTTTCCGCCCGCGCGGCGATGAACAAATTTTTACTCTGCCATTGTGCCCGGCGGCGCGAAGTGCTATACTACTCACCGATAAAATAGGGAGGGATGTTGTTTGAAACTCATGGTGTTCATCCTCAACAAGGTGGAGGAGCTGGAGCCGCTGCTCTCGTCCTTTGCAGACCACGGCATCGGCGGGGCTACCATCTTAAGCTCCACGGGCATGGCGCGCGCCTTGGCGCATTCGGAGAGCGGGTCCATCTTCGGCTCGCTGCGGGCGATTTTGGACCCGGAGCGCGAGGCGAACCGGACCATCATCACGGTGCTCAAGGATCAGCAGGTTCCCATTGCGCTCAAGGCCATCGAAGAAACCGTGGGCGATTTATCCAAGCCGGATACGGGCATCGTCTTTACCGTGCCGGTGGATTTCATCGCCGGAATGCGCAATGAGGCGGAGGCGCAAGAGAAATGAACCTTTTGTTATATCTTGCCTGCATTCTTTTGTGCGGGCTTTTGTTTGGAAAATTGGCCAAGCTCGTTCGCCTGCCCAACGTCACAGGGTATCTGGTGGGCGGCTTGATCATCGGCCCGTCCATCGCGCGCCTGCTGCCGGCCGATGTGCTTTCGCAACTCGATATGGTTTCCGAAATGGCGCTGGGCTTCATCGCCTTTTCCATCGGCACCGAGTTTAAGATGAGCTACTTCAAGCGCGTGGGCTTTACGCCCATCGTCATTGCCATTGCCGAGGGCCTGGGCGCGATGCTCTTTGTGGTGGCGGGCCTGGTGGCCTTTGGCTATGAACTGCCCTTCGCGCTGGTGATGGGGGCGATTGCCTCCGCCACGGCCCCTGCGGCCACCATCATGGTCATCAAGCAGTACAAGGCCAAGGGCCCTGTGACCGAAACGCTTCTCTCCGTCGTGGCGCTGGACGACGCCGTAGCCCTGATCGCGTTTGGGTTTGCCGTCACCATCGCCAAGACCATGACCTCGTCCGAGCATGCCAACGTGCTGCTGTCCATCCTAGAGCCGCTCAAGGAGGTCGCCATCTCCCTGGTCGCGGGCGCTGCGCTGGGCTTCTTGCTCGCGGTGCTGCTCCGCTTCTTCAAGAGCCAGGCCAACCGTTTGACGCTGGCGATCGCCTTTGTCTTTCTCTGCTCGGCGTTGGCCACGGTGCTGGACGCCTCGGCATTGTTGATGTGCATGGCCATGGGCGCGATGTTCGTCAATTGCTGCAACGCTGCGCCCGACGTGATGAAGCTCGTTGACAACATCACGCCGCCGGTGTTCATGATGTTCTTTGTCGTCAGCGGCGCGGGGCTGCAAGTCTCCGTTCTGCCTACGGTCGGGCTGGTGGGCGTGATTTATATCGTCGCGCGGGTAATCGGCAAGATCTTGGGCGCCTGGGTTGGCGCGCAGGTCATGCGCGCCCCCCAGACCGTGAAAAAATACCTGGGGCCAACCCTCATCCCGCAGGCGGGCGTGGCCATCGGCCTATCCCTGTTGGCGCAGACCGTGGTTCCCGAATATGCCGATGTCATCCGTGCCGTGGTGCTGTGCGGCACGCTGATCTACGAGCTGGTGGGGCCGCTGATCTCCAAACTCACACTGGTCAAGGCGGGAGAGATCACCCTGGCCGAGAAAAAAGCAAAACCCCTGCCCCAAAGGGCATAGAAGCAAAGGCTGCCGGAGAATTCCGGCAGCCTTTGTCGTCCAGTAGGAGGGATTTCTATTGCTCTGGCGGCGTGGCGGGCTCGTCGGCCGCAATTTTGGTTTGCATTTCCTTGTAGAGCCGCGCCGCGCGGCAGAGAAGCGCCTTGGCTTCGTCCACGGCGCCCATTTTTTCCTTGGGCAGCGCCCCGCGCAGGTCTTCCAACATGGCAAGGCCGCGCAACAATGCGTCGTCGTTCTCGTCATACAGGCCGTCATACCAGTGTTTTTCCGTCATATCGTGCCTCCTTTGGCGATGCGGGAAAGCGCCCACAGCAGCGCGTCAATGTCCTGCCAGGTGTTGGCGTATCCCAGGCTCACGCGGACCGCGCCCTGCTGCGTGGTTCCCAGCGCCTCGTGGGCCAGCGGCGCGCAGTGCAGCCCCGCGCGCACGCAGATGCGCGCGTCATTCAGTTGGTCCGCCACCTCGCCCGACGGCATGCTGCCAAGGTTAAAGCTCACCGTACCGACCCTTGAAATTGCGTCCAAAGCGCCGTATACTTGCACATGAGGGATGTTGAGCAGTCCGCACAGCAGCATATCCGTCAGCAGCAATTCCTGCCCGCGGATTTCGTGCCGCCTCTCCAGGCAGTACCTGGCGCCCTGCGCCAGCGAAGCGATGCCCGCGGTGTTGAGCGTTCCGCTCTCGTAGCGCTCGGGCAGTTCGTCCGGCTGAGTGAGCAAATGCGAGGAAGTGCCCGTGCCCCCCTCTTTGAGGGTATCCAGCACAAGGCCATCCCGGATGTAGAGCGCGCCCGTGCCCTGCACGCCCAGCAGCCCCTTGTGGCCGGGCATGGCACACAGGTCCACGCCCCATTCCTCGGGGTAGAGGGGGAGCACCCCCGCCGTTTGCGCCGCGTCCACCAGCAGAAGGGCTTTGTGCATCTGGCAGAGCACGGCTACCTGCTCCACAGGGATGATCTCGCCGGTGACGTTGTTGGCATGGGGGATGACCACAAGGTCGGTGTGCCTGTCGATTGCCTCAATCGGATCGAGCACAGTCTGCAAGTGGATTTTTCCCTGACTGGCCAACCTGTTGAGCGGCCGCAGCACCGAGTTGTGCGAAAAAACCGAGGTCACGACGTTCATGCCCTCCCGGCAGACGCCCTTAATGGCCAAATTGAGCATGTCCGTGCAGTTGTTGCCAAAGACGATGGCATCGGGATTGCTGATATGCAGAAGCGCCGCCAGCGCCTCCCTGGCGTCGAGCACCAGCCGCGCCGCCGAGAGCGAGAGGCTGTGCCCCGAGCGTCCGGGATTGGCGCCGATGTGGCGCAGGGTCCAATCAACCGCTTGGTACACGCGCTCGGGCTTGGGAAAAGAGGTCGCCGCATTGTCCAAATAGATCATATTCCTTCCTCCCGCACCTCTTTGAGTGTTGGATCGTATTCTAATATATGGCACGTCGCCATGGTTTACGACGATATTGGAGGGAATTTCATGGAGAGCTTCGGAATTGCCGCCTTCCGTTCCAGACAGGCGGTACTCCGCTTTGACGATCAGCTGCGCAAAGCGGGCATACCTACGCAAATCATCACCACGCCGCGCGCCATTTCCATGGGCTGCGGCTTATCCATCCGGTTTGATCAGCGGGCGCTGCCCAGCGCTATGGAAATCTACCACACGCAGCAGCCTTCGCCCAATCTGATTGGGTTTTACATCGCAAGGAATGTCGAGGGGAGGATTAGCGTTACCAGCGTCAGGGTATAAAGAAAAAAAGAGTTTTACTTGGGAGGATGCAGCTATATGTCGAACAACGAGAAGATTCTGGACGAACTTTGCCGCCTTTACCCGGATGCGGGACCGGAGCTCCACTTCAGCAATCCGTTTGAGACCCTGATTGCCACCATGCTCTCGGCCCAATGTACGGATAAGCGCGTCAACGTCGTTACCGAGCGCCTGTTCAAGCGCTATACCTGTCCTGCCGATCTTGCGGCCATCACGCCGGAGGAATTGGAGCCGCACATTCGGGAGTGCGGCCTGTACCACAACAAGGCAAAAAACATCGTCGCCGCTTGCAAGGTGATCTGCGAGCAGCACGCCGGCGAGGTTCCCCCTGACTGGGAGGCGCTGACCAAGCTGCCCGGCGTTGGGCGCAAGACGGCGAACGTGGTCTGGGCCAATGCCTTCGGCGGCGACGCCATTGCGGTGGATACCCATGTCTTCCGCGTGTCCAACCGCCTGGGGCTGGCCGACGCCAAAAACGTGGAGAAGACGGAGGCGCAATTGCAGCAGGCGATTCCCAAGTCCGTCTGGTCCAAGGCGCATCACTGGCTCATTTTTCACGGCCGGAGGGTCTGTTCCGCCCGCTCGCCCAAGTGCGAAGAGTGCACGCTCGCGGATTTTTGCAAGTACCACCAAGGCCAACCCGATTGATGCGATCCTTGGCGGGCAAGCCTCTGTTCTTATGCGACAATCCAAGCGGCCCCCGCTGCGGCGGGGGCCTTTTTTCGTCCGCCGCGGAGCTAGCGCCGCGGAGCCAATTGCAAGAAAAACGCAAATTTTGGAAGAGTTTTCATGGAATTGATTGCAAAAACCGCCGCAATCCTATATCATAGGAAAGGTTAGAATTGACGACGAAAATGTGGAGAGAGTAGCATATGTCTTCTTTTGTGGATATTGTCAGGATCAAGCTCAAGGCCGGCAACGGCGGGGACGGCAAGGTGAATTTCCACCGCGAAAAGTTTGTGCAGGCGGGCGGCCCGGATGGCGGCGACGGCGGCAAGGGCGGAGATATTGTCTTGATTGCGGACCCCGGAATGCATACGCTGTTGGACTTTCGCTTCAATCGAAAGTTCTTTGCCGAACCCGGGCAAATGGGCGGCCCCGGTCGCTCCAACGGCAAGAGCGGGCAGGATTTGATCATCAAGGTGCCCATGGGCACCCTTGTGCGCGATATGAACTCGGGTAAAGTCATCGCCGACATTCAGGAGCCCGGCGTGCCCCGCGTGGTGCTCCACGGCGGCCGTGGCGGGTGGGGCAACAGCCACTTTGCCAACTCCGTTCGCCAGGCGCCGAATTTCGCCAAGCCCGGCGTGCGCACCGAGGTCTTTGACGTGCAGCTGGAGCTCAAGACCATCGCGGACGTGGGCCTGGTGGGCTTTCCCAATGTGGGAAAATCCACCATTCTCTCGGTGCTCACAGCGGCCAAGCCCAAAATCGCCAACTATCACTTTACAACCCTGCTGCCCAACCTGGGGGTGGTCAAGGTGCGCTCGGACGGCTTCGTGCTGGCGGATATTCCCGGCCTGATTGAGGGCGCGAGCGAGGGCGCGGGGTTGGGGCATGAGTTTTTGCGCCACGTCGAACGCACGCGCCTGCTGCTGCATGTGCTGGACATTTCCGGCTGCGAGGGCCGCGACCCGTTGGAGGATTTGGATATTATCAACCGCGAATTGGCCAAATACCGTGAACTGGGCAAAAAGCCCCAGATCATCGTCTGCAACAAGATGGATATGGAGGGGGCGGAGGAAAACCTCGAGCGCCTCAGGGACAAGCTACAAGGGAGCGATGCCCTCATCTATCCCGTCTCTGCGCTCACGGTGCAGGGCTTTGCGCCGCTGATGGATAAGTGTATGGAGATGCTGCGCATGCTTCCCCCCGTCGAATCCTTTGAAGAGGTGGAGGGCGCGGACGAATTCCGGCCGAACGAGGGCGAGCCCTTCACGGTGCGCCGGGAGAACGAGGCCTACGTGGTGGAGGGCCCCGCCGTGGACGGCCTGATGATGCGCATCAACATGGACGATGCGGAGAGCATGGCCTATTTCGAGCGTACGCTGCGCCGCATGGGCGTCATCGACGCGCTGCGCGGCAAAGGCGCGACCGACGGCGACACCGTGCGCATGGGCGAAGTCGAATTTGAATTCATCAACTAAGGGAGATTTTAGATATGGCATTGACATCCAAGCAGCGGGCGCAACTGCGCCAAATCGCCAACACTTATGAGCCCATCGTGCAAATCGGCAAGGAGGGCATTACCCCCAATCTCGTCAAGCAGACCTGGGATGCGCTGGAGGCCCGCGAGCTGATCAAGGTTCAGGTGCTCAAAAACGCGCCCTATGAGACGCGAGAGGCGTGCAGCCTGCTGTGCGAGAAGGTACATGCAGATCCCGTGCTGTGCGTGGGGTATCGTTTCATCCTCTATCGCCGCGCGCGCAAGGACTCAAAAATCAACTTTGACGAGAATTAAAACAGTTCGCCGCGCGGCTCTTGGCGGCCCTTGCAAATCAGCGCTAGGAAGACCGTAATCAGGGCGGGGATCAAGCAGGTCAGCCGTCCGGTCATCAGGTAGGCGACGATCAGCAAAAAACCCAACATCATATAGCGCGCAGCTTGTGCGGGCCTGAGAATCATGGCAAGGATGGATGCGGCTGTGCGCCGTTTTTGCGCCTCCTTGGCGGGAACGCTGCCCAGCAGCGCCTCGGGCAAGGGCAGTTCGCCCGCGGAAATGAGCTTGAGCGGGGGCGTAAGGGCGGAGGCGTATTCCTGCGCCTCGCGCGTCATGCCGCCCGGACAGACGAGCACGCCCAGCGCCGCTCCGCGCTCCCGATGAAAGGCGTGCGCGTCGGAAAGCGTGGCGGGCTGCGGGCTTTGCAGGAGCCTGACCGCTATGCGCCGCTCCTTGGCGTCGGAAAGAAAGTGCAGGCCGTCCAGATCGTACAGGCTCTTTAGCGGATAGGCGTCCATCAATGCCTGCACGGCGTAGGCCAGCGCCTCGCCGTAAGGCAGCATGGTCAGGGCGTAGAGCGCCGCCTGGCGCTCGCGGTCGCGCACTTCTCGCTTGTTTCGGCGCCCCGTCATCCGCCGCCGAAACAAGCGGAGGCTCAAAAAGGCGAGCAGGGTGAGGATCAGCGCCAGCAGTACGGCGGGGATCAGCCTGCCAAGCCGGGCAGCAAACCATAAAAAGCTGAGGATAAAGAGGATGGCGCCGCCAAGAATGCGGTCCAGCCAGAGGGATGCGCGCGTGCGCGCCTGCATGGAATCACCTCCCATTTGTCTGCAATTATTCTTTACAGACTGTGGGAAAACTATTTTACATTTTACTTAAAATCGGTTATACTAGAATAGTAGCGCGGGGGAGTGTGCATAACATGAGCCGAATCACCCGCATCGGCCTG
>CAOKIU010000073.1 GCA_948468595.1 uncultured Christensenella sp.
AAACGGCTATCAAAGCGCCAAAAAGTGGGTGGAGGAGGGGCTTAATTTCGATGGCATCTGCGCCAACAACGACCGGTTTGCCATCGGCTGCATGCGCGCGCTGATTGAGTGCGGCATCTCCATCCCCGATCAGGTGCGCGTCATCGGCCATGACGACATGCTCTTTGCCAACTACAACTTAAAGCGCCTTTCCTCCATTCGGGACCCGCTGGAGGATTTCTGCGATTTGGCCATCGACTCCCTCACCCTGATGATGGAGGAGGAGACGCCCCGGTGCAATCACTATGTGCTACAGGGCAGCGTCATCCAGCGCGAGACCACGTAGCCGGCGCGCCGGAGATCAACCGAAAATAAAGGGGAAGAACTTGAAATGATGGATAGAAAATCCGCTTTGGCGGACGGCATGCTCCTTCTGACGGCGGCGATTTGGGGCGCCGGTTTTTCCGCGACCCAGTACGCCATTGATTCGGGCATGCCCTCTTCCCTCATCCTGCTGATGCGCTTTGCCGTGGCGGCGCTCTTGCTGTTGGCCGTCTGTTTTCCGCAGGTGCGTGCCTTGACGCGCAGGGAGGCGCTGCTGGGCGCGCTCAGCGGCCTGTTTCTCTTCCTGGGCTTCTTCTTCCAGACCGAGGGCCAGGCCCGCACAACGCCGTCCAACTGCGCGTTTTTGACCACGACAAACGTGCTGATGGTGCCCATTCTCCTCTGGGCGGTCAGCGGCAAGCGGCCGGAGATGAAAAACCTCCTGCTGCCGGTGTTGACGGCGGCGGGCGTTTTTGTGCTGGGGTTCACCCCCGGGCAGGGGTTTTCCTTTTCACCCGGAGACGGCCTTTCCGTGGCCTGCGCCTTCTTTTTCGCCTGCCATATCGCTTCCCTTGGCTACACCTCGCCCCGGGTCGAGGCGCGCAAGCTCACCTTTATGCAGATGGTCACGGCCGCGGCGCTGTCGTTGCTTTACTTCCTTTTGACCCAGCGCGCCGCGCCGACCGGGGAGATGCTCAAAAGGGGCGCGCTTCCGGTGCTGTATTTGGGCTTGTTCTCCACGGGCATCTGCTTCTTTTTGCAGACCGCCGCCCAGCGCCACGCCAACGCGGCCAAGGCGGCCATCTTTCTATCCATGGAGGGGGTCTTTGGCGCGCTGTTTTCGGTGGCGCTGGGGTTGGAGCCCCTTTCTTGGACGCTGCTGCTGGGCGGCAGCCTCATCTTCCTGTCGGTGGCGCTGACGGAAGTTTCTCTCCCACGGCGCCGAACCAGTTCCGCGAAAAAAGAATAACCGGCGCTCCCGACCGCATACACATGGGACAAACGGACATGCGGGGAGGAGCGTATTTTTATGAAAAAAGATGTGCAGCGCACCTTTGTGCTTCTCAGACAATTATACAGCGGCAGGGAATCGGGTTACGCGCGGGCGGAGACGCGGGATGGAAAGGTCAATTTAAACCTGGTGGTGCAGGGGTTTGCCCCTGGCGAGGAGCCCGGCGCTTTCGCCGTGACGGAGAGCGGACTGCTCTACATCGGTCCGCTGAACATGGATTCGCGCGGGCAGGGCGGCATTGCCGCGCAGCTGAGCCTGAGCGAGTTCCGCGAAATCCAGGTGCTCTTTGTCGCCTATATGGACGGATGCTCGGTGATGGTTCCGCTGGCCGGAACGGTGGGACGCGGCTGCTGGGTGGACTGGACCAAGGTGTGCGATGAGGTCGACGCGGTGCTCAATCCCCATGAGGAGGAAGCGCCCAAAGACGACTCCCCGGCCCCGGCCAAGGCCGAGGCGCCTGCCGCAGCGGAGGAGACGCCCGAGAGCAAAGACGAGGAGGATTGCGAGCCGCCGCAAGGCGCGGCGCAGGAGGCTCCTGCCGAGGAACCGCGCGCATCGCAGACGGAGGAGGCGGTGGCGGAGCCGGAGGAGCCCGCGCCGCGCATCCAGGCGGAGGAGCCCTCGCCCAGCGCCGGGGAGGAGCAGCCCGCGCCGCGCGTCAGGGAAGCAGAGAGCGCGCGCCCCGCCAAAGAAGAGAAGATAGAGACGCAGAACGAGGCGGTGGAGAGCTGCCTTGCGACCCCGGCGGAGGGGGTGAGGGCGCAGGACGCACCCGCCGGGCAGCCGCGCGCCGCGGCCAAGGCGGCTGAGCAGAGCGCGCCGCAGAACGCCGTGGAAGGCGCCCAGCGCGCAGAGGCAGAGTCCGCTCCCGCGCAGGAGGAGATCGACCTCTACGATCAGCCCGCGCAGGAGGACCCCTTTGAGCTGGTGGAGCGATCCCTGCGCACGCCGCTGCCCAGCGAGCAAAGGCTGGAGATTCCGGAAAAGCTGAGCAATGCCTACTGGCCGCAGGTGCTCTGGCCGCTGCACGATCTGTTTGAGCGGTTTGAGCAGTCTTATCCCTTCGGGGAGGGGGAGAGCGACACCGTCTACATCCGGGTGCCCCTGGGCGACGCGCTGCGCGAGATCGATCACTACTTGATCGGCGCCAAGGTGCAAAACGACTGGGTTGTGGGCGTGGGATACCTCATCCCCGGCGCGTGCAACCAGAGCGCGCCCTCCGGAATGTCTGGCTATGAGTGGAAGGAAGGCTACTGGCAGTCCTGGCAGTTTGTGGAAAACGAGTGACGCGCGGGCCGGCGCGGCGACGGCAAAGAGCAGGGAAGGAAATCCCTGACGATGAGCGCAGATCTCGGTCGTTTCGCTTTCGATTCGAAACAAAAAAGCGCGGAGAACCGCGCTTTTTGTTTTGCAGCTTTGGATAGCGCTCTCTTCCTCCTCGCCTTGTTGCCTGCCCGCCAAGGCGCCCATTCTCTTTCGCGTTGAGAAACGCTTTGAAATCATAAAAAAGACGGAACGGGAAGTTCGCCATCCCGGAATATACGAAGCCAAAGATTCACGCTGTTTTATGCGTAGGCTGATCACTCCGTCATGAAGCCCCATTGCACGCCAAATGAATCCACAAAATTCCCGGCTAATTCACTGTACGGCAATTTGGCGAACGGATCAATAATGGTGCTTTCTTCTTTAAAAAACGCATAGCAAGCAAGAAGCTCTTCGACCGATGTAAACATAACGATTAAGTGAACGGCGCAGTGAAGGGATTTGTCCTTGTTGCCAAATCTATCATTTAGGAAGACTTTTTGTCCGTGGATGTTCATAACAGCGTGCGCGATTGTGTTATCGTCCGAATCTTCATCGGGCGCATAATCGCGGTTGTAAACGATGCTCTCGGCTTTTGTGTTAAAGGCTTTTTCATAAAGGGCAATCGCTGCTTCGCAGTTGCCGCAAAAATGCAAATGTGGGATCAGCATCATGAATCTCCTTAACGATCAAAATGACATTGTGAAGTTCTAGATTTACTACTTCCATTATATCACAAATAAGGTTCCGCTTCAAGCTGACATTGGCGAGATCGCAGGCGGCCAGAACCGTCAACGCGAAAGGAAAGAGGGAGGCCAAGGGCCTGATTGACAGATGGTGGGAAGTATTGTATACTATTCCGGTTTGTTAAGGATGTGAAAAAACAGGAATTCACAACTTGTTCACAGCTTATTCAAAGCAGGAAAGTATACTGTTGACGAAAGGTTAAGCCCGTACAGCGATTTGCGGCGCGGACGGACAAATGAAGGAGGGCTTGAGCATGATCGAAATTCAGCACGTAACCAAGCGTTACGGTGCGAAGCATGCGGTCGACGACATCTCATTTACGATCAACAAAGGGGAGGTGCTGGGCTTTCTGGGCCGGAACGGCGCGGGAAAGAGCACCACGATGAACATGATCACCGGCTACATCTCCGCCTCGGAGGGCCGAATTCTGCTCGACGGCATGGATGTTCTGGAACAGCCGCGCGAGGTCAAGCGCCGCATCGGCTACCTGCCCGAGCAGCCGCCGCTCTATATGGATATGACGGTGGAGGAGTACCTAAAGTTCGTCTGCGACATCAAAGAAGTGCGGAAAAAGAGCCGCAAGGCGCATCTTGACGACCTGTACAACCTGGTCAAGATCACCGACGTTCGGCACCGGCTGATCAAGAACCTCTCCAAGGGCTACAAGCAGCGCGTGGGCTTGGCGCAGGCGCTGGTAGGCAACCCGGACGTGGTCATCCTGGACGAGCCCACCGTCGGCCTTGACCCCAAGCAGATCATTGAGATCCGCAAGCTCATCTCCGGCCTGGGCGAGAACCACACGGTGGTGCTCTCCTCGCACATTCTGCACGAGGTTGCGGATGTCTGCGACCGCGTTGTGATCATCAATCGGGGCAAGATCGTGGCGCAGGACACGCTGAGCAACCTGACCCACGGCATCGGCGAGGCCATCCGCATGACGGTGCGCGTGGTGGGACCAGAAAAGCCCGTCACCCGCCTGCTGCACGATGTGCCCGGCGTAAAATACGTCGAGTCCATGGGCAGCAAGGAGGAAAACAGCTTGGATTACATCGTCGAGAGCGACGCCAAGACCGACGTGCGCCGCCCCATGGTCAACGCAATCCTCCAGGCGGGCTATTCTCTTTTGATGCTCAAGCCCATGGACGTGACGCTGGAAGACATCTTCTTGCAGCTTACGGCCGAAGAAAAGGGAGGGTTTTAACATGCTGGCGATTTTTAAGCGCGAGCTGCAATCGTATTTCTATTCCGCCATCGGCTATGTGTTCATGGGTTGCTTCCTGGTCATTGCGGGCATCTTCTTCGCCTTTGGCAATGTGCTGAGCGCCAGCTCCTCGGTGGGCACGCTCTTTTCCAACATCACCTTTATATTCATCCTCATCGTGCCGATTCTGACCATGAAGCTCATGAGCGATGAAAAGCGCTCCAAGACGGATCAGCTGCTCATCACCTCGCCCCTTTCGCTGTGGTCGATCGTGCTGGGCAAGTTCATGGCCGCCTGCGCCGTGTTCCTTTTGACGCTCCTTTGCACTGGGATTTACGTCATCATTCTCTCTAGCTACGGCAACGTTTCGGCCGTGGAGGTGTTTGTCAACTACCTGGGCTTCTTCCTGATGGGCTGCTGCCTGATCGCCGTGGGCCTGTTCATGTCCACGCTTTCGGAAAACCAGGTGGCCTCGGCCATTTCCACCTTCGGCGTGATCCTGTTTTTGTACCTGTTGGACTCCATTATCGCCTCCATGTCCAGCGTCACGATGCTGGCCTGGCTGTGCAAGGCGCTCAATTGGGTCTCGCTCTTTGCGCGCTTTACCGATTTTTCCTCGGGCATCCTCAGCCTTACGGGCGTGATCTACATGATCAGCTTTGCGGGCGTGTTCCTGCTGATGACCGTCCACACACTTGAGAAGAGAAGATGGAGTGAGGGTTAAGACAATGAGCAACGATCAGAAGAAAAAATCCCCGTTCAGCTCCAGAAAATTCCGCCACGGCAGCCTGGCTGTACTGATGGTGGCCGCGGTGATCCTGGTTACCGTGCTGCTCAACGTGGTGGTCTCCACGCTGGACAACCTCTGGGGCCTGAAGTACGATCTGTCCAACAACAAGCTGTACACCATCTCCGCGCAGACGAAGAAGGTGGTGCAGGCGGTCCAAAAAGACGTCAAGATCTACGCCCTGATGCAGACGGGCTCCGAATCCACGACGGTGGAAAACCTGCTGGAAAACTACCGCAAGCTCGCCCCGGACTACATCGAGGTCACGGTGGTGGACCCGGTAAAGAACCCCACCTTTGCCAAGCAGTTCACCCAGGAGAGCCTCTCGACGAACTCCGTCATCGTCACCAACGGCGACGGCTCGCGCTATCGCATCATCGACCAGTACGATATGTACGAATTTGGCTACAACAGCTCCTACCAGCCCTACCTCAAGTCCTTTATCGGCGAGCAGAAGCTGACCAACGCCATTTCCTTTGTAACGGCCGACGAAGTGAATAACGCCTACTTCCTCTCCGGGCATCAGGAGGCGTCGGTAAGCGATTTGGGATACCTGACCGACTATATCGAGGGAGAGAACCTGGTGGTGGACAGCGTCTCCGTCACCGACCTGGATAAGCTCAAAAAGGGCGATATTCTCATCATCGCCGCGCCCCGGAACGATCTATCCGAGGACGAGCGCCTGGCCATCAAGGCGTTCCTGGAAGACGATGGCTACATGCTGTATTTGACCGACGCGACCTGCCCCGCGCTGCCGGGATTCGAGTCCCTGCTGGATCTCTACGGCGTCAAGGTGGACCACACCTTGGTCGTCGAAGGCGATGAGGGCCAGTACTACAGGAGCCCGGCCTATCTCGTGCCCACCATCGAGCAGCACGATGTGACCGCGGGCCTTACCGCCAATGAACAGGTGGCCGTGCTGCCCTACGCCACCAGCCTGTCCCTGCCCGCGGTGGAGAAGAACGAAATCGAGGTCAAGCCCTTGCTGACCTCCTCCCGCAAGTCCTACGCCAAGGTCAACCTGGAATCGACGGAGACGGAAAAGGAAGAGGGAGACCTGGACGGCCCGCTGACCGTGGCCCTTGCCCTGCGCAAGGTGGACGCCAACGGCAACGACGCGGGCGGCAAGATCGCCGTCTTTGGCGGCGCGGGCTTTGTCACCTCCTCCTCGTTCTACGGCATTTCCGGCAATACGGACCTTTTGCTGGGCGCGATTCGCTGGATGAACGGCGAGGCGGATACCGTCACGATCGTGGGCAAGAACCTGATGACCAACAGCCTGCGCTTTAACAGCACCGCGGAGATGTACACCATGGCGGGCATCGCCGTGATTGTGATGCCGCTGCTGGTGCTGGCGGCAGGGTTTGTGGTCTGGCTCAGAAGGAGGCACCTGTAAATGGCGGACGACACCCGGAAGACCCCCGAAACTCCGCAAGCCGAGAAGCCGCGGGAGGAAAAGATCGACCTGGGCGCCTCGCTGCGCAAGGAGCACAAGAAGAAAAAAACCTTGAGCCGCACGGCGGTGCTGATCCTGCTGGCAGTGCTGATCGCGCTGGCGGCGGCGCTGATCTACGCGCTGCCCCGCGTCCTAAAGCAGCCGGAGGAGGCGGCGGGCGAGGATCTTACGGTGAATCTCTCCGGCCGCGATGGCGTGGACGTGACCCGCATCAGGGTAGAAGGGGAGAGCGTCTTTACCGTAACTAAGGACGAAAGCGCGGTCTACCAAGTGGACGCGCTGGAGGATGGCACGGTCAACCAGAGCACTTGCTCTTCGGCCTTTGTCAACGCCGCCAAAATGCAGGCGGATCAACTGGTGGAGGAGAATGCGTCCGACCTTGCGATGTACGGGTTGGACGCGCCCAGGAGCGTGGTTACGGTGGACTATGCCGATGGCGGGAGCCTGGTGATGGAGCTGGGCGACGTGCTCTCCGTCACGGGGCAGGTCTACTGCAAGCTCCAAGGGGAGAGCGATGTCTACGTGCTGCGGCCGTACTTTGCCAATCTCTTTGGCGGCTCCATTCTCCGCTACCGCGGGCTGGAGCTGCCCGAGATCAGCGCGGAGGTGACGGACTGCAAGTCCATCATCATCCGCAGAAAGGGAGAGCAGCAGGTGCGCTTCCTGCCCATACAGGATACCGCCAGCTTCTCCACCGGCACCTGGAAGATGACCGAGCCCAAGGAGCTGTGGCTGGATTCCGGCGCGGTTAGCGAATTGGTGGAGAGCATAAGCGAATACAAGCTCTACGGCTACGAGGGGCAGTTTGAGGACCTTGCGGCCTTTGGGCTGGACGATCCCTGGTTTACGGTGATCATGTCGGATGTAAACGGCGTCCGGCGCACCCTCTCGCTGGGCAACGCGCTGGAAGGGGAGGGCCGCTACTACTGCACCGTGGATGACAGCGGCGAGGTCTTCACCATCTCCGACAGCTATCTCTCCTTTGCGGAGGACTTTAAGATCTCCTATTATTTGGACGCCTTTACCAACATCGTCTCCATCGCCCTGGTGGATAAGGTGGAGATTTCAAACGGCAATACGCGCTACGAAATGACCATCGAGCGTCAGGAGCAGTACGACGAGGAGGGCAACCTCAAAGTGCTGGCCAACGGCAACCCCGATTACTTGGAGACCTTCCGCCTCAACGGCAAGGAATGCCAGGAGTCGGCGTTTAAGGCGGCGTATCAGGCGGTCATTGGCGTGACCATCTCCAACATGGCGCAGGAGGACCTGGTGGACGGGACAAAGAGCCCGGTGCTCACCGTCACCTACACCTTCAACAACGACCATGAGCCCATGGTCATCGAGTATTTGCCCTACGACATCAACAACTACTGCGTCCGCCGGGACGGCAGCATAGAACTCATCTGCAAAAAGGAGCTGGTGGACGTCATCCTGCCCACGCTTTCCGACCTTGAGGCGGGAAAGCTGGACAAGGAGGAGTGAGGTTCCACTGACAGCGCCCCCGCAAGGCTCATTGCCTTGCGGGGGCGCTTTGGTAGGGCGAGCTCCGGGGGTTACAGGCCGGCCCTGCGCCGCGCGTCCATGTGCCGCTGCTCTATGGCCGCGTAAAAGACGGGCTTGCGGGGCGCGGGCGGCGCGGCGGGCGCCTGCTCCTGCGCGGGAGCGGCGGGCGCTTGCACGTCGCTGGCGATGGTGGTGGGCGCGCCGGAGAGCGTCCGCAGGGCAACCCAGCGGTCTCCCTCGCGGTTGCGCTCCTCCTTTGTGGGTCTAGTAATTTCGCCAATGGCGGCAACGAGCGCGTATGTAGCGAGTCTATCCATAAGTCATTGCTCCTTTCGCATGGGTCATTATTGGTATATGCGTGCGCAGTGCTTGTTGACACGGACGAGTTTTGCTATACTTGAAGAAAACAAAGGATCACGACGGGAGGATGGAAACATGAAATACATTGTGGCGCTGGACCAGGGAACGACCAGTTCCAGGGCGGTTGTGGTGGATGAGCGAGGCGGCGTGGTGGCCGCGCATGGCGAGGAATTTGAGCAGATCTACCCCCAGCCGGGCTGGGTGGAGCACGACCCCAAGGACATTCTCTCCTCACAGGTGCGGGCGCTGAAGGCGGCGGTGGAGAAGGCGGGCATTGACCCGCGGGATATCGCCGGCATCGGCGTGACCAACCAGCGGGAGACCACCATCATTTGGGATAAGAAGACGGGCAAGCCTGTGTGCAATGCCATCGTATGGCAATGCCGCCGCACGGCCGGGGAGATCGAGCGCCTCAAGGCGGAGGGCGCGACCGAGAACATCCAGAAGCGGACGGGGCTCATCCCGGATGCGTACTTCTGCGCCAGCAAGATCCAGTGGATTTTGCGCAACGTGCCCGGCGCCCGCGCCGCCGCGCAAGCGGGGGAGCTGCTCTTTGGCACGGTGGATACCTTCCTGATTTGGAACCTGACCAAGGAGCGGGCGCATGTGACCGATGTTTCCAACGCCAGCCGCACCATGCTCTATAACATCCACACAATGCAGTGGGATGAGGAACTTTTGCGCTTGATGGAGATCCCCGCGGCCATTCTGCCCAAGGTGGTGGACTCCAGCGGCGTGGTGGGGATGCTGGACCCCGCGATTTTGGGGGTTGAGATTCCCATCTGTGGCATTGCGGGCGACCAGCAGGCAGCGCTCTTTGGCCAAGCGTGCTTTGAGAAGGGCATGGTCAAGACCACCTACGGCACGGGCGGATTCTTGCTGATGCAGACGGGCGAAGAGGCTGTGGAATCGAAAAACGGCTTGCTGACCACCGTGGCCTGGCGCGTGGGCGGAAAGACGGAATATGCCCTGGAGGGGTCGGTCTTTGTGGCAGGCGCGGCGGTGCAATGGCTGCGCGACGAGATGAAGCTGATCTCCTCGGCCGCGGAATCGGAGCAGGTGGCTCTTTCGGTTGAAGACACGGGCGGCGTGTACATGGTGCCGGCCTTTACCGGCCTTGGCGCGCCCTATTGGGACATGTATGGCCGCGGCACGGTGGTGGGCCTGACCAGGGGCACGGGCAGGGCGCACCTTGTGCGCGCGACGCTGGAGGCCATCGCCTTTCAGACGGCGGACGTGATGGAGGCCATGCACAAGGACAGCCGCATTGCCATCACGCAGATGCGCGCCGATGGCGGCGCCAGCGCCAACGCTTTCCTGATGCAGTTCCAGGCGGATATTCTGGGCGTGAACGTGGTGCGGCCCGCGGTGACGGAAACCACCGCCATGGGCGCGGCGTTCCTGGCCGGCCTTGCCATGGGCGTTTGGGAGAGCCGGGAGCAGGTGGCCTCGATTTGGCATGCGCAAAAGAGTTTTGAACCCTCCTTTTCCGAGGATATGCGCGCGCAAAAGCTCGCTTCTTGGCACCGGGCGGTGCTGCGGGCGATGCGCTGGGCTGATTAAACGCCTTGATTCGATCTTTCGTGACCCGCTTCGACAGATTCTGATA
>CAOKIU010000074.1 GCA_948468595.1 uncultured Christensenella sp.
TCACTCGGTCGTTTCACCTTTGGGGGGATTCGGCGTGCCCAGTGGGGGGGGTTAGTGGCGAGGGTGGTCCGCCCCTTGCCCCCCTCGCCGGGAGAACATCCCCCAGGCGCGGCCACAGGCCGCGCCTGGGGGATAGCGGAAGCGGCGTGCCGCCGCTGCGGATTAAAAAGGAAGGGGCGCGGCCCCTTCCTTGCATCCCCAGGGCATACTATCGGCAGGACAAAAAAAGAGGGGCGCGCCGGCGCTCCTCTTTTTGCTTCCATCACTCTTCACTTTGGCCGTAGTAGGCGCCCTTGCCGTGCTTGCGGAAGAAGTGCCGCTCCATCAACGGCCGCCCCGCACCCGCGCACTGCGGGTTGATCTGCATGGTGATGTGCGACATGCGCGCGATCTCCTCCAGCACCACGGCGTTGTAGACCGCTTCCTCATCGTCGGCGCCCCAGGCAAAGGGACCATGGCAGGCGACCAGCACCGCAGGCATGAGGGTGGGGTCCTTGCGCTTGCTGGCAAAGGTCTCCACTATCACGTTGCCCGTCTCGCTCTCGTAGTCCCCATTGATTTCCCGCAGGGACATCGCCCGCGTGCAGGGAACCGAGCCGCAGAAGCAGTCCGCGTGCGTCGCGCCCAAGCAGGGCAGCGCCTTACCCGCCTGCGCCCAGGCGGTGGCATAGGTGGAGTGGGTGTGCACGATGCAGTTTGCACCCGCAAAGGCACTGTAGAGCACCAAGTGGGTGGGCGTATCCGAGGAGGGCTTGTACTTGCCCTCGATCACGTTCCCCTGCATATCCACCACGACGATATCGCTTGGCATCAAGCGCTCGCAGGGGATGCCGCTGGGCTTGATGGCGATTTCACCGCTCTCCCGGTCGATCATGCTGACATTGCCCCATGTATAGATCATCAGCCCGCGGTCCTTGAGTTCGTGGTGTGCGCGGCAGACACGTTCCTTCAATTCTTCTCTTTCCATCGTTACTCCCTCTGAAGTATTGATATACAGTCCATTGTACACAAAACCGCGCGGTTTGCAAGCCTTGGCATAAATTTACATGGCTTTAACTTCCAATTCGCCGATGACTATTGAATTTTTATGCAGAGAGTTGTATAATTACGCATACTATCAAAGCGAGTGAAGGAGAGCGCAGTCATGGTTAAGGTTTCGATCATCGGTGCAACAGGGTATGTCGGCTTGGAATTGGTGCGGCTTCTGGCCGGACACAGGCAGGCCGAATTTGTATATTTATCCTCGCAATCCTATGAGGGACAGGATATTGCCGATCTTTATCCCTCGTTAAAGGGCACGATTTCCCACAAGCTCGTGGCTATGGACGTGGAAAAGTTCGCCGCGGACAGCGACGTGGTCTTCACCTCGCTCCCGCACGGCGCGTCGGATGTGGTCATCCCGCAATTGGTGGATGCGGGCGTCAAGGTCATCGACATGTCAGGAGATTTTCGCTATGACGATGTGAAAGTATACGAAAAGTGGTATGGCACCACGCACTCCCGGCCGGACCTGCTGAAGGTCTCCGTCTACGGCCTGCCCGAGCGGCACCGGGAGAGCATCAAGGCGGCAAAACTGGTGGGCAACCCCGGATGCTACACCACCTGCTCCATTCTCTCGGCCGCGCCGCTGCTGGACGCGGGCCTGGTCAGCCATGACAACATCATTATCGACGCCAAATCCGGCGTCACCGGCGCGGGGGCAAAGCCCAGCACGGGCTCCCACTTCTGCGAGGTGGACGAGAGCATGAAGGCCTATAACGTGGCCAAGCACCGCCATACCTCGGAGATTGAGCAGGAGCTCTCCAAGGCGGCGGGCGAGGAGGTTCTCGTCTCCTTCACGCCGCACCTGCTGCCCATCAAGCGCGGCATCTTCGCCACCCTCTACCTAAACCTCCTGCCCGGCGTCACGGCCAAGGAGATTCGAGCCGCCTATGAGAAGGCCTATGCGGACGAACCCTTTGTCACCCTCATGCCCGAGGGCACGCTGCCCGAGATCAAGCACGTCGCAGGCTCCAACCGCTGCGCCATCGGCTTTGTCGTGGATGAGCGCCTGCACCGCGTCGTGGTCTGCGCCGTCATCGACAACCTGATCAAGGGCGCGGCGGGCCAGGCCATTCAGAACATGAACCTCATGTTCGGCTTGGAGGAGACCGCCGGGCTGCCCATGGCGGGCCTTTACTTGTAAAAGGCGGGCAATTGGCAACGGCGAATCGCACCGCGCCGGAGAAACGACGCAACAAAGTGGAGGAGAAAAAGAGAATGTACAATGATATTTTGGTGGAGAAAGCCAATATTCTCATCGAGGCGCTGCCCTACATTCAGCGCCTGGCGGGCAAGACCGTGGTCATCAAGTACGGCGGCAACGCCATGATCGATGAACAGCTCACCAACAAGATCTTGCAGGATGTCACCCTGCTCAAGTATGTGGGCGTCAACCCCATCCTGGTGCATGGCGGCGGACCGGATATCAACGCCGCGCTCAAGAAAATGGACGTCCAGTCCCAATTCCACAACGGCCTGCGCATCACCGACGGCGAGACGATGGAGGTGGTGCAGATGGTGCTGGCGGGCAAGCTCAACAAGAACATCGTCTCCGCCCTGGGCAAGCTCGGCGGCAAGGCCATCGGCCTGTGCGGCAAGGACGCAAACCTGATTGAGGTGACCAAGAAGCCGCCGACCAAGGACGGCGTGGACCTGGGATATGTGGGCAACATCACCCGCGTCAACGTAAAGCTGCTCGACCTGCTCTCCGCCGATGAATACATCCCCGTCATCGCGCCGGTGGGCGTGGATCAGGACGGCCAGAGCTACAACATCAACGCCGACACCGTGGCCAGCGAGATCGCCTCCGCCCTCAAGGCGGAAAAGCTGATCTTCCTGACCGACGTCGATGGCATCCGCATGGTTGCGGACGATCCCAAGACCCTCATCTCCGCCGTCTCCGTCTCCGAGGTTGACGAACTGATCTCCTCGGGCGTCATCACCGGCGGTATGATCCCCAAAGTGCAGGGCTGCGCCCACGCCATTGAGCAGGGCGTCTCCCGCGTCCACATCCTCGACGGCACCATCCCGCACCCCATTATCTTGGAAATCTTTACCGACAAGGGCATTGGCACCATGGTCCATGCGGACGACTAAGGAGGGCGAGCACATGACTTTACAGGAAATCAAGGCGCTGGACCAGCGCTATTACATGAATACCTTTGGCGAGCGCCAGCCCGTCTGTTTTGACCACGGATGCGGCGTGACCCTTTATGACACCGACGGCCGCGCCTACACGGACTTTTTTGCCGGCATCGCCACCAACTCCCTGGGCTACGCGCATCCCAAAGTGACGGCGACCATGGTTGAACAGGTGAACAAGGTCTGCCATACCTCCAACCTCTACTACGTCGAGCCGCAGGCCAAGCTCGCCCAACTCCTGGTGGAAAACACCTTTGCCGACCGCGTTTTTTTCGGCAACAGCGGCGCGGAGGCCAACGAAGGCTGCATCAAGCTCGCCTGCAAATACTTCTACGAGAAGGGCGAGGACCGCTGGGAGATCATCTCCGCCTCCAACTCCTTCCACGGGCGCACGCTGGCCACCATCGCCGTCACCGGCCAGGAGAAGTATCAAAAGCCCTTCCGGCCCCTGCTCCCGCGCGGCATCGTCAATGTGCCGTTTAACGACCTGGAGGCCATTCGCGCCGCCGTCACCCCGCACACCGCGGCGGTGATGCTGGAGGTCATTCAGGCCGAGGGCGGCGTCATCGTGGGCACGCAGGATTACATCCAGGGCGTGCGCGCGCTCTGCGACGAGCTGGGCATTTTGCTCATCATCGACGAGGTGCAAACGGGCATGGGCCGCTGCGGGAAGCTCTTTGCCCACGAGCTCTATGGCGTCACCCCGGACATTCTCTCCTCTGCCAAGGCCCTGGGCAACGGCATGCCCATCGGCGCGGTGCTGGCCAAGGAGGAGGTGGCCGCCGCCTTCCATCCCGGCGATCACGGCTCCACCTTCGGCGGCAACGCCCTGGCCTGCGCCGCCGGTCTTGCGGTGCTGACCACCATGCTGGAGGAAAACATCCCGCAGAAGGCGGGGGAGACCGGCCACTATCTGCTTTCCATTTTGCGTCGCATGGCTGAGGGCAAAACGAGCGTTGCGGATGTGCGCGGCGCGGGGCTGCTCATCGGCATCGCGCTAAAAGAGGAGCTCAAGGCGGCCGACGTTGTGGGCAAGCTGCTTGAAAAGGGATTCGTCGTGGGCACGGCCGCGGGCAACGTGCTGCGCCTGCTGCCGCCGCTCATCATCGAAAAAGAAAATTGCGACGCGCTGGTTGCGGCGCTGGCCGATGTGCTGTAGAATAGTAGAATCCTAAACAGGGAGGTCGACCTATGGACTTGCTCACCTATACCCCGCAGGCCAAGTTTGCGCAGCAGCATCTGCTCTGCCTGCAAGATTATACGCCCGATGAGATCCTTCAGATACTCTCTCTGGCCGCCAAGCTCAAGCTCCAGCGCCGCTTGGGCATGGACCAGACGCATGTGCTCGCGGGCAAAAACATCGCCATGATTTTCTCCAAGCCCTCCATGCGCACGCGCGTCTCCTTTGAGGCGGGCATTGAGCAGCTGGGCGGCCATGCGCTCTTCATCTCCGATGCGGAGATCGGCCTGGGCACGCGCGAGTCGGTTCACGACGTGGCAAACGTGCTGAGCCGCTTTGTGGACGGCATCATGATCCGCACCTTCCGCCAGAGCGACGTAGAGGGCCTTGCGAAGTACGGCCACATCCCTGTCATCAACGGCCTGACCGACGATTACCACCCCTGCCAGGTATTGGCCGATATGCTCACGCTCTACGAGCACAAGGGACGCCTTGCGGGCGCCAAGCTCGCCTTTGTTGGCGATGGCAACAACATGGCCAACAGCCTGATGATCATCTGCTCCAAGCTCGGCGTGGATGTGAGCATTGCCACGCCCGCCGATTATGCCCCGCAGGAGAAGTATGTGGTCTGGGCGCGCCGCAACGCCGTGGCCAGCGGAGCCAAGGTGACCATCACCACCAGCTTGGAAGAGGCCCTGGCGGGCGCCGACGCGGTCTATACCGACGTATGGGCCTCCATGGGCATGGAGGCGGAGGCGGAAAAGCGCGCACGCGACTTTGCCGCCTACCAGGTCAATGCCCGCGTCATGAGCCTTGCCAAGCCCGACGCCATCTTCATGCACTGCCTGCCCGCCCATCGAGGCAGCGAGGTGACGGACGAGGTGATGGACGGCGCGCAGTCCGTGGTCTTTGACGAGGCGGAGAACCGCCTGCACGCGCAAAAGGCGGTCTTGGCCATGCTCATGGGCAAGCTATAGCGCAAAAAACGAGGAGGATGGAAAGCCATGGTTGTGGACATCAAGGAGGCGACGCCGGGAGACGCGCCGGCGATCCTGGAGATCATGCAGGACGCCTTTCACAAGTACGAGCGCGACTTGGGTATGGCGGGCCATGTCACCGCCCTTAAGGAGACGGTGGAGGACATTCAGCGCGATATTCGGGAAAAGACCGTGCTTGTGGGCTTTGTGGACGGCGTGGCTGTGGGCTCGGTGCGCGTGGAGATCATGGGGGACCTGGCATACCTGTCGCGCTTTGGCGTGCGCAGCGCCATATCCAAATCCGGCATTGGCGGCATGCTCATCGACAGGGTAGAGGTGCTCTGCCGCGAGCAAAGCGTGCGCGCCATTGCGCTGCACACCTCCTCGCGCATGTACGGCCTCATCCGCTTTTACTACGGCCACGGCTACTTCATCCACTCCACGGAGACCTCGCGCGGGTACATTCGCGCCCTGCTGGTGCACGAGCTGGAGATGCCCGGCTCCTATGACCTTGCGCCGGTTATGGACCGCTAAGCGCGGGTTTTGAGGCGAGGCTTGTTGAAAATCCCCCCTTTTTGTGCTATTCTGTAGACAGAATTAGACGCAAAGAGGAGGGATTTTTTGTGACGGGATGGATTTGGATTGCGGGCGTTTTGGCGGCGCTACTGGCGGCGCTGTACTGCCGCGTGAGCTATTATGGCTCGCCGCAGGTCAAGCTGCTGTTCAAGGGGGCGGCGTCCCTCGCCTTTGTTGTGCTAGGCCTGCTTTGCGCGGGCAAGGCGGGCGCATCCGGCTATGCGGCGCTCATGTCCCTGGGCCTCGTCCTGGGCGCGGTAGGGGACGTGCTGCTGCAATGGATGGAATGCCGGCCGCAAAATCGTGACGGCCTTTTTCGGAGCGGGCTGGGCGCTTTTCTTGCCGGCCATGTGTTCTATATCGCCGCCTTTATGCTGGTGATGCGCACGACCTTCCTGCAATTTGCGCTGGCGTTCGCGCTCTTTGCGGCGATGTTTATCCTGCAATTCCCCGCCAAGGTGGAGCTGGGCGCGCAGAAGGCTCCGGTCTATGCCTATGCGGCGGTGATTTCGCTGATGGCGGGCTACGCTCTTTGCGGCGTGTTCTATGCGCCGCAGCTTCGCACAAGCCTGATGCTTGCGGGCGGCCTCCTGTTTTTCCTCTCGGATGTGATCTTGGCGCTGATGCTCTTCAGCCCGGCAAAGCGGCGCAGTTTGCCCGCCCTCAACCTCTCTGCTTACTACGTGGCGCAGATCCTGCTCGCGCTTTCCATTGCGGCGGTGTGAGCGCAGGGTGAAGCCGGAATGTTCGGTTTTCTCCGCGGAGCGTGCGAAAATTCCCCAAATTTTTGAAGCCAAAAATCAAAAATGCCGCCCGCTGAGTCAATTCTCAACAAACAGCACCTTTGCAACGTGGATGATTATAGCAGTATTTTCTCGAATGTTCAATGGGATTTTTTATAATTAAACAAGTATTAACAAAGGATGAACGCCCCAGCCGCGCGCGGGATTTGGACAGGGGGCGGCAGATATGCTATAATGAGGCATTGTGTGCGGGAGGGATGCGTATGCACAGATTCTACGCCGAGGCCGAAGGACGCATTGCGGGCGAGGAACTCAATCACCTGATGCGGGTACTGCGCCTTGCCCCGGGCGAGGAGGTTGAGGTGTTATGGGCGGGACGCCGGTACTTGGCCAGGCTCACGGTCGTGACCAAAGAGGGCGCCGCCTATGAGACGATCGCCGAGCTGGACGGGCATGAGCCCCGCTGCCGCGTGACCCTTTACCAGGGCCTATGCAAGGGGGAGAAGATGGATTTTATCGTGCAGAAGTGCACGGAGATGGGCGTTTGCGCCATCGTGCCGGTGATGATGGCGCGCAGCGTGGCAAAGCCCGGGAAGACGGAACAAAAGACCGAGCGCTATTCCCGCATCGCCCGGGAGGCGGTCAAACAGTGCGGCCGTTCCCACGTGCCCGAGGTGCGGCCCGCGCTGTCCTTTGCAGAGGCCCTGGAGGACATGCGGCGGCGGCAGCGGATACTCATGCCCTATGAGGAGGGCGGCGCGCCCTTTGCCCAGGCGATTGCCGAGCAGGACGTGGGCCTGCTCATCGGGCCGGAGGGCGGCATCGCCCCCCAGGAGGCCGAGGCGGTCCTCCGCGCGGGCGGCCAGGCAGTGACGCTGGGCAGCCGCATTCTGCGCACCGAGACCGCCGGACTTGTGGCCCTCACCCTGACATTGCACTGCGCGGGAGACCTGACCTGATGGGACCGCGCGTGAGGAAGAGAAGAGTATGAGAAAAGTCGGGTTTATGACCCTGGGATGCAAGACGAACCAATACGATGCGCAGGCCATGCGCGAGCGCTTTGTCCAAGCGGGCTATGCGCCTGCGGATTTTGACGAAATCTGTGATGTGTATGTGATCAATACCTGCATGGTCACCGGGGTGGGGGAGAGGAAGTCCCTCAAGTTTGTGCGCCAAGCCGTGCGCCGCAACCCTTCGGCAGCCATTGTGGTGGCGGGGTGTCTGGCGCAGCACGATGGTGAAAAGCTCTTTTTGCCCGGCGTGCGGCTGGTCTTGGGCAACGCGCACCGCGATCAGGTGGTGGAGTACCTGGAGGACGCCCTGGCCCGCGGCGTGGCCATTTGCGCCGTGGACAGCCTGGCGGACGCCGCCTTTGAGGCGCTGGATGTCACCGCCAACGAGGGCCGCACCCGTGCGGTGATGAAGATTCAGGAGGGCTGTGACAATCGCTGTGCCTACTGCATCATCCCCGATGTGCGCGGTCCGATCCGCTCCCGCCCGCTTGCGGACGTGCGGCGGGAGGCGGAGAATTTGTCCGCCGCAGGTTACCGGGAGGTGGTGCTCACCGGCATCCACCTGGCGAGCTATGGTCGCGACTTTGGCGACGGCACAACGCTGCTGGACGCGGTGGAAGCGGTCTGCGCGGCGCCCGGCGTCCGCCGCGTGCGTCTGGGTTCGCTGGAACCGGCCTGGATTGACGAGGCTTATGCCCAGCGCATGGCGCAGGGAGAGAAGCTCTGCCCGCAGTTCCACCTTTCGCTGCAATCGGGCTGTGACCAGGTGCTGGGGCGCATGCGCCGGCGCTATACCACGGCGCAGTTCCGCAGCGCAGTTGAGAGCCTTCGCCGCTGGTTCCCGCGCTGCGCCATCACCACCGACGTCATCTGCGGCTTTCCCGGTGAAAGCGAAGAGGATTTTCAGCGCACGATCGATTTTTGCCGGGAAATTGGCTTTGCGCGGATGCATGTCTTCCCCTATTCCGAGCGCGAGGGCACGCCTGCCGCTTCGTTTGCGGGCGCTGTGCCCGTTCCGGTGCGGGAGGAGCGAGCCCGCCGCCTCATCGCCGTGGGCCATGAATTGGAAGGGGAATACCTGAAGACCTTTTTGGGCCGCGAAGTGGAAGTGATGGTGGAGGAGGATGGCATAGGCTATTCCGGCGAGTACATCCGCGTGCGCGTGGACGGCGCGAAGATGGGGGAAATCGTCCAGGCCACCATCGTGGACCTGGACGGCCTGACCGCCGTTGGCCGCCTCGCCCCGTCCGCTCCCGTGGAAGCGCCCGGGAAATGAACGGCTGAAGAGCCGCATAACCATATGAGGAGGAAGTTCATCATGGATTGCCTGTTTTGCAAGATCGTCTCCGGGGAGATCCCCTCGACCATCGTCTATCAGGATGAGGACTGCGTCGCTTTCCGCGATATCAACCCCCAGGCGCCCACGCACGTGCTGGTGATTCCGCGCCAACACTTTGCCAGCCTCAGCGAGGCGGCGCAGAACCCCGCGCTGCTGGGGCATCTGCTGTCCGTCTGCGCGGGGATCGCAAAGGCGGAAGGCATCGCCGAGGACGGATACCGCGTCGTGACCAACATCGGCACAAACGGCGCGCAGTCGGTCAAGCATCTGCACTTCCACGTGCTGGGCGGCAGAAAAATGACCGAGGAGATGGCTTGATTCCGTTCACAGAAAATTTCCCTGTAAATCCGGGCGGGAGACTGGATTTCTCGCCAAACCTGTGCTATACTCTAATCGTACAGCACATTGGGCGTGGGGTGCATAGCTGTACCGTTTAATGTTTGATTTTTGTAAATCGAAGAATTCCGCTTGACAGGATCGGTGGAAAGACGGTATAATAGTGTGTATTCACTTATGCCCGGTGTGGCATCACGGTGTGCGCGAGGGGAGGGAAAGCAATGTCTGAAATCCGCGTTGGGGAAAACGAATCCCTTGAGAGCGCTCTCAAGCGTTTTAAGCGCAAGTGTGCCCGGTCCGGCGTACTGGCCGAGGTTCGCAAGCGTGAGCATTATGAGAAGCCCAGTGTGAAGCGCAAGAAGAAAGCTGAGGCAGCCAGGAAGCGCAAGTATTAATCCATCGCTTTCGCAGACAAACGCCCTGTAATGACAGGGCGTTTTTTGTTGCGCAAAGGGTGTGCGCATCGCTGTTTTGAGGCTGTCTGGCCGACATTTGGGACAAGACCTGTTTATTCCAGAGGCAATTTGGGTTAAAATACTTCAATACTCTCATAGCGTTAGGAGCGGGCGACTTGATTGAAAACTATCTGAGCGGCGAGGCGGGCATAGGCTTGATTTCCGGGGCGCTGTTTGCCCTGGGGATCATGCTGTTGATGGTCGAGGCCGTCAGCCCTGGCGTGGGCGCCGGTGGATTTCTCGGCGCGGCATGTCAATTGGCGTGTTTTGC
>CAOKIU010000075.1 GCA_948468595.1 uncultured Christensenella sp.
GCGCCAGGCGCCGCAGCCCTTGAGCAGCCGTTCGGACAGCGCGCAGGCCAGGGCGAGGCTCTGCTGGGCGCTGCCGCCCACATAGAGGTTTTGCAGCAGCTTCCAACTGGATTCCCCGCTGGCCACAACGCCGGAGAGGAAGGCGTCCAGGTTGCCCGCGCGCACGGCCTCGACAATGGCCTTGACGCGCTCGTTTTCATCGTAGTAGTGCAGCGCGCGCAGCACGGCGCGGTCCGAGGTCGCCTTGCGGATCTCGTCCAGGCGGGCAAGCAGCGCATCCGCCTTGAAATTGCGCAGGACGCTGCCGCCCATCGCGCGGGCGACCTGCCGCATCTCCTCGGGGATGGCGGCATACTCCATCGTCAAATCGTCGTGGCTGGAGTTGGTGGCCAACACCACCAAATGGAAGCCGCGCGCCTCAAAGTCAAAGGACAGCGCCTCGATCTTGGGATCGGCCGTTTTAAAGTCAATGCCGACCAGACCGCCGATGGAGCTGGCGGATTGATCCATCAGGCCCGAGGGCTTGCCAAAGTAGACGTTTTCCACCCATTGGCTGATCTTGGCGCGGGTGACGCCATCGAGGATGCCGCCGTTGTACAGGCCGTCCAAGACGCAGACCAGCATCACCTCAAAAGCCGCCGAGGAGGAGAGACCCGAACCACCCTGTACGCGCGAGGTCACGGCCGCGTTGAACCCACCCACGGCGTAGCCCATGTCGCGCAGCTTGCGGCACACGCCGCGGATCAGAGCCTGGGTGGTGTTTTTTTCCGCCTCGCGCAGTTCAAGATCCGCCGTATCCACCACAAAGGGCTTGTCATATCCCGCGGAGTAGAGGGTGATGACCCCGTCGTCCGTGGGCGCGGCGGCGGCAAGGGTGTCCAGCGTCACAGCCGCGGCCAGCACCAGTCCGTTGTTGTGATCGGTGTGGTTGCCCACGATCTCCGTGCGGCCGGGCGCGGAGAAGAAGTCGGGCGCCGCGCCCTCGCAGCCAAAGCGCGCGACGTATTCGTCCAGCAGCGCGGCATAGCGCGCGGCCTGGTCGCTGGCGACATCCTCCCCGTTGCCATAGAGCTGGCGGAATTCCTCTTTGGCGGCCTCAGCGGAGAACTTTAAGGCGATGGTCCTCTTGTCAAACATGGCTTTGCCTCCGTATCCTTTCGGCGCGCCGGCGGCGCGCGTTCTCATCCGCTCTTATTATGCCCTCCGCGCCTGCATCCGTCAAGCGCCGCGTCCCCCTTTTCCAACATAATTCCATGTCCCCTCAACAATTTTCCTTTACACATTTTTTGCCGCGCGCGTTATAATAAGGGGGAATAGAAGGAATGAGGAGGTTAATCGGTATGGCAAACCATCCGCTGGAGGGACTGCTGGCCTTTTCCCTGAAAAATCACCTGATCGATAGACAGGATTTGCCCTATTGCCGCAATCTTTTGCTGGATGTGATGGGGCTGGAAGCGCCGGAGGAGCCCTACCGCCCCTACGAGGCAGAGGAGATGGAGCTGCCCCCAACCGCCACGCCCTTCCTCCTTGCGCTAACGCGGGACGCCGTCTCCCGCGGGGTGTGCGCCGACACCCAGGGCGGGCGAGACGCCTTTTCCGCCCGGCTGATGGGCTGCGTGACGCCGCGCCCCTCCGAGGTGTGCCGCGCGTTTGGCCGCCTGTACAATGCCGAGGGACCAAGCGCCGCGACGAGGTGGTTCTACAAGCTCTGCCGCGACCTCAACTACATTCGCGTGGACGAAATTGCGCGCAACATCAAGTACCGCGCGGAAACCCTGGTCGGCCCGCTGGACATCACCATCAACCTCTCCAAGCCGGAAAAGGACCCGCGCGATATCGCCGCGGCGCGGCTGAAGCAGGCCGCGGACTACCCGCCCTGCATGCTCTGCGTGGAGAATCCCGGGTACGCCGGCCGGGCGGGCTTCCCCGCGCGGCAGAACCACCGCTTTGTGGACCTGGACCTCTGCGGCGAAAAGTGGCACCTGCAATACTCGCCCTACCTCTACTACGACGAGCACTGCATTGTCTTTAACGACATCCACCAGCCCATGCACGTCGATCGCGCGGCTTTTGAAAAGCTGTTTGACTTTGTGGACCAGTATCCGCATTACTTCATCGGGTCCAATGCCGATCTGCCCATCGTGGGCGGGTCCATCCTTTCCCACGACCACTTCCAGGGCGGGGCGTACATCTTCCCCATGACCGTGGCGCCCGTGCAAATCCCCCTGCACAGCCCCCTAAGCGGTGTGGAGGCGGGCATTTTGTCCTGGCCCATGAGCACGGTTCGCCTGCGCGGACGGGAGAAGGAACCCCTGCTGGACGTGGCGGAGCGCGTTTTAGCGGCCTGGCGCAAGTGGAGCGACCCCAGCTTGGACATCCTAGCCTATACCGACGCGCCGCACAACACCATCACCCCTATACTGCGCCGGGACGGCGAGGCATATGTCTTTGACCTGGTGCTGCGCAATAACCGCACCACGGCCGAGCACCCGATGGGCCTGTTCCACCCGCACGCGGACCTGCACCACATCAAAATGGAGAACATCGGGCTGATCGAGGTGATGGGCCTGTTCATCCTCCCCGGACGGCTCAAGGAAGAGCTCGCCGCGCTGGAGCGCCTGCTCACCGGCCAGGGCGAGCCCGCTGCCGGCCCCGACGCGCCGCTCTACAAGCACATTCCCTGGATCAACGCCCTGCGCAGCCGGTATGAAATCACCCCGCAAAACGCCGCGCAGGTGCTGCGCCAGGGCGTGGCGGATAAGTGCGCGCGCGTGCTGATGGACGCGGGCGTCTACAAGCAGACGGACGCGGGGCGCAAGGGCTTCCTGCGCTTCCTGTCCAGCGTCGGCTTTGCCCGCACTTAGGCGCTTGTCCTAAACACAACCCCGCCCGCCGGTTTTCCGGCGGGCGGGGTTGTGTTTAGCGGACCGTCAGCGCAGAGGCGGCCGCGGCGTCCAGAAGCACGGTGGCGTGCCGGTGCATTTGGAGGATGGACGCGGGCAGCATGGGGTCCACGGGGCCTTCGATCATGCCGCGCACCGCCTGGGCTTTGCCCGCGCCCGTGGCCACCAGCACGATGCGCTTGGCCTGCATGATGGAGCCGATGCCCATGGTCAGCGCGTGCGTGGGCATGGGCGCGCCCTCCTCAAAAAAGCGGCGGTTGTCGCGCAGTGTTTGCGCGGAGAGCGCCACGCAATAGCTGTGGGTTGTGAAGCGCTCCGCCGGTTCGTTAAAGCCGATGTGGCCGTTGGCGCCGATGCCCAGAAGCTGTAGGTCCAGCTGCCCTGCCGCGGCGATGGCCGCGTCATACCGGCGGCATTCTTCGGCAGGGTCGCGCGCCAGGCCGTCGGGGATGTGGATGTTCCCGGCGGGAATGTCCACCTGCGAGAAGAGGTTTTCCCACATGAACCTGCGGTAGGAGCAGGGATGATCGGGCCCCAGGCCCATGTATTCATCCAGGTTGTAGGTCGTCACCTGGCGCAGGTCCAGCGCGCCGCGGCGCGCCATGGCGATCAGTTCCCGATAGATGGGCAGCGGCGTGGAGCCTGTCGCCAGCCCCAGCACGCTGCGCGGCTTGTCGATGACCTGCCCCGCGATCAAAATCGCCGCCGCTGCCGCGGCCAACTCCGCGTTGGGATAAATGCATACGTTCATCCTTCACTCACCCTATCCCGTTAATCTTTGGTAAACTACAAATCGTTTGTTGACAGCATTTATGCACAGGCTTGCCCCCGCGTTTTCCACAGCGCGCCTGCTCTATCCACAGATGTTTTCCACTTTTCCACAGACTTGTGTTTGGAATGTGGATAACGCACGCCGTCGTCCGACGTACTGTTTTATCCACAAAAACTGTGGATAAAATGTGCAGAACCGCTCCCGGATTGGGGATATTCCCCACAAGGAGCCAGCGGATAGGAATTTTCGCGTTATTTTGGCAACGCTTTGGGCAAAGGCGTTCACTTGTGATAGGGCTCCCCGGCCACGATGCGGCAGGCGCGGTAGAGCTGTTCCAGGAAGATGACGCGCATCAATTGGTGGGGAAAGGTCAGCGCGGAAAAGGAGAGGCGCTCCTGGGCGCGCTCCAACACCTGAGGCGACAAACCGAGCGATCCGCCGATGACAAACACCAATCGCCCGCGCAGCGCCAACTGGGCGACGCGCTGTGCGAACCCCTCGGAGGTATAGGCCTTGCCGTCAACCGCAAGGGCGATGACCACGTCGTCCGGACGGATTTTGGCCAGGATGCGCTCCCCTTCCAGGCGCAAGACCTGTTCGCACGCGCCGGGGCTGTAGTGGACCGGCTCCGGCGCGTCGGGCACCTCCACCACCTCCACCCTGCCATATCGCGTCAGGCGCTTGAGGTACTCGGCGCAGGCGTCGCGCCAATACTTCTCCTTTAGCTTTCCAACGCACAGCAGCATGGCCCGCATCAAGCCCCGCCCCCCAGCATCGCCATGCCCGACGTCGCGTAGAGATATGCGGCGCAGGCCAGCGCGATTGCCAGCGGCGCCCAGGCCAGAAGGCAGGGCCGCTCCTGCACGCGCTCCAGCTCCGCTTGGTTTTGCCGCTTGGTGGTCAGCCGCAAAAGGAAGAGAAAGAGCGCCGTGCCCGCGCCAAAGGGGAGGATGAGCATCAGCGAACCGGCCAGGAGCGCCAGCGGCTGCGCGGCCATGGCCGAGGCCTCCGCGCCGCCCAGGCTGGCGGCGTATTCCAATAGAGCGCTGGACAAGTAGCCCATGACCATGGCCATGCTGTTTTGCAAGAAGTGCCACAGCGCCGTATACCAGATGGAGCGCGTCCAGTAAGCCACCAGGCACAGCCCCATCCCCAGCAGAACGTGACCGGGCAGGGCGGCGAGCTGCCCGTGAATCATGCCGAACAGGCAGCCGCACAGCACGATGGCCGCCCAGGGCCTGAGGTGCCTTGTGAGCACGGGCTGCATGGTGCCGCGGAAGAAGAACTCCTCGCAGAGCGCGGGCGCCAATCCAATGACGAGCACAGACACGCCCAACTGCCCAGGCGTGGCGGGCAAGGGCACGGTCTGCGGCGCGACGGATAGGCCCAGCATCCCCAGAATGGCCAGCCACAGGGACGTAAGGCCCGTGACGAGAAAGTACGCGCAGATCGCAAGCGGTATCACCAGCACGATGGCGCTGGTGGGCCGCTGCGCCCAGAAAAACCGCGCCACACCGCGGCCCCACGGCGTGAGAAAATAAAGGATCGTGGGCAGCGCGATGACGCCAAACTCCAGCGCGACCATGGCCACGCTATACGTCGCGCCGTACGCCTCCATCTCCACGCCCTTGAGAAGATGGGGGAGCGTCAACAGCAGCACGGGGATGAGCGCGTACAATAGGTTGACCGCCAACAGCTTTTTTGCGTCTTGACTCATCTTGTTCACCTCTTTTTTCCATTATATCGCATTGCCCCGCTTCTGTCGACCGTCCGGCAAGGGCGATTCCGGAAAAGGCTCACATCAAAACGCCCCTCCGCACAAGGCGGAAGGGCGTTGGGGTCAGCGGGCGGCCTGCAATTCCGGCGTCAGCACGAACTGTTCGCCGCCCCTTTGTACGCCTAGGGACAGCTGCTGGCCCACCTTGTGGGAGAAGAGCATGTAGCGCAGGTCCAGCAGCGTGCGGCACGGGCGGCCGTCCGCGGTGAGGATGATGTCGCCCTTGCGCAGGCCGGCTTCGTAGGCAGGGCCGGTCTCGTCCACGTCGATGACGTACAGGCCCGTTTCCATGGCGCTGTTGGCGTCGTAATAGCGGGCGATCTCGCTATCGAAGAGGTAGACGCCCAGCTGCGGCGTGACGTATTCGCCGTCGGCGATGAAGTGCTCCACGATGGGCCGGGCGATGTCGATGGGGATGGCAAAGCCGATGCCGGCGGCCTCCTCCACGCGCACGGTGATGATGCCGATGATCTCGCCCTCGCGGTTGAGCAGGGGGCCGCCGGAGTTGCCGGGGTTGATGGCCGCGTCGGTCTGGATGAGCTGCTCCATAAAGGCGGTGCTGCGCCCCGAGGGCACCTGTAGCGTGCGGTTGAGGGCGCTGACGATGCCGCCGGTGACGGTATGCTGGAATTGCAGCGCCAGGGGCGTGCCGATGGCGACGACCTCCTCGCCCACGCGCGTGCTCTCCACGCTGCCCATCTTGGCGGCGGGAAAGGTTCCCTCGGCCTTGATAATGGCCAGGTCCAGCGCCTGGTTGCTCCAAACGGCCTTGGCCAATTGCTTGGAGCCATCGGAGAAGATGAGAGTGACGTTGGCGCCCTGCGCGGCGACGTGATGATTGGTCAGGATGTAGCCGTTGGTGCTGACGATGACGCCGGAGCCGATGCCCTGCTGCCCGTCCTGCTTGGTGGCCACGCCCACAACGCTGGGAGAGAGCCTTTCGATCATATCGGGCAGCGCTTCCTCGGCGGCGGCGTTTTGCCGGGCGACGGTCACGGGCGGCGGGCTGTCCTGCGCCTGCGGGCCCTCCTCGTTCGCGCACGCGAAAAGGGCCGCAAGCGCGCACAGCACGGCAAGCAGCCCCATGGTCCTGTAAATCCTTTTCACTTTGAGAACCTCTCCCCTGCATAAGAAGATACGCCCGTCACAGGGAAGCGGCCTGCGCGGCCCGGTCTGGATACGTCATGGAGAGGAACACGTCGCGGCCCACCTTGGCGCCGGCGCTTTCCAACATGCGCGCCACCGTGGAATAGGCCAGCTCCGGCACGTTGTTTTCCTCGCTCAAATGCCCCAGATACACGCGCGGCCGGCCTGCGCTCAGCATGTCAACCAGCGCGCGCCCGCAGGCCTCGTTGGAAAGATGTCCCTTGCCCGACAGGATGCGCCGCTTGAGCCGTTCGGGATAGGTTCCGTCCGTGAGCATGCGGATGTCGTGATTGGCCTCCATCAGCATGACGTCCGAGCCTTCCACCCTTGACAGGAGTTCCCTCGTAGTATGCCCAAGATCGGTCATCACCGATACTTTTTTTCCGCCGCAGGAGAGCGCGTAGCCCGTGGGCTGCGCCGCGTCATGCGGAATGGAAAACGGCGATACGTTCACCCGATCGATGTAGAAATCCTCGTCCGGGCAGAACTCGCACCGCTGCCGTGCCGGGATCTCGCCCACTTTTTCCGCCATGGCCGCCCAGGTTCCGGCGCTTGCGTAGACCTCCATGCCGTATTTGCGCGCCAGCACGCCCACGCCGCGGATGTGGTCGATGTGCTCATGGGTGACCAGAATGGCACGCACGCGGCGCATGTCAAAGCCCTGCGCCTTGATCGCCTCATCCAGCAGCTTTCCCGTGCGGCCCGCGTCGATGAGCAGCACGGTATCGTCAAAGGCGACCAGCTCGCTGTTCCCCGTCGACCCGCTAAAGAGCGGGCGAAAATCCAAATGCATCGTTTGTTTCCTCTTTTTTTATCTCTCAGCCCAGTTGCGGCAGGATCTCGTCCCACACGCAGTCGAGGATGCCCTGCATGTCCTTTTCCTCGTGCGCGGTGATGGCCACAACCGCGTCCTGATCCTTGCAGACGATGCAGTATTGCCCGTTCTTCCCATCGCCCCGATAGACGTTTTGGGGCGCGCACATCCAGAACTGGAAGCCGTAGCCGCATCGCCAGTCCGGCGTGCCCTCGTTATCGATCTGCTTTTTCGTGGCCATGGCAAGATAGCTTTCGGGCACCAGCTGCTTGCCCTCGTACTTGCCCCCGTCCAGCAGCATCTGGCCAAAGCGGCTGATTTCGCGCGTGTTCAGGTGCAGCCCGCCGCCGCCCAGCGTAATGCCGTCCGGGCTGGTGAACCACTGCGGGTTGCGAATGCCCAGGGGATAGAACAGCCGGGGCTTTAGGTAGGCAAGCGCCGTCATCCCCGTCTTCCTTTGCAGCATGGCCGACAGCAGGAAGGTCGCGCCGGTATCGTAGGCAAAGCGCGTGCCGGGCTCAAAGTCCATTTTGTAGTTCAGGAAGTAGTGTACCCAGTCCTCATCCTCCAGCGCGTCGCGCCCCTCGCCCAACAGGATGCCCTTGCTGTGGCCGGGCGACATGGTCAAAAGATGCCGCACCGTCAGCTTTTCCAGGTAGGCGTCGGGCGCGCCGTCCAGCTTGTCCTCAAAACAGGCGATCACCTGCTCGTCCAGCCCAATCAGGCCCTCTTCCATGGCGATGCCCACCGCGCAGGAGAGAAAGGACTTGGACAGCGAGTGGATGTTGATGCGCTCATCCGTGCGCCAATGATGCGCGCCGATCTCCTGACCGTGCTGCCGCACCACCACGCCGTAAACATTGAGGCCCTTTTTCTCGATTTTGTCCGCAAACGTCCGCAACTGCATAGGCGCCATCCTCCCATTCTTTGATCCTATCGTGAAAATTATAAACCAAACCGCGGCATGTTACAAGCGGGCCGGCGGCTTTTCTTCCCGGGCGAAACACGCGATTGACAAATCCAACCGAAGACGGGTACAATAAAAGGGAATATCGTGCGGGCGCCGTACAAAAAAAGAGGCGCCCGGGATACGGAAAAGGGGTGTCAAGATGAACGAAAAATCCTTTGAACTCATCTCGTTTGGCGAGATTATGCTGCGGCTGTCGCCGCCGACCAACGAGCGCATTGTGCGCGGGGAGATCTTCGAAAAGCGCGCCGGCGGATCGGAGCTGAACGTTGCCTCGGGCGTGTCGCTGTTGGGCCTGCGCACGGGCATCATCTCCAAGCTGCCGGATAACGAGCTGGGTACCTTCATTAAAAACCGCGTGCGCTTTGTGGGCGTCTCGGACGACTATCTGCTCTACGATTCCTCTCCCGGCGCGCGCCTGGGCGTGTATTACTATGAGAGCGGCGCGCATCCCCGCAAGCCCGCCATCGTCTACGACCGGATGTATTCCTCCATCAACAACATCACCATGGAGGAGATCCCCGATACGGTCTATTCCGATACGCGCATCTTCCACACCAGCGGCATCTCCCTGGCGCTGAGCGAGAACACGCGCAAGGTGGCCATCGAGCTCATCCGCCGGTTCAAGGCGGGCGGCGCGGCGATCTCCTTTGACGTGAACTACCGCGCCAATCTCTGGAGCGAGGAAGAGGCCTATGAGACCATTCGGTCTGTTTTGCCCTATGTGGACATCCTCTTCATCTCCGAGGAGACCAGCCGGCGCATGTTCCGCAAGACGGGCGACCTGCGCGACATTATGAAGAGCTATTGCCAGGAATACGGCGTGCGCGTCGTGGCCACGACCCAGCGCACGGTCATCAGCCCCAAAAAGCACACCTTCGGCTCCATCCTCTACTCCCGCCAAAGCGACGCCTTCTATACCGAGCCGCCCTACAAGGACATCGACGTTGTGGACCGCATCGGCTCGGGCGATGCCTACGTTGCGGGCGTGCTCTTCGGCCTGCTCAACTACAACGACCCGCAAAAGGCCCTGGAGTTTGGCAATGCCACCAGCTCGGTCAAGAACACCATCCCCGGCGACCTGCCCTCTTCCGACTTCGGGGAGATTGCCGCCATCATCAAAAACCACCAGTCCGACGGTCCGCAGAGCGAGATGAACCGTTAAGCCAGATCAAAAAAGCGCCCCAGGCGGCTCAATGGCCGCCCGGGGCGCTTTTTTCTGCGAACTATTCCCATGAACCCAACGTGAAATTGTGCGTCAGGGGTGAACCCGTTTTTTCCGGCGAGCGGCGCGGCTGATTTGAGCGGCGCAAGGACAGGCGAAGCCGTGCCTTTGACGTATGACCGGCTCAAAGTCGGCGCGCTTTATGCTCACAAGCGCTGCTTTGTTCAGCGTCGCGTAGAAACAATACGAGGAAAGCGCATTGCGGCCGGTGAGGGAGGCAATGTGCTTTCTGGTCCCGTCAGCGCTTTTGCGCTCCCTTTTCAGATTGGTGTTGCCGAACGCGGATTTGCTAAACCATTCGTCAAGATATTCAAAGTGGGTAGTCATCCACTAGTGGATGACTACCCGATAAACTGGA
>CAOKIU010000076.1 GCA_948468595.1 uncultured Christensenella sp.
CACGGTCCTTCTGCGCGCCGGTTGTACCGCACGCGCGCAAACCGGAGGCAATCTTTCATGCGCTAAGGAGCCTGGACAACCGAAACACACGCCGCCGCCCGGGATGCAAAAGGTTCCTTGCACCGCAAGGAACCTTTGGAAATGCTGGCACGCGCGCAAAACCGAGGGCGATTTTCTATCGGTAGCCAGCTCGGAGGGCTGATATGTTTTCAATTCGCCCCGCATCTGTTCCCTGGGCGAAGAGCGCGCCACGGTCCTTCTGCGCGCCGGTTGTACCGCACGCGCGCAAACCGGAGGCAATCTTCCATTCGCTAAGGGGCCCGGACGGCCGAAACACGCGCCGCCGCCCGGAATGCGAAACCGGGGACAATTCTCCATCCGCGATGGAGCGAGGGCGGCTGAAGGGCGTGGTCTGCGGTTTTTCGGCAGCCAAAAGGGCCGGGGAAAAACTCCCCGGCCCTTTTCCTTGCCTCTTAGCTTTTAAACCGCGCCTTAAAACGGATTTTCGCCCGGATAGAGCATGCCCTTGGGCTGGTTAAAGGCGATGTCCTTGACACCCATGAGCTTCATGGCCTCAAAGAGCACCTTGCCAACGTGCGCAAAGGCCACGCCGCCGTGATGCGGGTAGTGCTTGGCAACCAGCACATGGCGGTAGAAGCGCTTCATCTCCGGGATGGCGAAAACGCCGATGCCGCCGAAGGAGCGCGTGGCGACGGGCAGCACCTCGCCCTGCGCCACGTAGGACTGCAACTTGCAATCCGCCGTGCCCTGCAGGCGGAAGAAGGTGATGTCGCCCTCAATCAGGTCGCCCTCCAGCGTGCCGCGGGTGATGTTGGGCTCGGAATCCGGCTCCAGCGAGCGCTTCATGATGCGCTGATAGTTCATCTTGGGCTTCTTCAGGTAGCAGGAGGCGGTGTTGCCGCAGTGGAAGCCCATGAAGGTATCGGTCAGCTGATAATCGGTGTTGTTCTTGATCTCAGCCTCGTACATATCCTCCGGCACGGTGTTGTTGATGTCCAGCAGCGTGGGCGCCGCGCCGGTTACGCAGCACAGGATGAACTCCGAAACCGCGCCGTAGATATCCACCTCGCAGGATACGGGGATGCAGCGGCCGGTCAGGCGGCTGTTGACATAGCAGGGCACAAAGCCGAACTGCGTCTGGAACGCGGGCCAGCACTTGTTGGCAAAGACGTAGTACTTGGCCGCGCCCTTGTTCTCCTCCGCCCAATCCAACAGCGTGATCTCATACTGCGCCAGCTTGGGCAGGATGCCGGCATAGGGATTCTCCGCGCCCAGCTCCTTGGCCATGTCCTTGGCGACCTCTTCGATGCGCGGGTCGTTCGCATGGGCGTTGAACGCGGCGAACAGGTCCAGCTCAGAATTCTCCTGGATGTTGATGCCCAGGTCAAAGAGCGGCTTAATCGGCGCGTTGCAGGCGATAAAATCGTAGGGGCGGGGGCCGAAGGAGAAGACCTTCAAATTGGACAGGCCGATCTTAACCGCCGCGATGGGGAGGAATTCGCAGATCAGCGAGGCGATTTCATCGGCGGTGCCCACCGGATATTCCGGGATGTAGACGTTCTTTAAGGATTTAAGGCCGATGCTGTAGCTGGCGTTGAGCATGCCGCAGTAGGCGTCGCCGCGGCCGTCAATGAGGTTATCCCCCGTCTCCTCCGCCGCCGCGACAAACATCGTCGGGCCGCCGAACTTATCGGCCAGCATGGTCTCCGGACCCTCGGGGCCAAAGTTGCCCAAGAACACCACCAGCGCGTTGCAGCCGTTATCCTTGAGCTGCCCCAGCGCCATCATCGCGTCCTTTTCCGACTCGATGATGGTGGGGATGTCCACAATCTCGCCGCCGGCCTTGGTATAGGCGTCCACAAGGGCCGCCTTGCGCGCCGCGGAAAGGGCGATGGGGAAACAATCCCTGCTGGTGGCCACAAGCCCCAGCTTGACAACGGGAATATTATCGTACATTGTCAAACACCTCCATAATTCGTTCCCTATGCCTATTCTATCATGTTTATGGGCAAATGCATAGCCCAATTCCGTATTTTGCCCCGCGCCTTCCCTTTCCGCTAAATATTCATATTCTGATAACGGTAAATGGTAAGATCGTCACCTGTTTTTTGTGCAACCTGACAAAATGCTTTTCTTTCGGTCTTTTTTAATAGAGATAATATATACTAATGGATGTTTTTACATGAAATTGGTTGCAAAATATATAAAACAGAGGTAAAATGGCTACATAATTCCATAGGAGGAGCAGATGATGCAAGACAATTCTTTGCTCGCCCTTTCGGGAGTGTATCACATCAAGGAGCGGCTCTTCTCCCGCCTACTCCGGCGGCACGGGATGGAAAAACTGTCCCCGGCGCAAGGCCGCATTTTGATGGCGCTATGGGAGCAGGACGATATTCCCGTAAGACAGCTCGCGTTCTTGACCTCGCTGGACAAATCGACGCTTTCCCTATCGCTTTCCAGAATGGAGCAGTTCGGCATCATTTTGCGCTCGGGTGATGCGTCCGACCGGCGCATCGTGCGCGTGCGGCTGACGGAACACGGGAAAAAATACCGCCATGCCTGCGCTGCGGCCATGGAAGAGCTGACCGAGATTCTCTTTCGCGGCATTCCGGCCTCGGAACGGACGACCTTTTTACAGGTCCTAACGCAGATGTTTGACAACGTCTCCGCGCAGGAGCAGGCGCAGGAGCTTTGACATAACCATTGGGGGATTCTCCGCCGGGGGAATCCTCTCGCTGTTTTGCGCTGGGTGGAAAAAATTGCGGTTGACAAATGCATACCGCGCTCTTATACTGTTTTATAAATCTTGATCCATTGTGGAGGATTATGCATGTTGTCGGTGGTGTCTCATAACTAAGTAACCGAATAGGTTTCCCATCCCGGACCGCAAGGAGGGCGCTCTTTGCGGGTGTGTTTGCCGACGTCAAAAGGCGGGCGCGCGGGTGGGCGTTATGGACACAAAAAACATCGGACAGCACTCTCCTTGAGATTAGACAAGCTGGACTGTGGCATTTTTATGTCGCAGTCCTTTTTTGTCTCGATCGTGCGTTCCGTAACGCCTCCTGGCGCGCTGGCTCCGTCCAATTCGCCGCAAAGCCGGCAAGATACCGGGAGTCCCCTGAACGAAGTTCGCGCGCCGCTTAGCGCCTACAGGCATAGCGCGGACAACAGGCGCGACCAGACGCGCCGGAATGGAAAGGAGAGAAAAACCATGGCCAAACTCATCATCCGCCGGGAGAGCCCGGAAGATTACGCCGCCGTCGAGGTTCTCACCCGCGCGGCCTTCTACAACGTCTACCAACCGGGGTGCGACGAGCATCTCATCGTGCACAAGATGCGCTCCTCCCCCGACTGCATCCCCGCCCTTTGCCATGTCGCGCTGTGGGAGGGGCGCTTGGCGGGGCACATTCTCTACTCCCGCGCCTGGATTGAGAGCGCATCGGGGACGCGGCAGGAGGCCGCCCTGTTCGGGCCCATCAGCGTGCTGCCCGCTTTGCAGCGGCGCGGCGTGGGCAGCGCCATGATCCGGCACACGCTGCCGCTGGCGCGCCGCATGGGCTTTGGCGGGGTCGTCATCACCGGCAATCCCGCCTACTATCATCGCTTTGGCTTTGACGACGCCGCCAAGTTCGGCATCGTGATGGAGGATGGAACCTCCATGCCGGAGCTGATGGCGCTGGAGCTCATCCCGGGCGGCCTTTCCGGTCCTTCCGGCCGCGTGCACTTCTCGCCGCTATACACGGTGGATGCGCGTGAGCTGGCAGCCTTTGACAAAAAATTCGCCAAGGAGGGCTGACGCCCTCTCGCTTTTGAAAGAAATGAGGTTTTCAAGCCATGATGGACTCGCTGGAAATGCTGGAATACACCACGATTTTGCAGAACCTATCGGATCTTACGCACACAGCCGCCGCGCGGGAGCGCTGCCTCGCCCTGCGCCCGGTCAAGGATCTCGCCCTCATCCATCAGCGGTCGCACTTTATCGACGAGGCGGCCCGCATGCTCGATGTTTCCGCGCCGCCGCTGACCTCCCTTGCGGGGGTTGAGGAGGCCCTGCCGCTGCTGCTTGTGGGCGGCGTCCTCACGCCGCGGCAGCTCCAATCCTTCGCATCCTTCCTCACCGCCTGCCGGCGGATGCAGCTCTACCTACAGCGCATGAACGAAGTATCGCCGGACCTATCCCTCTGGCGTCACTCGCTGGACGGGCTGACGGACATCGTAGAGGAGGTGGAGCGATGCGTGCGCGGCGACCAGCTGGACGACCGCGCCTCCTCGGCGCTGAGCTCCCTGCGCCGCCGCATCGAGGCCACCCAGGAGCAAATGCGCGCCAAGCTGGAATCGCTGCTGCGCGCCCATCCCGATTGGTTTATGGACAGCTATGTCACCCAGCGCGGCGGCAGGCTCGTGCTGCCGCTGAAGAAGGAACACCGGAAAAACCTTCAGGGCTCTGTTCTGGATGCCTCCGCAAGCGGCTCCACCCTCTTCTTTGAGCCCTCCAGCGTATCCCAGATGCGCGACGAGCTTCAACTGCTGCACATCCAGGAGCAGAATGAGGTACAGCGCATCCTGGCGGAGCTGACGCAGTGCGTTGCCGAGCAGCATCCCGTCTTAAAGCAAAACAAGCAGTGCTTGGAGGAGCTGGATTTCTACTTTGCCTGCGCATCCTTGGCGCGGCAGCAAAAGGCCTCCCCCGCGCGCGTGGAGGATGGGCGCGTGATCCACTTGCAGCGCGCGCGGCATCCCCTGCTGCCGGTTAAGACCTGCGTGCCGCTGGACTTCTTCCTGGGGCAGGCGCCGGCCAAGGTGGGCGTGGTCATCACCGGCCCCAACACCGGCGGCAAAACGGTGGCGCTCAAGACGGTGGGCTTGCTGTGCCTCATGGCGCAGACCGGGCTGCACGTCCCCTGCGACCACGGCGTCTTCCCGGTGCTGGATCAGGTGCTCTGCGACCTGGGCGACGGGCAATCCATCGCCCAGAACCTATCCACCTTCTCCGCCCACGTGACGCGGTGGGTGGAGATCCTGCGCCGCTGCACGCCCGATACGCTGGTGCTGTGCGACGAGCTCGGCTCCGGCACCGACCCGCAGGAGGGCATGGGCCTGGCCACCGCCATGCTGGAGGGGTTGGCCGCGCGCGGCGCGCTCATCCTGGCCACGACGCATTATCCCGAGATCAAGACCTTCGCCTCCACCACCTACGGCTTTCTCAACGCCAGCATGGCCTTTGACCCCGTAACGCTCTCCCCTTTATATCAGTTGGAGCTGAGCAAGGCGGGGCGCAGCTGTGCCCTGCTCATCGCCAGGCGGCTGGGACTGGCGGAAGACGTGCTGCGCCGGGCCGCCCAGGTCTGCGGCGGCGACATGCCCGCGCCGGCGCCCCAGGAGGCGCAGGCCGCGCCCATCGCGCTCCCGCAGGCGCCTCCCCCCGCGCCCAAGGCGGAGCCCAAAAAGGAGAAGCCCGCTCCCCGCGCCTATGAAGTGGGCGAGAGCGTCTACGTGCACCAACTGCGCCGCACGGGCATCGTGGCCCAAGCCGCCAACGCCAAGGGCGAGGTCGTTGTCAAGGTGGCGGACCGCAAGTACACCATCAACCAAAAGCGCCTCTCCCCGCACCTTTCCAAGGAAGCGCTCTACCCGGACCACGAGCATTACGATCTGGATATAGTGCTGGACAGCGTCGCCAACCGCAAGGCAAAGCACAAGATGGAAAAGCGCCACGTGGAGGGCGTCGTGGTCACCGTGACGGAGGAGAACATCGAAAAGCTGTAAGGCGCGACAAGCGGGCGGTTTACATCCCTTGCCAAGGGGTGTATACTTTAGGAAAATACCAAAGCAAGGAGTGATTGCACATGGAACGCAGAGCCATTCTGCACCCCCTCACCCCGGAAATCACCTGCATTGACGACGCGGGCGCATCCGTCTGCTACGTTGTGTGCGGCAAGAATCGCGCCGCCGTGATCGACACGGTCAACGGCCAGGAAAACCTTCTGGACGTGGTGCGCAGCATCACCGATCTTCCGCTGGTGGTCATCAACACCCATGGGCACTGCGATCACATCTATGGAAACGTCTTTTTTGAGGAGGCGTTGCTCCATCCCGATGACTGGGCGCTGCACGACGAGCACTTCGCCATGAAAAATGAGCCCGGGCGCGCGCCCGATGCGTTCCCTGACGCCAAGCCCTGCCCGCTTCGCCCCATTCGGGAGGGGGATCGGATCGACCTGGGCGGCATTGTGCTGGAGGTGGTGGGCATTCCCGGCCACACCCGCGGCTCCATCGCCCTGCTGGACCGAAACAGCGGATTCCTCTTCTCCGGCGACGCCATCAACGGCCAGCTCTGGATGCAGCTTGGCGAGTCCACCAAGCTCTCCGCCTATCTGGATACCCTGTGCGCGCTGGATAGCCTCCGGCCCTACATCCGCGAGCTGCACAACGGGCACAACGTCGAGGGCATTCCCGCCGCCTACATCGACGAGATGAAGGACGCCATACGGTGCATCCTGGAAACCCGCGGCGCCAAGGACGACGACTACACCTGGTTCGGCGGCGATTGCCGGCGGCACTGGATGAGGGAAAACACCTGGGTGCTCTACACGCCCGACAAACTGTAAGACGCGCAAGACCTCCTCGACTGCCGGGGAGGTCTTTTTCCCCTCGGGATGGCAAAGCCCGGTTCAAGATCTTTGCTTTGGAGTTGTGCGAGGAGCACGATCGTCCCCGCAACCCTGAGGACCTGCTCTTTTATCATCAAGGAGGGGAGGCTTTGCACGATGATTGCATGGCACAGGCTCGACAGCCGGCAGCCCCATTCTAAACGGAGGTTATCAAAAGGAAGAGTTGAGTTATTTTCCCCGATGGGTTATACTGTTACCATATATACCGGATTGCGTTTTCATGTCGAAAGCGATAGGCGCATCGACCGGCGGAAAGGGTTGGGGTAATGAAGAAGAGATTGCGGCGCATGTATTATAGGGAGATCGGTCTGGGCGTGGTATGCCTGATGGCCGTTTGTCTCTCCGCTTACAACATATTCTCCATCTACCAATTGCGGCAGGCGGCCAGCACCACCTACGATCATCCCTACACGGTTTCCAACGAAACCCGGGCCATGCGCTCCAGGCTCATGGACACCAAGAGCTTTTTGCTGAGCCTGGTATCGCAGCCCGCCTTTGATCTTGAAAGTGTTGAGGGCATACTGGATGAGCGCTACGCCATGCAGTACGAATCCATCGAGATCATCTCCCGCGAATACACGGGCGCCAAGGAAGACGTGCAGGCGCTCGACCAAGCCATGCGGGATCTGGCCGCGGTGCAAAGCGCATCCTTGTCCGTCATCCTCCCCCTGGATCAGGTACAGACCGCGCAGTATGTGGAGGAACACATCTATCCCAAATATGATTTGGTGAACGAGGCGCTTGACAAGGTCTTTTCTCACGCCGACAACCGCATCAAGAGCCTGGAAGATCATGCCTCCTCCGCCGCCACTCGCGCCATCGCATCCGCCGTATTGCTCACGGTCTTTCTGCCCGCCTATTTTCTGTTCACCTTTTGGCAGGAGCGAAAGAGTTTCCAGGAGATTCGCTACCGCGAGCGGCTGTTTGACGTCCTATCCACCAACGTCAACGAGGTCTTTCTCATCTTCAACGAGGAAAAAAACCAATTGGAATATGTCAGCGGGAACTGCGGGCGCGTGCTCAGCATCGACGCGGAGGCGCTGCGGCGGAACACGAGCCTGCTGGAAGAGAGGGTCGTCCCGCAGGACCGCGATGCCTTTGCCGCGTTCGTCCGCCGAACAGGCATCGCGGGGGAAAAGAACGGCGAGGCACGCCTGTATTTAAAGTCCGATGAGCCCCGGTGGGTGCGGTTGCAGAGCTTTCCGCAGATGGAGGGCGATAAGGTGGCCCGCTACATCGTATCCATGACGGACCGGACGGAGGAAATGCGCAGCGAACAGGCGCTCCGGGACGCTTTGGTCAGCGCGCAGAGCGCCAACGCCGCCAAGCAGAACTTCCTCTCCCGCATGAGCCATGAGATTCGCACGCCCATGAACGCGATCATCGGCATGACGACCATTGCCGCGGCCTACATCGAGGACCGCAAGCGCGTGGAAGACTGCCTGGAAAAGATCGGCTATTCCTCCAAGCACCTGATGTCCCTGATTAACGACGTGCTGGACATGTCCAAGATCGACGAGGGGAAGATGGTCATCGCCCACGAGAAGTTCAATCTGGAATCCGTGGCGGAGTCCATCACCTCCATCATCTACCCGCAGGCCGAGGAAAAGGGATTGACCTTCACCATGCCGCTGGTGGACCTGTGCGATACGGTGCTCATCGGGGACCCCATGCGGCTGAACCAGGTGCTGCTCAACCTGCTCTCCAACGCGCTCAAGTTTACGCCTCGCGGCGGTTCCATCCGCCTGGAGATCCGCCAGATTCAGAAAAAGGACGGGCGCGCGCGCCTGCGCTTCACCGTCAGCGATACGGGCATCGGCATGAGCGAGGAATTCCTAAGCCGAATTTTCCTGCCCTTTGAACAGGAAAGCGCCGCGACCGGCCAGAAATTCGGCGGCACCGGGCTGGGCATGTCCATCTGCAAGAACATGGTCACGCTCATGGGCGGCACCATCACGGTCAAGAGCGCGCCGGACAAGGGCTCTGAATTTACGGTGGAGCTGGACTTTGACATTGCGGAGGCGGACGGAGAGGCGTCCTCGCGCAAATCGCAGGCGTTGGAGGCGCTCAAGGTGCTCGTGGCGGACGACGACCGGGATTGCTGTATCCACACCTCGCTCCTGCTGGGGAACCTGGGTATCCTCTCCAAATGGGTCCTGACGGGAGGGGCGTGCGTGGAGGAAGTCCTCTCCGCTCATAAAGTGGGCGAGGACTACGACGTCTGCTTGATCGACTTGAAGATGCCCGACATCGACGGCGTCGAGGTGACGCGGCGGGTGCGCGAGTTCGTGGGGCCGAACACCACCATCATCATCATCACGGCCTACGACTGGAGCGCCATCGAGCAGAGCGCCCGGGCGGCGGGGGCAAACGCCTTCCTATCCAAGCCCATCTTCGCCTCCTCTCTCTACAACACCTTGTTGGCTGTCACCGGCATTGAGCGCGCGGTGCTGCCCAGCAGCGCGGAGACCTTCCACGCCAACCTTGCGGGCCGCCGGGCGCTGCTGGCCGAGGACAACGACCTCAACCGGGAGATCGCGGTGGAGCTTCTGGGCATGACGGGCATGGAGGTGGACTGCGCGTACAACGGCAAAGAGGCGCTGGATCGGTTCCAGGCCAACGGGGACGCCTACGACCTGATCCTGATGGATGTGCAGATGCCGGTGATGGACGGCTATCAGGCCACCGAGGCGATCCGCCGCTGCGGCCACCCCAGGGCGAGGACCATCCCCATCATCGCCATGACCGCCGACGCCTTCCACGAGGACGTGGTCAAGGCCCGTGCGGCCGGGATGAACGGTCATCTGCCCAAGCCCATCGACATGGAGCGGCTCTTCCAAACCATCGAAGACGCGCTCTCCGCGGCGGATTCATCACACTCCACATAAACCAGGCGGGGACAAAACCGCATCTCCCCTTGATTTGAATCGCCCTTCCTCATACAAGTGTCCACGCCCCTCTGCCGCAAAGCGGCAGAGGGGCGTGGACACTTGTTTTGGGGCTTGGGGGGGCGCAATTATGCTTTTGCTTCGCTTCCACTTGCTCGGGCTAAACGGGACCGCGAACCCTTTGGGAGGATGCGGGGCGGCGCAGCTGTGCTTTCCGCTTGGCATGCGCCTTCGCATCCACTTGCTCGGGCTAAACGGGACCGTGAACCCTTTGGGAGGATGCGGGGCGGCGCAGCTGTGCTTCTCCTCTTGACATACGCCTTCGCTTCCACTTGCCCGGGCTAAACGGGACCGCAAAACCTTTGGGAGGATGCGGGG
>CAOKIU010000077.1 GCA_948468595.1 uncultured Christensenella sp.
AAAACAATGCGCAAATCCACTCGCCTCCGTCACTTCTTCTGCTCTTTTTGCTGTTCCTTGTAGACGTCGATGAACATCCGCCCGTTCAAATGGTCGATCTCGTGGCAGAACGCGCGGGCCAACAGCCCCTCGCCCTTCATGGTGAAGGACTTGCCATAGCGGTTGACCGCGCGCACCTCCACCACGTTTGGCCGCGTTACGGGCAGCCATCTATCCGGAATGGACAGACATCCCTCGTCGTCCGTCTGCTCGCCGCTGGCCGAGAGGATCTCCGGGTTGATCAGCTCGATCACGCCCTCGCCGATGTCGATAATCACAATGCGTTTGAGCAGCCCCACCTGCGGCGCGGCCAGCCCCACGCCATTGGCTGCGTGCAGGGTTTCGGCCATGTCGTCCAGCAGCGCGTGGATCTTGGGATCGATGATGGTCACGGGCTTGCACTTTTTGCGCAAAACCTCGTCGCCCAGCTTCACAATTTTTCTCAGCGCCATATTCGTTCCTCCTAACAATCATCACATAAAGCTCGCGGGATTGATCTCCGCCTCGATGCGCACGGCCTTTGCCTGCGCGCCCTCTGCTGCGCCCTCGATGTAGTCCAGCGCCTCCTCGCTTCCCTTGGCGTACATTTTGATGAACACCTGGTAGCGGTATTCGTCGCGGATGCGGCCCAGGGGCGCCTCCATCGCATGCACCTGAATCACCTGATCCCGCCTGCGCTTGTCTCTGGTAAACCAATCGTTGATTTCCATCTCCATCAGTTCCGCCGCGGCGCGCACGTCGCTGGCCTCCTTGCCGCTGAACAGGATGCGCATCATAATGGTGTAGGGCGGGTAGAGCCGCCGCCTGCGCCGCATGATCTCCTGCTCGTAAAACGCGCGGTAATCCTGCGTCGCAGCCATGGCAATGGCGTAATGCTCCGGCTCATAGGTCTGCACAATCACGCGGCCGGGATGCACGCCCCGCCCCGCACGGCCCTCCACCTGCGTCAACAGCTGGAAGGTCCGCTCCTCGCTCCGGTAGTCCGGCAGGTTCAGCGTCATGTCCGCCGCAATCACCCCCACCAGCGTCACATTGGGAAAGTCGTGCCCCTTGGCGATCATCTGCGTGCCAATGAGCACCTGCGCCTCCCCCTTTCTAAAGGAGGTGAGCAGTTTGACCATCTCGTCCTTGCCCTTGGTGGTGTCAATGTCCATGCGCACGACCGTGACCGCGGGGAACTCCTGCTTTAATTTCTCCTCCACCTGCTGCGTGCCCACCCCGAACTTGCGGATATAGGGCGAAGCGCACTGCGGGCAAGCGCGGGGCAGGGCCATCTCCGCGCCGCAGTAGTGGCACTTGAGCGTATCGTCCACCGCGTGGTAGGTCATGGTCACATCGCAGTGGGGGCAATGCACGGTGTAGCCGCAGGCGCGGCACTTGACAAAGCTGGAATGCCCCCGCCGGTTGTGAAAGAGCACCACCTGTTGCCCGGCCAGCAGCGTCTCCTCAATGGCCGCGTGCAGCGCGCGGGAGAACATGCTGCGGTTGCCCAGAATGATCTCCTGACGCATGTCCACAATCTCCACCTCGGGCAGCGGCCTTCCCGCCACGCGCTGGCGCATCTCCAAGAGCACATTGTGCCCGCGCAGCGTGCGCGCGTAGGTATCGATGGAGGGCGTGGCGCTGCCCAGCACCAGCGTGGCGCGCTGCAAGCGGCACCGCTCCCGCGCCACCTCGCGCGCGTCGTAGCAGGGATGGGTCTCGCTCTGGTAGGTCTGCTCGTGCTCTTCGTCCAGGATGATCAGGCCCAAACTCTCCACCGGCGCAAAGACCGCCGAGCGCGCGCCGATCACCACGCGCGCCTCCCCTTCGCGGACCCTGCGCCATTCGTCATATTTTTCCCCTTGGGACAGGCCGGAATGCAGCACCGCGGCGTGATCCCCGAACCGGGCGCGGAACCAGCCCACCATCTGCGGCGTCAAGGAGATCTCCGGCACCAGCAAAATCGCGCCCTTGCCGCGCAGCAGGCATTCCCGCACCGCGTGCAGGTACACCTCCGTCTTGCCGCTGCCCGTCACCCCATGCAGCAGGAAGGACTGCATCTCCCCGTCCAGCGAGTCCCGAATGCGCGCAACAGCCGCTTGTTGGGCGTCTGTAAGGGCGTAGGCATCCAGCTCCCCTTCCAGGTTCGCGTACGGCGTGCGGCGCACTTCCATGGGAAAGACCTCCGCCAGCCCCTTCTTTTCCAGCGCGCGCGCAGCCTGCAGCGCCCCTTCCATTTCGATATGCCCGATGCGCACGCCCTCCGGCCAGGGGGCGATGCGCTCAATCAGCTCCTGCTGTTTTTTAGACCGCGCGCAGCGCCCCAGCGCCGTCTCCGCCTCCTGCGTCAGCCGCACGGCAAGGCGGGAGAGAGGGCGCACCCTGCCGCTTCTGACCTGGTAGGGCAGAATGCAGCGCAGCGCGGCCGCCATGGTGGAGTGGCAGGCCGTGCGCAGATAGGCGGCAAGCTGCATGAGCTCCGGCAGCACCACCGGCATGTCATCCAGCGCGGAGAGCACGCTCCTGAGCCGCTCGCGCGGCACATCCGTCTCCTCCGTCAGCCCGATCACCATGCCCACCACGCGGCGCGGTCCAAACGGCACCAGCACGCGCATCCCGCTTGTCAGCTCCATCCCCTCCGGGACGGCGTAGGTGAACACCTTGTCCACCTGCTCGTTTAGGATGTCCACGATGATCTGCGCGTACGTTTGGCATCCGCTCCTTCTCACTGCCTACAAAAACTTCAGCACATGGTCCAAAATCCGGTCCGCAACCTCGCTCTTTTTCAGCAGGGGCAACTCCGTCTTGCCTTCCCGGTCCAGGAAGGTCACGATGTTGGTCTCCACGTCGAACCCCGCGCCCGGCCGGGTCACGTCGTTGGCCACGATGAAGTCCGCGTTCTTCTTTTCCAGCTTCCCCGCGGCGTTGCCTAGCAAATTCTGTGTCTCGGCGGCAAAGGCCACCAACACCTGGCCGGGCCGCTTGCGCGCGCCCACCATCCCCGCCACGTCCGGGTTTTCCACCAGGCGCATGGCAAGGGGCTCCCCGTCTGTCTTTTTGATCTTCTGCTCCGCAGCGTGCTCCGGCCGGTAGTCCGCCGGCGCCGCGGCCTGGATGATGACATCCTGCGCGCCGCACAGCCGCTCCAGCGCCGCGTATAGATCCATGGTGCTCTCCACAAACACGCGCTCCACCTTTGCGGGCTTTTCCAGCGACACCGGCCCGGAGACCAGCGTCACCTCCGCGCCGCGCCGCGCCGCCGCCTCCGCAATGGCGTAGCCCATCCTGCCGGAGGAACGGTTGGTGAGATACCGCACGGGGTCCAGCGCCTCGCGCGTGGGTCCGGCCGTCACCAGCACGCGGCGCCCCGCAAGGTCCTGCGGGGTGAGCGCGCGCCTCACCGCGGCGATGATGTCCTCATTGTCGGCAATGTGTCCCTTGCCCACCGTGTTGCAGGCCAATTGACCCACGCTGGGCTCGACAAAGGTCACGCCCAGCATCTCCCGCAGCGTGCGCATGTTGCGCTGGGTGATGGGGTTTTCATACATATTGGTGTTCATGGCCGGCGCCACGACGATGGGCGCGCGCGTGGCCATGATGGTGGTGGTGAGCATGTCGTCCGCCACGCCCGACGCCACCTTGCCCAAAAAGTTCGCGCTGGCAGGTGCAACAAGGAACACATCGGCCCGCTTGGCGAGCGCAATGTGTTCCACTTCCCATTTGTCCGGGCGCTCGAACATGTCCACCACAACCGGGTTGCCGGACATGGTCTCCATCGTCTGCCGGGTGATGAAGTTGAGCGCGTTTTTCGTCATAATGCAGTAGACGCGCGCGCCCAGCTTGGTCATGCTCCGCGCCAGCTCCGCAGCGCGGAAGGCGGCAATGCCGCCGGTGACGCCCAGCACAATGTTTTTCCCGTTCATCTTCTCAGTCCTCGGCGCTCGTATAGGTGATAAGGCCCTGGTCCACTTCGCGCACGGCGATGGATACGGGCTTGGTTTCCGTCGTGGCGATCAGCGGCTCCGCGCCGGCGACGATCTGGCGGGCGCGCTTGGAGACCTCCACAATCAGCGAATAGCGGCAGTTCGCGCGCTTGGCAAGCGAAGTGATGGGCGGATCGATAATCATAGTTCTTCCTCCTTGAGCGTTTGAATGATCTGTTCCAGGTTTTCAGGGTTGCGATACGCGCCGTGCAGAATCTCCATGATGCTGCCAACGGTATCCTCCAGTTTTTCGTTTACGATGACGTATCGATAGTCTCTTGCAAGGTCAATCTCCCGGTACGCGCAGCGGAACCGCTCCATGGCCTTTTCATAGCCCTCGCGGCCCCGGCCCACCAGGCGGCTGCGCAGTTCGCTCATGCTGGGCGGCAGCAGGTAGATGGAGCACACGTCCTCCTCCTGCCGCATCACGTTCATCGCGCCCTGCGTCTCGATCTCCAGGATCACGTTTTTCCCCTCGTCCATGCAGCGCCGCACATAATCGCGCGGGGTGCCGTACCGGCCGCCGTAGATGCCCGCGTACTCCAAAAAGCCGCCCGATTCGATCATCCGGTCGAACTCTTCTTCCGAGCGGAAAAAGTAGGTCACGCCCTCCTCCTCGCCCTTGCGCTTCTCGCGCGTGGTCCAGGAAACAGAGAGCATCACCGAATCGTCCTTTTGAATCAGCTCCTTGCATACCGTGCCCTTGCCAATGCCCGACGGGCCGGAAATGACGATCAGTTTGCCTTTATTCATCGGGTTCTTCCTCCTCGCCGGATTGTATTTCTCTGTCATCCAGCCGGTGCGCAACGGTCTCCGGCTGCACGGCCGAAAGCAGCACATGGCCGCTGTCCATGATCATTACCGCGCGCGTACGCCGGCCGCAGGTGGCGTCCACCAGCGTTCCGCGGTCCCGGGCCTCCTGCACGATGCGCTTGACCGGCGCGGAGTCGGGACTGACAATGGAAATGAGCCGGGCGGCGGAGACGAAGTTGCCGTAGCCGATGTTGATGAGCTTCACGCCCAAACCCTTGGCACCTCCTCGCCCCTCATTCGATGTTCTGCACTTGCTCGCGGATCTTCTCAATTTCGGACTTGAGGCTCACCACCGCGCTCACCAGCTCGATGTCGGAGGCCTTGCTGCCCATGGTATTGGCCTCGCGGTTCATCTCCTGAACGATGAAGTCCAGCCTTCTTCCCACGGGCGCGCTCTCCTCCATGGCCTCGCGCATGCCCTTAACATGGCTGTCCATTCGGGCGATCTCCTCATCGATGTTGACCCGGTCGCAGAATTGCGCGACCTCCTGCGTGATGCGGGCCAGATCCACCGGCTGTTCCTGCATGATTTCCGTCACCCGCTGGGTCAGCCTTTGGCGGTATTCCTCCACCACCTGCGGCGCGCGGGACTGAATGCGCCGCGTCAAAGCCTCTACGTTCAGCAGCCGCGCGGAGATATCCGCTTTCAGGCGCTCGCCCTCGGTCTTGCGCATGGCGGTCAACTCGTCCAGCGCCGCTTCCAGGCAGGAGTACGCCAGCTGCCGCAGCGCATCCTGATCCTCATCCGCTTCCTCCACGCGCATGACGTCCGGCAGCTTCGCAAGGTCCATCAGCTTGACGTCGCAACGGAGACCGCCCAGGCGGCCGACGTCTTCCAGCGCGTCCAAATAGGCCCGGACAAGCGCCTCGTCCACCGCAACACGCTTGCTGTCCTGCCGCGTGTTGCGAAAGGTCGCAAACAAATCGATATGCCCTCTGGAAAGGCGGCGCTGCATCTCCTGGCGCAAGCCGTCCTCCAGGTAGGCAAAGCTGCGCGGCATGCGAAAATTCAGATCCAAAAAGCGATGATTGACGCTCTTTAATTCCAGTACCAGCTCGCGGCCGTCGCATGCCTTTGCCGAGCGGCCATAACCCGTCATGCTTAGCAAGGGAACCCCTCCTTTGCCCTCTTCTAAAGGCCTTTTGCCAGTCTATTTGTTTATTATACCATATTTCCGCGCGCGGGAGGCGAATTTATGCATTTTTTACGTATCCAATCATGGAAAGGAACGTCTCCTCATCCAGAACCTGTACGCCGAGCTTTTCCGCCTTTTCCAACTTGGAGCCCGCTTCTTTGCCCGCGACTACGTAATCGGTCTTGAGCGAAACCGAGCCCGTCACCTTCCCGCCGTGCGCGGCAATGAGGTCCCCCGCCGCCTTGCGGCCCATGGTTGCCAGCGTCCCGGTGAGCACCACGGTTTTGCCCGCAAAGGCATCGCCCAGCTTCACCGCTTCCCAAGTGGGCTTCACGCCCGCCGCCAGCAATCGCTCAACCAGATCGCGCCCCGACTCCGACGCAAAAAACGCGGTGATGGAGGCTGCCACGACATCCCCAATGTCCGGAATGGCCATCAGCTCCTCCTGGTTCGCCTCCATCACCCGATCCAGGGTTTCAAAGGCGGCGGCCAGGTCCCGCGCGGTCTTGCGGCCGACGTTTGGAATGCCCAGCGCGAAGAGGAAGGCGTCCAGCGGCCTGTCCCTGCTCTTTTCAATGGCGGCAATCAAGTTGCCGATGCGCTTATCCTTAAACAGCGGAAGGCCCTCGAGCTGCTCCTGCCTGAGATTCATCATATCCGCCGCGTCGCGCACAATGCCCTGCTCCACCAGCAGTTCCGCCGTCTTGTCGGAAAAGCCGTCAATATCCATGGCCTCCCGGCTGGCAAAGTGGGCAAGACGACCCACGATCTGCGGGGGGCATGCCGGGTTTGGGCAGAAAAGATGCGCCCCCTTTTCCACCAGAGCCTGCCCGCAGGCGGGGCACACGTCGGGGATGGCGATCTCCTGCTCGTCGGGCTGTATTTCGTCCGTCCTGCCCATCACCTCCGGGATGACGTCGTTGGAGCGGCGGATAAACACCATCGCGCCGGTTTTGAGTTTCTTGCGGGCAATATCGCCACTATTGTTGAGGGTCGCGGCCTTGACCGTCACCCCGCCGATGTCCACCGGCTCCAGCACCGCCGCGGGGGTGAGCTTTCCCGTCCGCCCCACTTCCCACTTCACGTCCACAAGCTTGGTGGTCATCTCCTCGGCTTCGAACTTAAAGGCCACGGCCCAGCGTGGGAACCGGTCGGTGGAGCCCAGCCGCTCCCGCATGGAGAAATCCGTAATCTTGATCACCGCGCCGTCGATCAGGAAGTCCAGCTGGTCCCTGTGCGTCTCAATCTCGTCCAGCGCGCCGATCAATTCATCCAAATCGGTAAAATACTTGGTATAGGGACTGACCTGAAAATGATTTTCCTCCAAAAACGCACGCATTTGCGCGTGGTTTTGCAGCGTCTTACCCTCGATATAGCCTACATTGTAGAAAAAGGCGTCCAGCTTGCGCTTGGCGGTTTCCTTGGGGTCCAGGTTGCGCAGCGCGCCCGCCGCCGCGTTGCGCGCGTTCTTGAGCGGCTCGCTGGCCGTGCGGTTGTAGGCCTCCAGCGCGCTCAGGCGCATGATGCCCTCGCCCTGCACCTCCATCTTTCCCTTAAATGGAATGGAGAGCGGGATGCTCCGGATGGTGCGCACCTGCGCCAAGATCTCCTCTCCCACCTCGCCGTTTCCGCGCGTGGCCGCCATGACCAACTGCCCGCCTTCATACGTCAGGTTGAGGGTCAGTCCGTCAAACTTATACTCTAAGGAGTATTCTTGCTCCTCGTCCGGCAATAGCTTGCGCACGCGCTCGGCCCAGGCGCGCACGCCTTGCGCGGTCTGCGCCTTATCCAGCGACCACAGCCGCGCAATGTGGCGGTGCTGCGCAAATTCGGAGAGCGGCTCGCCGCCCACGCGCCCGGTGGGGCTATCGGACAGCCGGTATCCCAGCTTGCCCTCCAGATCCACCAGTTCGTCAAAGAGCACATCGTATTCCCGGTCGGAAATGGTGGGATTGTCCAACACATAGTAGCGGTAGGCGTGCTGATTGAGCACGTCCACCAGCTCCCGCATCCTTGCTTCCATTCAACGCTTCTCCATCGGTATTAAATCTTTTCCATCGGTGCGAACTGCGTATCCAGCTCCTTGATGCCCTGCCCGGCAAAGGCGACCTGCGCCACCGTCCCGTTGATGGCGATGATGGTTCCGCGGCCAAACTTGCGGTGCTCCACGGCGTCGCCCGCGCGCAGTTGGCCGGGCTGCACCTTGCGCGGCGGCTCCTGCGCGCGGCTGACCTTGGGGGCCATGCCGCCCCTTGAGAAGGAGGCGGCCGTGCGTTCGCGCGGCTTGGTCTCCCTGCGGCGTTCCACGGTTTGATCCACGGTCTTGATCAGGTCCTGCGGCAGCTCGCGCAGAAAGCGGGAGGGCCTGTTGTACTGCGGCGAGCCATAGAGCATGCGCTTTTGCACGTGCGTTAAGAACAGTTGGTCCTTGGCGCGCGTGATGGCCACATAGCACAGCCGCCGCTCTTCCTCCAGCCGCGTTTCATCCGTAAAGGACCGTGAGGAGGGGAACAATCCGTCCTCCAACCCCAGCACGAAAACCGCGCTGAACTCCAATCCCTTGGCGCTGTGCATCGTCATCAGCGTCACCGCGCCGCTGTTTTCCCCCATGGCGTCCACGTCCGTCACCAGCGCGGCCTGCTCCAAGTAGTCTTCCAGCGAGGGCGCCTCGGCCATGCTCTCGTACTCGGCAATCGACCCCAAGAACTCCTTAATGTTCTCCATACGCTGCTGCGATTCGTCGTCAGGCTTGTCATACTGGGCGTAGATTCCCGTCTGGCGCGCCACATGGTCCGCATATTCGGAGACCGTCATGATTTCCTTATGGGCGAACAAGCCCGTCATCATGTCGGCAAACTTCTGCACGGCCGTGACCGCGCGGGTGCCCATCCCCTCGAATTCCTCAATCTCCATCGCCGCGCCCAGAAGCGAATCCCCATTCTCTTGCGCCCACTGGGCCAGGGCTTCCACCGTCGCATCCCCAATGCCGCGCCTGGGCTCGTTGATGATGCGCCGCAGGGCAATGTCATCATGGGGATTGACGGAGAGGCGAAGATAGGCCAGGATGTCCTTGATCTCTTTGCGGTCATAGAAGCGCTGGCCGCCATAGACGCGATAGGGCACGCCGGAAAAGATCAGATGCTCTTCCGGCACGCGGGATTGCGCGTTCGTTCGGTATAGTATCGCCATTTCCTGGTATCTCATGCCTTCGGCGTGCAGCCGCAGAATCTCCCGGCATACAAAGCCCGCCTCGCCCTGTTCGTCCGGAAGCGCCGCCACCAGGATCTGGCTGCCCTCGCCCCGCTGGGACCACAGGTTCTTGTCCTTGCGGCCGATGTTGTTGGCAATGACGGCGTTGGCCGCGCTGAGGATGCGGTTGGTGGAGCGGTAATTCTGCTCAAGCTTGATGGTGTGGCAGCCCCTATAGTCCTTTTCAAAATCTAGGATGTTGCGAATGTCCGCGCCGCGCCAGCCGTAAATGGATTGGTCGTCGTCGCCCACCACGCAGAGGTTGTTGCTGCCGCCCGTCAGCGCGTGGATGAACTCGTACTGCACGTGGTTGGTGTCCTGGTATTCGTCCACCAGGATGTATTGGAACCGCCTGCGGTAGTGATCCAGCACCGGCGGAGCGGCCACAAACAGCTCCAGGGTTTTGAGCAGCAGATCGTCAAAGTCCAGGGCGTTGTTGTGCCGCAGCCTCTCCTCGTACAGCCGGTAGGCGTCGGTGAT